>CAZYJD010000001.1:0-20041 GCA_964647785.1 uncultured Chitinophagaceae bacterium
AAAAGTTCAGAGGCTTCGCGGGTGGCCTTTAACCCGGTATTGATTGATATGGACATGGTCATGCTCGGTTTGCAAGACAATGCAGCGTTGTTCAATAAAGGCAATCAATCCTTTGCAGTGCTTTGTGAAGGGAAGTTTAAAAGTTCCTTCCAATACCGTGAAAGCTACAAAGCGCAAGTAAAAATTCCTTTCACCAACCAAATTGAGAACGGCAAAATGATCTTCATAGGTGATGGTGATTTAGCCAGCAACCAGCTCAGTTCGCAGGGTGAGGTTTATCCCCTTGGGTATGATAAATTCGCTTCTAGTTTCCTTCGCAGGCCCATGGAATTCGCCAACAAAACCTTCCTGCTAAATTGTGTGGATTACCTCTGCGATGCCAGCAACCTCATCAGTGTTCGCAGCAAGAAAATTCCACTCCGTTTGCTGGATAAGGCCAAGGTAAAGAAAGAAAAAACCTTCTGGCAATGGATGAACATGGGTCTACCCGTTTTGCTCATCCTTATTTTTGGTTTGCTCAACGGTTGGATTCGAAAACGCAAGTACACCTAAAGAACGAATTGCAATTCGTTCTACGTCCTTCACAACTTGGCAAAAAACAACTAATTTTGCACTGCAAATAAGCTATCTCATTATTTGCATGAATACCTCTTCAAAAATTTCTTACGATGGGCTCACGTTTGATGACGTATTGGTCCTTCCGCGTTATTCAGAAATCCTTCCGCGCGATGTAAACACAGCCACTTGGCTCACGAAAAAAATCAGGATCAACATCCCCGTTGTTTCCGCGGCCATGGATACCGTCACCGAATCGGAGCTGGCCATTGCCATTGCCAGAGAAGGAGGCATAGGGATGATTCACAAAAACATGAGCATTGAACAGCAGGCTCAGGAGGTAAAAAAAGTGAAGCGCTCGGAAAGCGGCATGATCAAAGATCCGATTACCCTTCGCGGCGATGCCAAATTGGAAACTGCATTGCGCATGATGAAAGACAACCGCATTGGAGGCATTCCTGTGGTGGATGCTGAAGGCAAGCTCATTGGCATCATCACCAACCGTGATTTGCGCTTTGAAAAAGACCTGAGCAAAAGTGTACAGGAAGTGATGACCCGTGATCGGCTCATTACGGCCAAAGAAGGCACCGATCTTAAATCAGCTGAACAAATTCTGCAGGAATATAAAATTGAAAAGCTACCTGTTACCGATGACGAGGGTCGCCTTAAGGGCTTGATCACTTTTAAGGATATCATGAAGGTAAAGAACCATCCCAATGCCTGCAAGGATGCCGATGGACGACTGATGGTAGGAGCTGCGGTTGGCATCACCGCCGACACCCTTGAGCGGGTTGCAGCACTGGTGGCCGAAGAAGTGGATGTAATCACACTGGATACAGCCCACGGACACAGCCTGGGCGTGATTCGTGAATTGCAGAAAATCAAGGCGTCTTTCCCCGATCTTCAGGTCATTGTAGGAAATGTGGCCACACCAGAAGGTGCAAAAGCCCTTGCTGATGCAGGTGCCGATGCCGTGAAAGTAGGCGTGGGACCAGGATCAATTTGTACCACACGCGTAATTGCAGGCATCGGCGTTCCCCAATTAAGCGCCATCATGCAGTGCGCAGAAGCATTAAACGGCACTGGTATACCCGTGATTGCCGATGGAGGCATCCGTTACAGCGGCGACGTTGTAAAGGCCATTGTGGCTGGTGCGAGTTGCATCATGGCAGGATCGATATTCGCTGGCACGCATGAATCGCCGGGAGAAACCATCATCTACGAAGGACGTAAAGTAAAATCCTATCGCGGCATGGGAAGCATCGAGGCCATGAAACAAGGTTCAAAAGACCGCTATTTTCAGGATGCCGAAGATGAAATTTCTAAATTGGTGCCAGAAGGTATTGTGGGCATGGTTCCCTTCAAAGGCCAACTGAGCGAAGTGGTTTACCAATATGTGGGCGGACTTCGCGCTGGTATGGGTTACTGCGGAGCAGCCAACATCGATCAGCTGCAGGAGTCGAGCTTCGTAAAAATCACTCCCGCCGGGGTGCGCGAAAGCCATCCGCACGATGTAACCATTACCAAAGAAGCTCCCAATTACAGCAGATGATCTGTTTCGGCTGATGTTTCCCTTTCACCCCTTTTGGTTTTACGGATTATCAGCAGCAGCCTGTGCTCTTTTCTATTTCTATGCATGGCGAAAAGAAAGCTTGTCTGCAGGACAAAGCAGATGGCTCATCGGATTGGCTTCGGCTTTCTTTCTGCTATCTGCTCCTTTTGCTGATCCTTTTCTCAATGCCTGGGATGAGCGCTTTCACGCCCTCATTGCATGGCGAATGTCACATGACCATACGCTATGGCCTTATTTAATGCCTTCAGGCTCTACAACAGCCATGCTCAGCAACACCTGGTGGACCCAATGCCAGCTTTGGCTGCATAAACCGCCATTTTTTTTATGGCTCATGGCCGGCAGCTTTAAACTATTTGGTACGCACTATTGGGCTGCACGTATTCCATCTTACCTCATGGGTGTTGGGATGTCTCTGATCACCCTGGAAACACTGCGGTCATTTTCACTCTCAAAATGGAGCAAAATAATGGCGCTGGGCTCCACTGTATTCTCATTCATCCTCTTTGAATGGATCAGTGGTAGAGCCTCATTGGATCACAATGACATGGCGGTCGTATTTTTTATATCCGGTGCACTCCTGTTTTATATCAAATCACTCAACAAGCCGAAATATGCCATCCTTTGGGGCATGTTTACTGCCTTTGCCGTGTTGACCAAATCACTTCCGGGCTTTCTGCCGCTGGCCTTCTTTTTACTTCATGCCTTACTTTCAAAAAAGGTTTATAAAGTACACGTATACAGTGCATTGATTTCAATTTTTATTCCGGTAATTTGGTGGATAGTTGTGGCAAACAAAGACGTTGCGCTATCACAGAACAGCTGGAAATATGTTTTTAAGCATTTGCTAGAAGGCGTTGAAGGTCATACCGGACGATGGGATTTTTACCTCCACAGCATGAGCGAACAAAACGCATGGTCGTACCTCTATCCAGGCCTGTTGGTGATTGGATCGTTCCTACTCATTTTGCGAGCAAAAGATGTACTCTTGAAAAGCTTTGGCATCACCGGCTTATCTGTGATGCTGTTCTATAGCCTTGTTTCCACCAAAATGCCTGCATACCCACTCATAGCATTTTTGCCAATGCTCATTGCTCTGGCCTACTCGATGGACCTTGTCAGCAATTATATTCAAAAGAAATGGCTTGAATTAATCCTCATTGCATTCGGAATTTGGGGCTCCGCACAATTTCAATTGATTGTGCAAACACATGATGTAAAATCCAACCCCTGGTCGATTCATCAAGTGACCATCAACCAAGAACTAGCAAATCGAATTCAGCCGAGGGGAGAAAAGCAAATATGGCTCGGCATGCCGGAAAACAATCACATCAATGCCATGTTCGGTAATTCGGAGATCATCGCAGTGCCTGATACTGCTCTAAAGCCCGAAACAGCAAAAATTGCCCGATCTAAAGGATATACCATTCACCGTTGGTAAGGCGATATTTCGAAAGCCTCCATCAACAGCAATGCCCCACTTCTGTGCTTAATCTCAACCACGCCGGTTTGCTCCACCTCATTGCTCGAACCGGTTCTCTCAATGCTGTTCAAGGTAAAATTTTGGAGATTGTATTTAAGATTTCGGGTATTCACCTCCTGTACCTGACCTATGGGCATCAAACTTAAAATCTGCCCTTTTTGGTAATGTTTACGATAGTTCATTGGCAATCGAAAACAACGGGTGTAATCATCGTACATACACAGATTCAATACTGCTCCGTATTTGGCAAGCGTGAACAAATTGTTTAAATGATGATCGTTTCTGTAACCACCTGCCCACAAAATATTTGCCCCTTTGATCTGTTTCTCCTCAAGCAAAAAATCAAGCGCTTTCTCCAAATCGGTTTTATCCTGATCAGGGCGATGCAAGATTTCCAGAGGTTCATAATGACCCAACTGCTGTTTTGTTTCACCGAGGCTGTCAAAATCTCCCAAAACAGCATCGAACTTGATTCCCAGGTCCATCACCCTTTTGAGTGCGCCATCAAGCACCAGCACATAAGGACTCCATTCCAGCAATTCATCCATCAATTGCCGGCTGCACGCCATGCCATTGGCTATGATCAATGCCGGTTCCTGCCCCTCTTTTACAAAATGATGTGATGACATTTGGTTGTCAAATTAAATATGCTCGAATGAATATCGCATCTAAATCCATAAACTTTGATTCGAATTCTACATTTTTGAACAAATGAAAATCCTCAAAGGATTGATAATACTACTCGTGTTGGGTGCCTGCAATCGCAATGATGCGCTTGTTCGATGGGATGCCGATTTGAAAATCCCCCTCGCCAAGGCCTCACTCGGATTGCAGGATCTCTTACCCGATTCTCTCATTATTGCAGAAAGCGACAGCAGTTTGCACCTGATTTATCAGCAACAATTTGCCATTGATAGCTTTGGTGATATTCTGAATGTGCCAGATACCCTGAACGAAGTGGTGGTGAAATTGCAACAACTGGTGCTTTCAGAACAAACCCTTGAAGATACCGTTGCACTGAGCGACATATATCCACCAGCCCGCTTACTCAATGGGCAAGAAGTAGTGCTTCCTGCGCAGGATCTCGATGGATCCGGGAGCCCACAAATCATCGATGTGAGCCAGGAGTTTTTTCGAACCGCCGTTTTTAAAGATGGGATCATTGAAATTACCTTACACAATGATTTGCCTGTGGAGGCAGAGATGCTCGTGTTTAAGTTGAGTAATCAAGATGATCAGGCCACCATTCTTGCCGATACCTTCCTTGATATTCTTCCCGGTGAAAGCAGAACAGAACAGTACAGCCTGGCTGGTAAAAAAGTAAACGGCATCATGGTAGGCGAAATACAACGTGTTAAGACGAAAGCAAGCAATGGTACCGTGCTTATTGAAGCCAACAAAGGGGTGCGCATACAAATGCGTGTTTTCAATCTTGAACCTGAATTTGCAACCGCCATTTTTCCGGCCCAAGTACTGGTAGCTGATTCGCAGGAAACCATCTACGATCTGAATGATGTCAAAGTAACCGAGATGCACCTCAAAGGAGGGTATATCATCATGGATGTAATCAGCACCATCGAAGAAGAAATCATCCTTGATTACTACATTCCCAATTCGCGAAACAGTTCTGAAGGAGGCATCCCCATAAAAAAAGTCTACAACGTTCCTCCTGCTCCACCGGGTCAAACCTCACGCATTCGCGAAAAATTTCCAATGCAAGGTTTCACAGTCATCTACAAAGGCAAAGACCCCAATACCCCTCCTTATTGGAACACGGTTTTTAGTGTGCTTACGGCCCGCATTGAATACAGTGGCATCGAGCGTACCTTGTCTTTATCTGACAGTGTTCGGGTGCGTTTTGGGTTGGTGGAAGTAGACCCGGATTATGCCATTGGTGACTTCGGTAAACGCGTGAATGAGCTGCGAGACAGCTTGGATATTCCTATTCTCCGGAAAGCAAGTGGAAGCCTAAATCTTGAAGATATACGCGTTGATCTGCAGGTTGAAAACAGCTTTGGCATTGATGCCCAACTGGATTTTTTGGAGATCAAAGGAGTGAATACCGCCATGGGAAAGGCTGTAAAACTTCAGGCCGAGCCTATCAACGGACCGTTCATGGTGCGAAAAGCAACAAATCCTCCCCTGAGGGCAGGTGTCTCTTCTTTTAACATGGACAAGACCAACAGCAATTTACGACAGTTTGTATCCATACTACCCGATCAAATTAAGCTGCACCTGCGGGCTACAAGCAGTCCCTTTGGCACCCAAAATCTGAGCGATTTTGTTTTCTCAAACAGCCAACTTAAGGCTGATCTAAAAGTAGATGTACCCATTGTTTTTGGTGCAGACTCTGTGCTGTTAAGCCAACAAATATGTTTGGGTACTACTGAAAAAGAGGCTTTGAAACGAGCTGGAGAGGGATATCTGGTACTTGAAATAGACAATGGTTTGCCTTTTCAATTGGGTGTTGGCCTGGAGGCCCCTTCAGGCAAAGAGCCATTTGCCGATTATCAGGACCACATCGCAGCAGCAGCAGTATTCGACCTGCAAACCAACAAAGTACAGTCGAGCAGAAAAAGTGAAATCCGTATCAAAGTTGACCGCAATGATCTGCTCAGACTTTTGGAAAACGAATGCTTTGATCTGAAACTGTTCATCCATTCGGAAGATGTGCGACGCTACCCCATTCATGCAAATGAACGTTTGAACATGAAAATGCGCTATGAAGGAGCTTATGAAGTGGAAATTTAACAAGCCCTTTTTGCTTATAATAGTTCTGTTCGGCAATTTATTTGCCCAGGCCAGACCCTTATTAGAAAGCAAAGACTCCCATGAGGTTGCCTTGCTCCTGCCCATAGAACTGAGCACAAATCCGGCACTTTGGTTCCACCCTTATGCCTATTTTCCCGATAAAAACCTCATTGCAATCAATGCAACTTCTTTTGCACAATCAGGATTGATCAGCGGCCGATCCCTGCTTGACTTGTACAAGGGAAAATTGCAATCTTCAACCATTGATGGCATGCTGGCCAATCCGCTCAATGAAATGAAAGCAGGTGCGGGCTATCGACTTGAAGCCAGGGCTTATGCCTTCAAAAAGTCGCACAGCACCTCTCCTGATGCCTTCTGGAATCTTTACTATTCCGCTGGCGATGAGAGCCTTACAGAAATTAGGGTGGACCGTGATTATGCAGGCCTTATACTAAAAGGCAATGCTCCCTATTCCGGTAAAACCATAGAGTCCAACCCGTTGATATTAAACCACTTTAGCTTCCAGAGAATAGGGTTGGGAATCAGCGGACAGAACAAAAAGAATGCTCAGCACAAATGGTATGTACAACTCAATGGCATTGCAGGTAGGAATTGGGCCGTATTGAAGCTCGAGGAAAGCAGTATTTACAACAGTGCTTCCGGAGATTCTGTAGTCGCTAAGGGCAAAGGAATTTACCGGGGTAACACCTTGTTAAAAAATCCGTATTACAACGGTGCAGGTTTCTCGTTCGACGCCGGTTGGATGCGCCGCATGAATCGCAGTTATTTTAGCGCTGAAATCAGAAACATCGGTCTGGTAAAGTGGAGAAACAATGCCGAACAATACCATTGGGATACAACGCTAGTGTATGAAGGCTTGGAATGGAATCGCGCGGAAGGCCGTTTCCTGCTTCCGGCTGCATTTAGTGATTCAGGCATCCAACGCTTATCAGAAGAAATTGCTGTATCGACATTGAGTGCTTTGCCCTTTGAGTTTGGATTAAAAAGCGGCCTTAAAGTGAGAAGTCAGGTTCTATCGGTATTCTTAGAGCACCGCATGGGCGGGGTCTTTCAAAGTGCCTTGGGCTTGGAGCACGAATGGTTCATCAACCCCAAGCTTCGCTGGAGCAACCAGCTTCGATTTGGCGGTTATTCGCTGTACAATATCAATAGCAGTCTGGATGCTATGTTCTCTAAAAACATGCAATTGAAACTGGCAATTGGTGGCTGGCAAATGTTCTGGGGTCATCGGGGTGGCCCCACGGCCTCCTTACAGTTCAGTAGCTGCTTTTAAGCTTGCTGCTCGTAAATCTGTACGAGTTCGATTAGCGTTTTTAAGCTGGCCTCCATGTCTTGCACACTCACATATTCCAATTTGCTGTGAATGGCCATTTCACCGGTAAACAAGTTCGGGCAAGGCAATCCCATGAACGACAAACGCGAACCATCGGTTCCGCCTCTTACCAGGTCTGGCTTGGGTTCAATGCCCACCTTTTTCATGGCTTCTATGGCATATTCTTCAATGTAGGGATGGTCTGTAAGCACTTCACGCATGTTCCGGTACTGCTCGCGAATGCTGTATTCAAAAGAAGAACCAGGGTATGATGCCACCGTACTTTCTGCCAATTCGATAAGTACCTGCTGATGCATATCGAGTTTTGGCGTATCGAAATCTCGTACAATGAATTCTACAGTGGCTTCCTCCAGTCCAGCTTTTAGCGAAGTAGGATGCACAAAGCCTTCACGGCTCTCCGTACTTTCCGGACTGAGATGCTCCGCTGGAAGTTGGTTCACAAAGGCCGAAACAACCTTCATGGCATTCACCATTTTACCTTTTGCATAACCCGGGTGGGCACTTACCCCCCGAAAGGTAAAACTCATGGCATTGGCCGAGAATGTATCGCCCTCAATGGATCCTCGAATTCCCCCATCGAGGGTATAGCCAACATCGGCTGCCAATTTATTCATGTCCAGTTGATCCACTCCCCGTCCAACTTCTTCATCAGGTGTGAAGAGTATGCGTATATCACCATGGGAAATGTTTTCTGCGGTCTTCGTCAATTCTTCTGCAAGTTGCATGATGATGGCAACCCCTGCTTTGTCATCTGCTCCCAAGAGGGTTGTACCAGATGCGGTGATCAAATTTTCGCCCAGCTTTTCATTTAAATATGGGTGTTCCTTGGCTGATAGCACTTGAGAAGGATCGTCTGGCAGTACAATATCTTCACCGGTATAGGTCGGATGCAAAATGGGTTTCACGTTTTTGCCACTGCAATCGGGTGCGGTATCTACGTGGGAGCAAAAGCAAACCACGGGCACTTTTTTAAAGGAAGTTGCAGGGATGGTAGCCATCACGTATCCGTATTCATCCATTTCGGCATCCGAGAGGCCCATATCGAGCAGTTCTTTCAAAAGCAAACGACTGAGGTCTTTTTGCTTTTCTGTACTCGGATAAGTGATGCTTTCAGGATCGCTCTGGGTATCAATTTGCACATAACGCATGAAACGTTCCGCTAGAGCACTGCATAAGGCGTTTAATTCATTCATTGGGCTGTGAATTTACAAAAGGAGCACCCAAATACTCAATGTTTGTTCGCCAATTGGCCGCAAGCGGCATCAATATCCTTGCCGCGACTTCTCCTCAGGTTAACAATGAGTTTATGGCGTTCGAGGTAGTCCTTGAAACGGGTAAGCTTTTCGAGAGAAGATCCCCTAAACTCTGCCATATCGATGGGGTTGTATTCTATGAGATTGATCTTACAGGGAACTTTTCTGGCGAATGCCAGCAGTTCTTCAGCCTCTTCGGGATGATCATTGATATCATTGATTACACAGTACTCAAGTGTTATCCGTGAGCGGGTTTTTTCATAAAAATAGTTGAGCGCTTCTGCCAGGTCTTCCAGGCTGTTGGTTTCATTGATGGGCATGATGGCCGATCGCTTGGCATTGTTTGCAGCGTGGAGTGATAAGGCCAGATGAAAACGCACCCCATCATCACCCAGCTTTCGAATCATTTTGGCAATACCTGCGGTGGAAAGTGTGATTCTTTGAGGCGACATTCCCAGTCCATCGGGCGATGTAATCCGCTCAATGCCTTTCATAACATTGGCATAATTGAGCAAAGGTTCACCCATGCCCATGAGCACGATATTGGTCAACTTACGACCGTAGTTTTCTTCTGCCAATTCATTGATGCGCACCACTTGATCATAAAATTCATCGGGGTTGAGATTTCGAACACGCTTGAGATAGCCCGTTGCGCAAAACTTACAATCAAGGCTGCAGCCCACTTGCGAAGAGATGCAGGCGGTCATTCGTTTCCCGGAGGGAATCAATACGCCCTCCACCACATTGTCGTCATGCAACCTAAACGCACATTTAATGGTGCCATCATTGCTTTTCTGGATGATGTCAAGTTTGACCGTTCGGAATTCATACGAATCTGACAATTTCTCCCTCAGTGAAAGCGGGATATTGGTCATTTCGTCAAAAGAAGAAGCCGCTTTTTGCCAGATCCATTCGTGAATTTGTCGGGCCCTATATGTGGGTTCACCCCATTGCCCGAGCAGTTCACGCAGCTGTTCTTCGCTAAGTGATCGTATGTCGCGTCGAGCGGTCATGATACGGGGTTAGAAGATGCTTTTTGTTAGAGCTTGCGCTTCACCTCTACCTGTTCGTAGATTTCAATGATATCTCCTACGTAGATATCGTTGTAGTTTTTCACCTGCACACCACATTCGAAACCTTTAGACACCTCTTTAACATCATCTTTAAATCGTTTGAGGGCACCTACTTCTCCGGTGTAAACAACCACTCCATCGCGTATCAGGCGAATTTTAGAGCTTCTAAAAATCTTTCCATCGGTAACCATGCAACCTGCAATGGTGCCCACTTTACTAATCTTGAAGGTTTCTCGTATTTCGACTGTTCCGGTAATCTTCTCTTCAAATTCAGGAGAAAGCATGCCTTCCATGGCTGCCTTAATTTCCTCAATGGCATGATAGATTACCGAGTAGGTTTTGATTTCTATTTCTTCGCCTTCAGCCAATTTACGCGCACCCGGTGTAGGTCGAACCTGGAAACCGATAACAATCGCATCGGAGGCAGATGCCAGGAGCACGTCGTTTTCTGAAATGGGACCAACCCCTTTCAAGATTACATTCACTTGAATTTCTTCGGTTGACAGCTTCAGCATTGAATCGGAGAGTGCTTCTACTGAACCGTCCACATCTCCTTTGATCACCAAATTGAGCTCTTTGAAGTTACCCACGGCCAATCGGCGACCAATTTCTTCAAGGGTGATATGTTTTTTCGCTCTGATGCCCTGTTCGCGAACAAGTTGCTCTCTTTTGGTTGCAATTTCCTTGGCTTCCTGCTCATCGCGCATTACCTGGAATACATCACCCGCCGTAGGAGGATTTGAGAAACCGAGCACTCCTACCGGGGTGGCAGGGCCAGCCTCCTCAATGCGTTGACCTCTTTCGTTGAACAAGGCCTTGATACGTGCAAAATTGGCACCGGCAACCAGGCTATCGCCTATGCGCAGAGTTCCGTCCTGCACGAGCAATGAAACAAAGGTTCCCCGTCCCTTATCGAGTCGGGCTTCCAATACCGTTCCTTTGGCTCGTTTTGCCGGATTTGCCTTGAGTTCAAGAAGTTCCGCTTCGAGCAGCACTTTATCCAACAATTCATCAATATTCAATCCTTTCTTGGCAGAAATCTCCTGAGCTTGGTATTTACCGCCCCAGTCTTCGACCAAAATATTCATATTGGCCAATTCCTCGCGTATGCGGTCGGCATTGGCTCCATCTTTATCAATTTTATTGAAAGCAAAAACCATCGGTACACCTGCTGCCTGTGCATGGCTTATTGCTTCCCTTGTTTGTGGCATGACGCTATCGTCAGCAGCAATAACTATGATGGCTAGGTCTGTAACCTTGGCACCTCTCGCACGCATAGCGGTAAAAGCTTCGTGACCTGGTGTATCGATAAAGGTTATTTTCCTTCCATCTTTCAATACCACTTCGTAAGCTGCAACGTGCTGGGTGATTCCTCCGGCTTCACCGGCAATAACATTGGCGCTTCTGATGTAATCGAGCAATGAGGTTTTACCATGGTCAACGTGGCCCATCACGGTAACAATCGGAGGTCTTTCGCTCAAATCTTCTGGCAGGTCTTCTTCTTCCTCAATTTCTATCTGCGTATCCGCATCAACAAATTCTACAGAGAAGCCAAATTCTTCAGCCACAATTTGTATGGTTTCAGCATCGAGCCGCTGGTTGATGGACACCATCATTCCCAAACTAAAGCAAGCACTGATAATTTCTGTAACCTGCACATCCATGAGGCTGGCAAGTTCATTGGCGGTAACAAATTCGGTTACCTTGAGGGTCTTGCTTTCTATTTCACTCTGCAGGGCTTCTTCTTCGCGTTGGAGGTTGCGGTCAAATTTTTTCTGCTTTCGCATTTTTGATCGAATATTCCCTCCGTGTGCTGATCCCTTTTGCCCGCCTATTTTTGCGAGCGTAGCTTTAATTTTATCCTGAATTTCCTTTTCGGAAATTTCTTCCTTCTCATCCTCCTTGCGACCTCTTCCTCTTGCACGGTCTTTCGGACCTACTTTATTGGGGTCTATTTTCTCAGCCTTTGGCTTGCGTTTGCGTTTCTTTCTTTCCTGACCATCAGGACCTTTTTCTGTTTCCTCTTTCTTTTTCTCGAAACGTGAAACATCTATTTTACCTTTTACAGAAAGGCCTTTTAGCTTTTCGTATTGTGGTTTAACAACATCGTCTCCTTCTTTCTGGCTCTTGGTATCTTCTTGAGCGGGGGGTACAATTTCGGCTTGCGGCTGTTGCTTTTCGGCTTCCTCGATTTCTTCTTCGGCCTTTTTAGTCGGTTTGTCCTTTTCCAGATCTATCTTGCCCAACACTTTTGGCCCTTTCAACTTCGAAGTAGGCTCTTCCGGTGCGGCTTTCTCTTCCGGCTCTTTTTCCACCGTTGGAGTCTCCTGAATAGGTTCATCCTGCACAGGAGGTTCTTCCTTTTCAGGCTTTTCTTCTGCCGGTGGCTCTTTTTCAGGCTCCGGTGCAGCCACTTCTTCCTTGTGGATGCCCGTATCTTTGATCAGAATGACTTCTTCGAACTCGTTATCAGGTTGGGGCTCATTGCGTTTAGAGCCCACACCACCTGCCACTGTGGTTTCCTTTTCTTTCTTGAGCGCTTTCTTCAGTGATATAGACTCTTCCTTGGCCTTCTTTTCAGAGTGAAAGTCAGAAGCGAGCACGTTGTACATTTCCTGATCAATTTTGGAAGTGATTTTCTCCTCAACCTCGAAGCCCTTGTTCACAAGATGCTCCACAAGGGTTTTCCAGGAAACATTGAATTCCGTTGCAACTTTGGTTATGCGATATTTTTTTCCGCTTGCTGACATTTACCCTCCTAAATAACTTTCGAATTTAATACTTTAATCTCTGACACTGTTGAAAGACCTCCTCCTCACTGGAATTCAGACTCGAGAATTTTCTTGATTTCAATGATGGTTTCCTCTTCCAAATCTGTTCGGCGCAACAAATCTTCATTGGTCACCTCCAGCACTGCTTTTGCAGTGTCCAGACCAACACCTTTGAGTTCATCGATGATCCAGGTATCTATTTCATCGCTGAATTCGTCCAAATCAACATCCGAATCCTCATCGTCCATATTTTCACGGTATACATCTATTTCATATCCAACCAATTTGCTGGCCAAACGAATATTGAAACCACCCTTACCAATGGCCAGAGAAACCTGGTCACTCGGCAAAAAGACATCAGCCCGCTTAACCTCTTCATCAATCTGGATGGATGTAATTTTAGCAGGGCTCAATGCGCGCTGTATATACAATGGCAAATTGGTTGTGTAATTGATTACATCAATGTTCTCGTTTTTCAACTCACGCACAATTCCATGAATTCTTGACCCTTTCATACCCACACAGGCGCCTACCGGATCAATGCGATCATCGTAGCTTTCAACCGCAACCTTGGCCCGTTCGCCTGGTTCTCTAACCACGTTCTTAATGGTGATCAAGCCATCGAGAATTTCAGGTACTTCCAACTCAAATAAGCGCTCGAGGAAAATTGGCGCGTTTCTGCTCAGAACGATGCGGGGATTTCCATTGTTCATTTCAACGCGCAGCAGAACAGCGCGAACGGCATCTCCCTTTTTGAAGAAATCTCTTGGGATCATCTCTAGCTTCGGCAAAATCAACTCATTGCCTTCGTCATCGAGTACCATGATTTCTTTTTTCCATATTTGATACACCTCTCCGGTGATAATCTCCCCTACGCGATCCTTGTATTTGCGATAAACCTCATCTTTCTCCAATTCGGTAATTCTCGAAATGAGGGTTTGGCGCGCAGCCAGAATGGCCCGACGACCAAAGTCGATCAATTTTACCTCTTCAATGGCTTCTTCGCCCAATTCATAATCATCTTCCAGGTGCCTTGCGTCTGATATCGCAATTTCGGTGTTGTCATCTTCCACCTCACCATCATCGACAATTCTCCGGTTGCGGTAAATCTCCAAATCACCCGCCTCAGTGTTAATCACTACGTCAAAGTTGTCATCTGACCCGTACTTTTTTTTCAGCATGCTTCTGAAAACATCTTCTAACACACGCATCATGGTGGCACGGTCAATGTTTTTGAATTCCTTGAATTCAGAAAACGATTCAGCTAATCCTAAAGCCATTTTATTTCTTTTTGAAGCTCAGTTTCACCTTTGCCTCTTTGATTTCATCAAAAGACAAAGCATGATCTGTAATTTCCTTTTTCTTTCCTTTTCCTGTTTCTGTTCTCACAATTATTCCCTGGGCTTGCACTTCAACAAGTGCTGCCTCCAGTTTCCTGCCATCGGCAAGCAATATATTCAACTCTCGGCCCACGTGTTTGGGATACTGCCTCGGCATTTGCAGCGGTTGGTCTGCACCCGGTGAAGAAACTTCCAAAGTCATGGGCCCACTTAAAAGTTCTTCGTTTTCATCCAATCTGCTCGATAAAGACCGACTCAATTTTGCGCATTCATCAATGCCTATCCCTTTGTCGCCATCGATCAGAACATTCATTTTTTTGCCGCTTTTCGACTGCTCCAATGCCACCAAAAAAAGAGGGCCATCAGCCAGCTCTTCTTTCAGCCATTGCGATATGTTCGACATCAAATCCAAATCGTTCATCAAATAAAAAAGGGAAGCTGCGCCTCCCTCCTGTTCTAATCTTGGCTGCAAAAATAAGGAATTTCGACCGATTGGTCAAGCAACTTATTGCAGTACATTCATCAAAGGCCTTTTAAATGGCGGAAGGTTTTTCAATTATTAGCTATTTTCGCCTTCTTCAAGTCTTGAAACACATATGAATAACTTTAAGCTGGTTAATATCCTTTTCGGATGGGTGGTTTTTCTCATCTCTTTGGTGGTTTATCTGCTTACACTGGAGCCCAGTGTAAGTTTGTGGGATTGTGGTGAATTTATTTCGGCTGCATATCGTTTGCAGGTGGTTCACCCTCCCGGGGCACCGTTGTTTCTGCTGCTGGGAAGAATGTTTACCCTTTTTGCCACCCCCGGCACCAATGAAGTTGCCATCGCCGTTAATGTGCTCTCAGCTACAGCCAGTGCCTTCACTGTAATGTTCACTTATTGGATCATTGTTCATTTTGCCAAGAAAATTACTGAAGTGGGGCTGAATGAACTTAAAGTTGAGTTCTCAAAAGGACTTTCTATCATCAGTGCTGGCCTGGTGGGTGCATTGACTCTTACTTTTATCGATACATTTTGGTTTTCGGCAGTAGAGGCAGAGGTTTATGCCTCTTCTTCCATGTTCACCGCCATTGCTTTCTGGGCCATCCTTCGTTGGGAAACCCAAAAAGCAATCGACTCACATGCCGATCGGTGGTTGATTTTTATCGCCTACATTGTAGGTCTCGCTATCGGGCTCCACTTGCTGAACCTGCTGGTAATTCCAGCGGTTATTTACTATTACTATTTCAATATTTACCCTTACAACCGCGCTCACCTCATCAAAGCAAGCGCCATAGGGTTGGGCGCTTTGGCGGTGGTGCAATGGGGGATCATTCCCGGGGTGGTGTTTCTCACCTCAAAAGCAGAACTGATATTCAGAAACGGAATGGGGCTGCCATTTTACAGTGGGATGATTTTTACCGTTATGGCCATGGGGGCATTGCTCGTATATGGCATTTACTACACGGCGAAAAACAATATGGCACTCTGGAATACCGTGATTCTTTGTGCCACCTTTATCATGATCGGCTACTCTTCTTATGCCACGGTTGTGATTCGCTCATTGGCAGATCCTCCCATTGACATGAACAATCCCGAAGAGGCTTTCAATCTGCTCAGCTATATCAACCGCGAACAATATGGTGACCGCCCACTGCTATATGGTCCTTACTACAATGCTAAACTGGTTGAAGTAGAAGAAGGAAAAATGCAATACCGCAAAGGCGAGGATGAGTACGAAGAAATTGGCTACAAAAACGAACCCATTTACGACGATGCCTTTTCAACCGTACTGCCTCGTATGGGAGACATGACCGAAAAATCTCAAGGTTATCCGCTTTGGTCAGGTTCCAGCCAAGATGCCAAACCGACTTTTTCGCAAAATATGCGCTTCTTGTTCAAATACCAGCTCGGCTGGATGTACTGGCGCTATTTCATGTGGAATTTCGCGGGAAGGCAAAGTGACATACAAAACATCGATGGCAATCCGCTTGATGGAAACTGGATGAGTGGAGTGAAGTTCATTGACCAATACCGATTGGGCAATCAACAGGATATACCAGCCACCTTATCTTCGAATAAGGCGAGAAACCACTATTACTTTTTGCCTCTGATTCTCGGAATTCTTGGAATCATTATTCAATTTAATCGGCAAAAACTGGACGGCTACACCACCTTGGCTCTTTTCTTGTTTACTGGTATACTCATCATCATTTACCTCAATCAGCCCC
Organism: uncultured Chitinophagaceae bacterium; assembly: GCA_964647785.1. Classification (GTDB taxonomy): domain Bacteria; phylum Bacteroidota; class Bacteroidia; order NS11-12g; family UBA9320; genus CAZYJD01. The sequence continues at coordinate 16,362 of CAZYJD010000001.1, forward strand.
CATTGGAGCCACGTGAGCGCGATTATTCGCATGCAGGATCATTTCAAACTTTCTGCATATGGATTGGCTTGGGTGTGCTGTGGATCATTGAGAAATTGAACAAGTACATGAACCGGAATATGGCCACCATTGGTGCATTGATCACCGGTCTTTTGGCCGGGCCCGTTTTACTAGCCAGCGAAAACTGGGACGACCACGATCGTTCGGACCGTTACCTGGGCATATCTTTCGCCAAGAATTACCTAAACTCATGCGCACCCAACGCCATTCTATTTACCAATGGCGACAATGATACCTATCCGCTTTGGTATGCCCAAAATGTTGAAGGATACCGCACCGATGTGCGCATCATCAACATGAGTCTTTTGAGCACCGATTGGTACAGCAATGCCCTTCGAAAAAAGGTGTTTCAATCAGACCCTTTGCCCATGACCTCTAACACTGAACAGATGGTGGCGGGTAAACGCGAGTATATTCGTTTTTACGACAATGGTCAGCTAGATCAGAATAAATTCTATCCATTGATGGATGTGGTGAAGTTCATGTTAAGTGACAATCAACAACAAATGGCTTCTTCAGGAAGTGAATTGGTGAATTATTTGCCCACCAAGAAGTTTAGGGTTCCCGTAGATAAGAATGCTGTTGTAGCAAACGGGGTTGTGGACGCGAACGATACCGCACGCGTTGTTGATGAGTTGCGTTTTGAATACACTCAAAATGGAATGTACAAAGGGAATTTGGTGGTTTTTGATATCATCGCTACCAACGCTGCTCAAGGCTGGGAACGCCCTATTTATTTCACCACCACCACCGGTAGTTCTGCTTACTTGAATTTGGATGAATATTTCCGTCATGAAGGCCTCGCCTATCGACTGGTGCCCATCAAATCGGATAAGAATATGAGGGGCATGATTGACAATGATCTTCTTTATAAGCGTTTGATGGAGGATTACGAATGGGGAAATATGGAGAAAGGGGAAATGTTCCTCGATGATAAGGCGACATTGGTGCCTCGCAATCTTCGTATCCTGTTTGCACAGTTGGCAAGAAATTATGCCAATGAAGGCAACAATGAGCGCGCCCTTGAGTTGTTGAACAAATCTTTTGAAGTAATGCCTGAGAGTATTCTTCCGATGGATCTGCGACTGAAACTGTTCTATGTAGACACCTACATGCAGTCTGCTGAAAAAGAAACAGGAATTGCCAAAATGAAAGAACTCGTGGAGGAGGCCAAACACCGAACCACTTATTTCAAGAAATTCTCTACGAAATTCCGCAATAGCGTTCGATCCAACCTGGAAGAGGCGCTCACCACCATCAGCACCTGTTCACAAATTGCTCGTCAAAATGGCGAGAATGAACTGGCAGATGCATACGAACAGCTGTTCAACGAACTTTCAACACGCTAAACTTGCAGAAGAGCAACTCCCTGATTTACGGGGTACACGCCCTTAAAGAAGCTGTTCAGGCAGGTAAAACCATCGATAAAGTATTGGTGGATCATCACTTGAAAAGCAAGTTGGGCAAAGAATTCAAGGCCATGCTTTCCGGAACAGGAACCACCATTAGTTATGTTCCGGGAAGCACACTGGACCGATTGGTAAAACGCGCTCACCAGGGGGTGATTGCATTCATTTCTCCCATCGTTTTTGCCGACCTCCAACAAACCATTGATAACCTTTATGCTGAAGGTAAAAGCCCTCGTCTCTTGATGCTCGATCATATCACGGATGTAAGAAATTTCGGAGCCATTGTGCGTTCTGCTGAATGTTTTGGTTTCCATGCGGTTATCGTACCTGAAAAAGGGGGAGCTGGAATCAATGAAGATGCTGTAAAAAGTTCAGCAGGTGCCCTGTTAAAAATGCCTGTTTGTAAGGTGAATAATCTGCATCATGAACTAACGCGCCTGCAAGAAAATGGTCTTGAGGTTGTTGCTATAAGTGAGCATGCAACACAAGAAATCAATGATCGGACCTACACCAAACCGCTTGTTCTCATTCTTGGAAACGAGGAAAAAGGCATACACCCGGTTATGCTAAAGCACGCCGATGATCAGCGCAAAATAAATATGCAGGGCAGTCTTCAGTCGCTCAATGTTTCGGCAGCCGCTGCCATTGCCCTTTATACCGTTAGCAAGTCGGCAATACAGCCTTGATTAGGCTGCCTTTTTTACCCATTCCTGAAGGCAGTAATTTAATTTGTTTTTATTTTAGAACAAAAATGCTTTTTTCGCGATTAATTAAAGGCAAGAATTAAACGTAGTAATTATGTACTGGACACTAGAACTGGCATCCTATCTTGACGATGCGCCATGGCCTGCCACTAAGGATGAGCTCATAGACTTTGCCATCCGAACGGGAGCGCCACTTGAAGTAGTGGAAAATTTGCAGGAACTTGAAGATGATGGTGAACCATTTGAGGCCATTGAAGAAGTTTGGCCTGATTATCCAACCACTGACGATTACTTCTTTAACGAAGACGAGTTATAGCATCCACAACCGCCTCAAAAGGGCGGTTTTTTTTAATCCTTCACAGGAAGACGAATTTCATAGCCCTTTCTTGCCTTGTTCAGTAATTGGTTGTTATTAATCCAAGGATTGTGATAACGAAGCTCTTTGTAAGAAACAGACTGGCCAATGCTCCAATCGGGCCACGAGCTCACGGTGGTGTCCACAGTTAGGGTGCGATATTTGAATTGAGGGTAGGCATCTCTTTCCACGGAAAAATCAAACCCAAAATCTTCTGGTGAACCAGTGATATATTTTGCAGCCAATATGCGCGGAAGGTATCTTGAACTCTCAGGGTTCAGCCGCAGTTGATAATAATTGGTTTCCTTTTGGTCTTCACATGCTCTTTTTAAGCCTCCAATGCCCCGGTTATAAGATGCAGCAGCCATGGTCCAGCTACCGAACACTTCCTTTGCTTGCAAAAGGTATTTACAGGCCGCTTCTGTGCTCTTTTGAAGGTGGTAACGTTCATCTACATCCTCACGCACTTCCAAGCCATATTCTCTGGCTGTTTCGGGCATGAGCTGCCAATAGCCTGCAGCACCAGCCGGCGAAACCACATGCATCAGGCCACTTTCAATCAATGCCAGGTATTTAAAATCATCGGGTACGCCAAATTTTTTCAAAATAGGCTCCATTTGCTGAAACTCCCTATTGCTTCTTTTCAGCCATAACATGGTGTTGCTCTGCCAAAAGGTATTCACCAAAAACTCCCGGTCAATGCGCTCGTAAACCTCAAGATCTGACAATGGAACCTTTTCTCCGGCAAAATGCAAGCTATCAGGATATACCACCGAAGCAACCTGTTGTTTTTGTCGCAATTCAGGCAGGCTGTTGACCGATTTCTCTGACATGCCGGATGAAAGTCCCAGCCACAGCAAAATGGTCAATGAAAAAAGTAGGCTTATACCGAGTATATTTCTAGCTTTGGTGGTCATGATTAACGCTTAAAAAAGGGTCGTGCATTTCTTCAGAAAAATTTCCGAAATAGTAGGTTTTGGCCTTCCCGTTAACGCAACCTTCCCCCGTTCAGCCTAGGGCCTATATCCAAAGGATGGGGCCTGGTTTTGTCACCGTTGATGGGGCCGGAATTTGATTGGTGTTAAATTTTTCAAATATGTACCCGCACGACCCATTTCAAAGGTACATTCATTTTACTACGATAAAAAGCAC
>CAZYJD010000001.1:20051-129064 GCA_964647785.1 uncultured Chitinophagaceae bacterium
TAGGTCAATTCACCAGTCTGAAGAATACCCGGAAATATTTTTGTGACAATAAAAGGCACTGCCCGGATGGTAAAAAAAAAGCCCTGCTGAATGCAGGGCTTCTCTTGATATTTTTAAAGAAATTAATTCAGGTTAATCTTGGCTGCGTTGATAAACTGGAGCGCATTTCTACCTTGATTTTGGTATTTTCTCCAAAGAACCACTACACATTCCATGTTTTCCAATGGGAAACCAGCCATATTGGTCGTGAAGCTTTGGGTGGCGGTTGCACCTTCAACTACTTGACCGGCGCTGTAAGGGGTACCTTCCAAAGGAGTGATCACTTTACGGAGCACATTGTTGTGAACATCATCCTCTTTATACTGGCCATTTGGCTGCTTTTGACGGTTAACTATGCCGCTTTCAGTAAAGAATACAGACACATTGTAGCTTCCGTCTTCAGGGGCTGTGAACCACTTGCTGTGAACATTGATGGTCATATCTCCTCCGCTACCATCTGTTTTGGTAACCTGCAAACCTACTTTGGCGTCGTTGGCAAGAATGGCATTCATTCCTTCAACAAGCTTTGATTCAGTTACGCTTGGATCGGTGTAATTGGGAACAATGGTGTTTCCAACAGCCATCTTAGGAGTACCTCCTCCGCCAAACATAGCAAATAGGGTGTCACCATAGGCATTTCCTAAATCAGAATTGCTGAGGTGTGCCGCTATACCTGTTGTTTTGGCTGGGTTGGCCGTTAATACATTGCTCACGGCTTGCTTACCAAGCGGGCAGTACTGGCACCATGTTGCAGTCATAATGAAAAGACCGGCTTTTTGTTGTCTTGTAACTTCTACGGTTCCGTTATCACCTGAACCACCGTTGTTGGGATCTGTTCCTTCTTCACTACAGCCTGCTGCAAAAATCATGGCAGCTGAAGCGAGAATCATGTAGATTTTTTTCATTGTTATTTGTTTTAAGGTTACGAATGTAAAAATAGTTCTTTTTTTCCTACCACTCTAATGTCAGATTATTGTGTTTTATTGTGAGTGCGTGTTTTTCTGAGCTTTCTACATACCCCACACGATGTGCAACAATGCCGTGGGCCTTTGCAATGGAAATGAGGGTGTCTGCCTTTTCTTCATCCATATAAACTTCGAGACGATGACCCATGTTAAACACTTCGAACATCTCTTTCCATTCCGTACCTGAAAGCCTTTGTATTTCGGTAAACAAGGGGGGAATGGGAAGCAAATTATCTTTCACTATATGAACCCTGTGCTTGCCTGAAAAGTGACGCACTTTTGTTTGACCACCTCCGCTGCAGTGAATCAGCGCATGGATGAATGGTTTCAGTTCTTTCAGGGCTTGTCTGATTACGGGCAAATATGTTCGGGTTGGACTTAAAATGGCTTTACCGGCATCCAGTGGAGTTCCTGCAAAGGAATCCGTTAATCCATAAGATCCGCTGTAAACCAATGCTTCATCAGTTAAGGGATCAAATGATTCGGGGTAACGGTTGTAATATTCATGCTTCAAAAGATCATGCCTTGCAGAGGTGAGCCCATTGCTTCCCATGCCGCTGTTATAGGCATTTTCGTAATTGGCCTGCCCATAAGAACTCAAGCCAACGATCACCGCGCCAGGCTTTATTTCCGCTTCTATGATGTGTTTCCTTCTGCTTCTTGCTGTTAGCGTGGAATCTACAATGATTGTTCTTACCAAATCACCCACATCGGCTGTCTCCCCACCTGTGAGTGTAATATCAACGCCTTGCTCACGCAACATTTGGGTGAACTCCTCCATGCCTTCAATAACGGCCTTGATTACCTCAGCAGGAATTAAGTGCTTATTTCTGCCAATGGTATTGCTCAGTACGAGGCCATCCGTAATGCCCACGCAAAGCAAATCATCGGTATTCATCACAATGGCATCCTGTGCAATGCCTTTCCAAACGGATATATCGCCTGTTTCTTTCCAATACAAATAAGCAAGGGATGATTTGGTGCCTGCGCCATCGGCATGCATGCAAATGCAGTGGTCCTGGCTTCCGCCCAATAAATCAGGAATGATTTTACAAAAGGCGTTGGGGAACAAACCCTTGTCAAGATTTTCAATGGCCTTATGCACATCTTCCTTTCCGGAAGATACTCCTCGTCCGCTGTATTTATTCATGTATGAGAATTATCCGGATGATTATTCTTCCGGCTCTGTTACTTCTTTCTCAAGAAGCAGCCTATCGCCATCAAGGGTAGCGCTGAGGTATTTGTTAAATACCGACACACCTAAAACGGCAGGGCGTTTATTGTCTACCATTCTGCAACTCACATCTTTCAGAACCATTTCACCCACTTTGAGTTCCTTGATTTTAAAGTTCTTGCTGGTGAGTTTCGTGCCATCAGATAACTTTATCTTATCTTTTCCTTGGCTGAAGTCTTCAAGGCTCAACTCCTTGCTTCTAAGCAATGCCTCAACATCATTTTGAGTCAGTTGTGTTTTGTAGGTTTCATCGTCGTAGATCAACTTCAGGCGTTTTCTACCAAGCGTTGCATTTACATAGTAGCCGTCTCGGCTTTTGGAAAGAGGCAGGATGTCATATTTCTCAAGCAGCTTGCGTCTTTCCATTTCCTCTTGTATTCTCTTCTCCTCGGCAGCTCTCACGGCCAGTAAAGAATCGATGTTGCCTTTGTTGGCGGCCAGCCATTCTTTTTGTTTGGTGAGAAGGAATGGACTGTAAATAGAACCTTTGCCCTCCAAAGCAGAATCATTGCGGTTGATGGCATTCACCGATTCGGTATCAAAAACAAAATTGCAATTCACCACTTTTACGGTGGTACGGCGATTCAGCTGATGCTCATCTTCTGAGCAGGGAACCACTTTTCCGCCCTCACATTCGCATTGATTCACCAATTGCGACTCACCATATCCTCTGGCCTCAAGACGGAATGGGTTGATGCCGTTTTCAATGATATAAGCCACGGCAGAATCTGCACGTCGTTGACTCAGTGCCCTGTTGTATTCAAAAGACGAACGACAGTCGGTATGAGAACCTAACTCCACTTTCATTTTGGGATACTTAGCGAGGGTGAGAATGAGATCATCCAGCACTTTTCTGGATTCACCTCTCAAATTCGCAGAGTCAAGACCGTAATAAATGGGCAATACGAAAATATCGTTGCACTGATTTTTCAAACAGAAATCTTTGACGAAGCTGGTAGACTGCTCAAGACCAACGGTAGAAACATACTTAGGTTTGCTGTCATAGAAGTATTCATCTCTTTTTTGGGCAAACACCTCATAGTTTACATTTTCACCCAAATCGGTCTGGTAATAACCCTTTGAATCGGTGTATAGCCTAATCTTGGATGAATCCAGATCATTGCTTATGATCACCAATGCATTGGCTATGGCCTCACCATTGTCGCAATTGGTTACCTGACCACTCAAGGCAAAGTACATAGGCTCTACCGAGAACGAATAAATATCATCGTCTCCTCGGTTGCGGTTCGAAGTAAAATATCCCGACATTTTATCCGGTTCCATGATGATGCCGAAATCATCGTGATAGGAGTTGAAAGGTCCTAAAAGGTTTTCAGGCTTCTCCCATTCCTGACCCGAGCCGGTGGTAGAAAACAAGTCAAGCCCGCCAAATCCCGGATGTCCATCTGATGAAAAAAAGAGGGTACCATCATCATGTATGTAAGGAAATGCCTCATTTCCGCGGGTGTTGATGGTTGGGCCCAAGTTCACCGGATCACTCCAGGTTCTTCCACGCCGAACAAAGTTCACCACATATAGATCTTTGGTTTTTTCTACATCCTCATCCGGGTTACCATAGCCTCCCAGCATATCTGATGCGAAATACAATTTGCTTCCATCAGGCGAAAGGGCTGGGTGACCACAATTGAAACTATCACTGCAGAATGGCAGGGGTTCAGGGTTAACATCCCATTCGCCACCTCTTCTTCTTGCTTCGTAAATTTTACAGGTTTTTTCTTTCCCTTCAGGACCATTGCACTGCGTATAATACATGGTAGAAAAACGACGGTCGAATGTAACCACCCCATCATTGTAATCAGAATTGAGACCTTCTACCAGCACGGGCGGGGTCCAGCGAACGCGTCCTCTTTTTCCTTCTTTGTTCACCACCCAAACATCGGTATGCATTCTACCTGTCCAGTTGTACGCTCGTTTATTTTCTCCCTCTTCACGATCAGATGTAAACATAATGGCGTTGTGCTTTCTATCTGCCCACATGGGGGAAAAATCATCGACCTTGCTATCGCTGGCTTCCTTGAATAAATCAATGGTTACCCTCGATTTTCGGTTTTGGTCTTTCAAGGCCATTTCACAACCCTTGATGTACACATCTGTGCGTTTGTCTTCGGGCACTTGTTTTTTGTAATCCTGGAAATTTTGCAAGGCCTCGGTATACTTGCCTTGACGCATCTGTGCTTCACCCATTCGGAAGGTTACAATAGGATCTTTCACCCCTCTTCTAATGGCGGTAGAATACCACTTCTCCGCATTGTCGGGGTCGTGATTCAGGCGATATCCTTCTGCAGCTCTAAATGCGGATTTTTGCTTGTCTTCTTTGGTGGTCTTATTGTTCTTGTACACTTGCTTGTACATGTCCGAAGCCTTGGCGTACTCCGCGAGCTCAAAAGACTCATTCGACTTTTTCATGGATGCAGATTTGCAGCCGGAAATGGTTACAGCAAGGAAGAGCGTTGAAAGGACGAGGGATTGTACTTTGTTCATAAATGCCTGATAATACGCTTATACAAACGCCAAAAATGACGAAATAAATGCCTATTTCCAAATTAATTTTGGGAAAAGGAAATGAATTAAGAAATGCCGCCCCGAGCGGCTTTCAGTCACTTTTTGCGCGAATTATCAACGTATAAAGAGCATTTCTCGGTACTTAGGCAATCGCCAAAGTTGGTCATCAACCATGATCTCGAGCTTATCTGCGTGGTAGCGTATTTGATCAAACAGCTCTTTTACCCCGGTGCAATAGGCCATGGCTCTCTCCTTTGTATTCTGAAGCATATTGGCATCTTTCCTGGCTTGCAACATTTGATCGGAGAGTTTTTTCATTTCCCCGATGTGTTTAGACAGATCGCGTAAAAGATCTACCTGAGGTTGAATTATATCCTCATCAAGACCAGCTGCGCGAAGTTCATTGATATTACCGGCAACAACCGTTTGGTATTCAATGGCTGCCGGCAAGATATGGGTGTAGGTTAAATCGCTGATGAGGCGCCCTTCTATCTGAAGTTTCTTGATGTACTCTTCCAGGAAAATTTCATGGCGGGCTTTTAATTCGGGCAGTGTGAAGATGCCGTTTTGAACGAATATTTTCTCCGCCTGATTACTTACAACGGCATCCAGTGCCTCGGGAGTGGTTTTTATGTTGCTAAGCCCACGTTTTTCTGCTTCAACTACCCATTCATCGCTGTATCCATTGCCTTCAAATAATCTGGGTTGCGCATCGGCCAGCTCTTTTTTGAGAACTTGTATGAGCGCATCAGAAGTCTCCGTTCCATTGGCAATCAGGGCATCTACCTTGGCCTTAAACTCGATTAGTTGTGAGGCCATGGCCGTATTGAGGGCAGTCATTGCATTGGCTGAGTTGGAGGAAGAACCTACTGCCCGCAATTCAAATTTATTGCCGGTAAAGGCAAATGGTGAAGTACGGTTGCGGTCGGTATTGTCTACCAGAATTTCTGGCACACGGAAAATATTGATGGTTTTATCTTCATCTGTTGAAGAAGCCTTTTCATTCTTGCTAAAAGCTTCCAAAACCTTTGTAAGGGTAGAACCTATGAAAATAGACATGATGGCCGGAGGCGCTTCATTGGCACCCAAACGGTGGTCATTCGAGGCTGATGCAATGCTGGCCCTAATGATGTCTGCACTTTCGTGAAAGGCCTTAATGGTATTGATGAAGAAGGTAAGAAACTGCAGGTTTTCGTTGGGTTCTTTTCCTGGAGCGAGCAAATTAATGCCGGTATTGGTAATCAAAGACCAGTTGTTGTGCTTGCCGGATCCGTTGATGCCGGCAAAAGGTTTTTCATGAAGAATGACCTCAAAATTGTGACGGTGTGCCACTTCTTCCATCAAATCCATCAACAATTGGTTATGGTCGATGGCCAGGTTCACTTCTTCAAACATCGGGGCACATTCATACTGCCCCGGAGCAACTTCGTTATGGCGGGTTTTCAATGGGATCCCCAATTTCAAGGCCTCAACTTCCAACTCATACATGAAGTTAAAAACGCGATCCGGTATGCTGCCGAAGTAATGGTCTTCCATTTGCTGGCCCTTAGCAGGCGCATGCCCAAACAGTGTGCGATCGCTCATTACAAGATCAGGACGCGCATGGTACATGGCACGATCGATCAGAAAATACTCTTGCTCAATGCCCAAAGAAGCTGAAACCTTGTTTACCTGCGGATCGAAAAAGCGGCAAACATCTGTGGCGGCTTTATCCACCAGATTGAGTGATTTCAACAAAGGCGCCTTGTAATCAAGCGCTTCCCCATTGTAGGATACAAATATGGTTGGAATGCAAAGGGTTTTTCCCGAAGTATTCTCGTAAATAAAGGCAGGAGAACCCGGATCCCATGCAGTATAACCGCGGGCTTCGAAAGTGTTTCTCAATCCACCACTTGGCAGGCTGGATGCATCGGGTTCCTGTTGAACGAGGGAGCTCCCTGAAAACTTTTCAATGGCCATTCCATCTTCAGGCTCGTAAAATGAATCGTGCTTTTCGGCAGTTGATCCTGTCAGCGGCTGGAACCAATGCGTATAGTGAGAGGCACCTTTTGAAATGGCCCAGCGCTTCATGCCTGCGGCTATGTGATCGGCCACATCACGATCAATGGTTTTGCCTTGCTCCATGGCCTCTTTAACTGCGTTGTAAGCTTCCTTGCCTAGGAAGGTACGCATGGAACGATCGTTGAAAACATTGGTGGCAAAATACTCCGATACATTTTCAGAGGGCACATTCACTGGTACAGACTTACGTGCTTCGAGAATTTCGAGGGCTTTGAATCGCATAATTCCGGCTTGATTTAGCTACAAACTTACACTTTCGACTTTGAAATAATTGGAGGTACCCCCCGAAGGCTTGCGCACAATTTTTTCACATCAGGCCAAACCACCCGCCTTCATTTTCTCCATGTTTTCTGCCATCTTCAAAGCATCCATAAATTCCTGTAAATCTCCATTCAATACTTCCTGAAGATTGTAGAGGCTCAAATTGATGCGGTGGTCGGTAACCCTGCCCTGCGGAAAATTGTAGGTTCTGATTTTTGCGGAACGATCGCCCGTTGAAACCAATGATTTTCGCTGGGCTGCCACCTCAGATTGCTTCTTCTCAAGTTCTTTTTCGTAAATGCGAGATCGAAGAATACTCAGTGCTTTTTCATAATTCTTGATTTGTGAACGTCCCTCCTGACATTCAACCACGATGCCGGTCGGAAGGTGTGTGAGACGAACAGCAGATTCGGTTTTATTCACGTGTTGTCCCCCTGCCCCTGAAGAACGATAGGTGTCTTTCTTGATATCCTTGTTGTCGATATGCACATCCACTTCATCAGCTTCCGGCAAAACGGCGACGGTGGCGGCTGAAGTATGCACCCTACCTTGGGATTCTGTTTCCGGAACCCTTTGAACGCGATGCACGCCCGACTCAAACTTGAAAACTCCGTAAGCATCCGGCCCATTCACATGAAAAACCACCCGGCTAAATCCTCCAACTGATCCTTCCATGAAATCATCCACCTCAAATTGAAAACCCTTTTCCTGCGCATAGCGCTGATACATTCTGAACAAATCACCCGCAAAAAGACTGGCTTCATCTCCCCCGGTTCCGGCCCTTATTTCTACGATGGCATTTTTATTATCTTCAGGATCTTTGGGAATCAACATCAGTTTAATTTCCTGATCGAGTAGCGTTTTTTTGTCTTGCAGCTCGTCCAATTCATCACGCGCCATTGACTTCAACTCATCATCTTCATTGCCGGCCAATATCTGCCGGGCCTCATCCATCGATTGCAAAAGTGTTCGATAGGTGTGATATGCCTCAACAATTTCTTTCAGATCACTGTATTCTTTGTTCAGCCTGGCGAACTGCTTCATATCAGAAGCAACTTCAGGACTGCTTAACAATTCCTCTACCTGACGGTAACGCGCGTATATGGCCTCCAGTTTATCGAGCATGCTCTTCTTTCAAGGCTGCAAAGGTACTAATATGCGTAAATGCACAGGCTATCTGCGCTTTGGATGTAGAGACGGTTTTTTTGAACACGCAAGCTGCGCTTTGAAGACAAGGCGGGCAAAGCCATCTTCTTCCCAAATATGGCATTGAAATCGAGCCTCTCCAGGCTGTCTCCTTCAAACAGATACCATTCACTGCCAAAGGACTGCACTGACTTCCATTTGCCGGGCATACTGAATTTATAGTTCGCATAAATATCGAAAACCACCACGCCATAAGCCGTATCCAACATGATGATTTGCTTGCCATCTTCTTCCATATATACCGGTGATATCGTCCTTCCAGTAAGACTTCTGATGTTTCCGCTCTGCAGCTGAAGCTCAAGTTGCTTGCTGTACTTTTTCAACTGCAAATCTTGTTGGTCAAAAAGCCAGATGCCGTTGTCATAACTTCTGGCCAAACAGGATATGGCATTGCTACCCGTTCGATTTAAATCGAGCTGACCGCGCACACCCAATTGGTTATCGAGCAACAGCAGCACATTTTGCTCACGATAGAAGGCGTATAATTCCATGGGGTTGCTTGCATCGAGTGACGCCAAAGGCCCGAACCCCCTGAAGCTGTTTGAAATCAACAGCTTGCCATCACGGTTGTATTTCTCAATGCTTTGGTCTTGATTCAAGACATATAATTGCCCCAATTGATCGGTGGTGATTGCACCGTTCATGACCCGAAGCGATTTTATCAGGCGCAAATCTGAAGGCCCCTTGAATGCCAGTAAACCCATTACCAGCAAAACTTGCGATATCATTTTTCCCGCCTTATTCATATTGCAAGAGCTGCAACTCCTTTCCATTCCAATAGGCATAACGGTTGTCGCTAACCCATTCTCCAAGATTCATGTAACGACTGCTTTCAGCAAAGGGTATATCCAATGCCAGGTGGCGATGACCGAAGATATAGAAATCAAAATGTTCTTTTGCTTCTTTCGCTTTACAGAATTGCAAAAGCCACTCATTGGGTTCGTCAAATACTTCCTCGCGGTTTTCATTGGCCAAACGACTTCGTTTGCTGAAATAATTGGCCACTTTCATGCCCAGGTCCGGATGTATCCACCGAAAGAGCTCCTGAGCCAATTTGTTTCTGAAAAGCTTACGCAACACTTTGTAGGTGCGATCTCCCGGCCCTAACCCATCTCCGTGATGGATGAAAAAACGCTTTCCATCCCAACTGGTTTCCCATTCATCGCTGTACATTTTCACGCCCATCTCCTCTTGCAAATATTTGAACATCCACATATCGTGATTGCCGCGAAACATGTGAATCTGTATGCCTTGATCGCTCAATTCTGCGAGTTTTCCAAGCAAGCGCACATAACCTTTTGGCACCACCTGGCGATACTCAAACCAAAAATCGAACAGATCCCCCAAAATGATGATTTCAGTGGCATTCTGGCCCACCGAATCCAACCAGCGAACCAGTTTTTTTTCGCGTTTAAGACTGCTTTGCCGATCGGGAACCCCTAGATGGATATCGGAAACGAAATAAACGTGATTGGACATCTTTTACTGAACGCTCAGCTTTAAGCTGCGATAAACTCCTTTTCCTTTCAAGTGAATCAAATACATACCAGCATTCCAGCTTCGTGTATCGATTGTCTTTTGGTCGTATGCCGATGCACTCGTAAAGGTTTGTCGATGCACTTCTCTTCCATGAATATCAGTAGCTATGAGTTCAAGTGCTACCCCTTGAAGGTTTTCAACTTCGAGACTCAATTCATTTCGGGCCGGGTTTGGCCATGCCCTGAAAGCAGCCGTTTCATGTGTTGCCTCATCGGTGTTGAGAGAATAGCTGCTGGTGAAATAATATTCGAGGCTCTTCCCAAAATCAGGGTTGAGCAGCTCGAGAACAGGGCCATTCGGTTGGCGGAAACGCAAAAAACCGGTTCCCACCTGCGGGATGAGCGGGTAAGCCAAACCAAAGCCTTCTTTGGTGTTCACGCTAAGTTTGTAGCAGCCTGGATTGAGGTTGAGTTCATCGTTGAACAATTCTCCTCCGGCCATATTGCTTTTTTCATAAACGGTGTTTCCGTTTTCATCGGTAATTCTCAACTCCACATCGCCTGCAAGGTTGTTGTTTCTCCACCATATGCCCACTTTGCCGGGCAAAGTTTTAGGAATAACAAAACGGCTTTGCAGCTCATCGTTTTGCGTGTTTTCATCCAGCTGCCCATTGGGTCTTTCAACCCTTGCGGTGAATACCGGATCGGACTCCATGCCTTCCCAATCCCAAATTTTAAAGGGCAGGTCAATTATTTCGCTTTCCATGAAGGCAAGATTTCCTCGCCAGGTAAAACGGATTTGATTGCCCCCTTTTACCCCATACCAAACAGTGCATTCCGTGAGGGCTTCACTTCCTTTATTGCGTATTTTAATTTTGGGTTGGGCACAGGTTGGGTTGATTCTTTTGTGCAACTCCCAATTGCTGGGTGCCAAAATATCTTCAACCTCTGCATCATAACGAAAGGAGATGTCGCCATATTCGATCAAATGGAGGCTCACCACATAGTTTCCACTGCCCTGTCCTGTATTGTCGGCCGGAACTGGCTCTACCCCGTAATCTATCACTGCTTCTTCTTTGCCGCTCAGCCAAGGCGTGAGATCAAAATTGTAATCGGGCACGGGCGCACCGGGGCACCAACCTGCCCGTGGAGGAGCCCAGTTTCCACCTTGATCAATGATTGGGTTGAGTGCGCATTCATCGTTTTGCCAAATGTCCCATTCGAGTCGCTGAACACCATCAATGGCAATGTTGTGCTTTTTATTGGCCCATTCACAGCAGTGAATCTTATTGCTTGCAGGATCATAAGTTCCATTATGGCCATGGCCGGTTATACGGGTAATAAGTTTATAACCCTTGGTATCAGGCATCAGCTGAACAGTATCGGCCTTAAAATGGGTGTCATCGGCTACAAATTTGTATTGCCTCGACTCCTTGTTGCGCATGAAATGCACTTTTTTCACTGGGCGGGGAGGGGTGCCAGGAATGAAGGCAAATTTTAAATCAATCAACTCCTGGGTGTTTCCGGCACTCAAGGTTACAAGATCGTGCAGTACCGGAGCGTAATCCGTTACATCGTAAATCCATCGAAACCCTTCAGGCCCCAAGTCCAACCCAATGCCATAAGGGGTGATGAAACGCCCTATCTCATATTGGTTCACCACCCAATTGGTATCAATTTTTCCAACGGTATCGTACAGAATGTTGTAAGTAAGATAATCCCATTCGCCACAAGCAAATTGATCTCTGGTGGTTCTCGGGTCGCATTTCAGGGTGTAGTACATGAGTATTTTCTCCCAACTTTTGCCTTCTTCAGGGAATTGCCAGCTTCCTTTTCTTTTGGTAATGTCTTCAAAGCTGAGGGTTTGCACCCATACGGTATCCTGCGCCCTAACAATGATGCTGGACATGAATAAGATGAACAAGAAGAAATGGTTCAGTTTTATTTGCATATCAAATGGTTTAAACAACAAAGATACAAGAGAGGTATATAATGCCGATAAGGGCTTAGTGTGCTTCCAACCAGTTTTTGCCCCAGCCCGACTCAACCAATACCGGAACTTCTAAAGGCAAAGCCTCCTTCATTTCCTTGAGTACCATGGCCTCCAAGGCTTCTTTCTCATCCAAAGGCACATCGAACAAGAGTTCATCGTGCACCTGAAGGGTCATCTTGGAGCGAAAACCACCTTCGCGCAATTTGCGATTGATCCGAATCATGGCCAACTTGATCATATCTGCTGCTGTTCCCTGTATGGGGGCATTGATGGCGTTTCGCTCGGCAAAACCCCGTACGGTTTGATTGGCAGAATGAATGTCGCGGATGATGCGTTTGCGACCTATGAGGGTTTGTACATACCCATTGACCCTGCAGGAAGCGATGGTGTCATCCATATAATTTCGAATGCCCGGGAACTGCTCAAAATATGCATCGATGATTTCTTTGGCTTCCGAGCGCGAAATATCTACCCGCTGTGAAAGACCGAAGGCTGAAATGCCATAAATGATACCGAAATTCACCGTTTTGGCTTTTCTACGCATATCGCTATCCACCTCGTCAAGCGCCACACCAAAAACCCTGGCTGCGGTTGCCCGGTGAATATCCAAGCCCTTTTTAAAGGCCTCCATCATCCCTTCGTCTTTGCTAATGGATGCTATTATGCGCAATTCGATCTGAGAATAATCGGCCGACAACAGCAAGTGATTGTCATCTGCCGGAATGAATGCCTTTCTGATTTCTCTGCCTTTATCGGTGCGGATGGGGATGTTCTGAAGATTGGGATTGTTGGAACTCAAACGGCCGGTTGCCGCCACTGCTTGATTAAATGAAGTATGCACGCGCCCCGTTCGCTCATTCACAAGTAACGGAAGAGTGTCTACGTAAGTGCTTTTCAATTTCTGCACTTCACGGTACTCAAGCACCAAGGCCGGCAATGGATGCTTCTCTTTTAAACCCTGTAAAATTTCTTCCCCTGTCTGATATTGTCCGGTTTTGGTTTTCTTGGCCTTGGCATCCAGCTTAAGGTGATCAAAAAGCACCTCTCCCAATTGTTTGGGCGAAGCCACATTGAATTTGAGTCCCGCGGCTTCGTAAATTTGATTTTCAAGCGAATCTGCTTCTTGTTGAAGTTCAGAAGAATATTGGTGAAGAAAATCTGAATCGATGCGAACCCCATTGCTCTCCATTTCTGCAAGCACCTCCACCAATGGCATTTCCACCTGGTCAAAGACCTTTCGAACTTCCAATTCATCCAAAAGTGGGGAAAGTTTTTTCTGCAACTGGAGGGTGATGTCGGCATCCTCTCCTGAGTATTCTGCAGCTTGATCGAGTGGCACTGTTTCAAAGCCCAGCTGGTTCTTTCCCTTTTTACCAATAAGGCTTTCTATGGATATGGGCTCGTATTGCAAATAGTGCCTTGCGAGAAAGTCCATGTTGTGCCTTTGGTCAGGTTCTATCAAGTAATGGGCAAGCATGGTATCGAACGCGGGGGTCTTTACTTCGATGCCATAGCGCTTGAGTACCAACATATCGTATTTTAAGTTTTGGGCCACTTTCAGAATCTTTTCGTTTTCAAAAAGCGGTTGAAATGCAGCTAAAATTGCCCGGCTCTCTTCAAAATCAAGGCCAGTAGGAATGTAATAGGCTTCTCCTTCTTTGCAACTGATGGCCAAACCCAGGATGTCGGCCTCCAGGGCATTGAGGGAGGTCGTTTCCGTATCGAAACAAAACACCTGCTCTTTTTGCAGTTGGGCAATCAAATTGGTGCGCTCTTCTTCGGTGCTCAGCAGATGATATTGGTGATCAACCATTGCGATGTTGCGCAATGCTGCGGGGCTTTCTTGTGCTTCATTGTTGGAAGGGTTTGCTGCGGGTGCCGGGCTGCTGAACAAATCTCCCTGAACGGCTGCAGCCTGAGGCTCACCCAGCACTTTCTTGGCCAACGTCCTGAATTCAAGTTCATTGAAAATATCCTGAATGCGTTTGGCATCAGGAGGTTCACAAGTCAAATCTTTTTCATCAAATGCAATGGGTACATCCAACAGGATGGTGGCCAGCTTTTTAGAAAGGAAAGCTTGTTCTTTAAAGGCAATGAAGTTTTCTTTCATTTTGCCTTTCAACTCATCGATGTGCTCATAAATCCCTTCCATGCTCTGGTATTCGGCGATGAGTTTTTTGGCCGTTTTTTCTCCAACTCCTGGCACTCCGGGGATGTTATCCGAGCTATCTCCCCACAAACCGAGTATATCAATCACTTGGCTCGGGTGTTCAATGGACCATTTTTTCTTTACTTCTTCCACCCCCAGTATTTCAATGCCATTGCCCATGCGCGAAGGCTTGTACATATAGGTGTGTGGGCTTACCAATTGAGCAAAATCCTTATCGGGGGTCATCATATAAGTGGTGTAACCGGCTTCTTCGGCCTTGCGCGCCAAGGTGCCAATGATATCATCCGCCTCGTAGCCATCTTTGGTGATGACGGGTATTCTAAAGGCCTTGATGATTTCGAATACGTAAGGGATGCTTTTGGACAAGTCTTCGGGCATTTCCTCACGTTGGGCTTTGTAAGCAGGAAAAATTTCATGCCTTTCGGTGGGTGCGGATGTATCAAAAACCACAGCAATATGGCTGGGTTTTTCTTTTTGCATCAAATCAAGCAGGGTGTTGGTGAAACCAAACATGGCCGAGGTATTCAGCCCCGTGCTGGTGATTCTTGGGTTGTTGATGAAAGCAAAGTACGCCCGGTACACCAGGGCCATTCCGTCGAGAAGGAAAAGTCGTTTATCCATGGGGCTGTAAAGATAGGAAAAGCCCGCTGCCCTTAAGCCAGGGTGGGCAAATCTTCATCGCGATACGGCATCAACCCATCTCCACACAATTAAAAAAAGCCAAAAGTCACATGGTGGTGAGTGGCCCCTACTTATCCGTATTGTAGAGATCAATGATCCACCACCATTTCCAATACGCCCCTGAAAATTCATTGTTCTTCGCAACCCATGATGGGTATACGCCGATTTCCCATCCACTGAGGTTGTTTTTGTATTCGGGCATGTTGGCCACACCAAGGCGCAGACCGAAACGGTTTTTCTGTAAGTAGCCGGCTTCCAGATCATCGCCTTCAACCACTTGGGTACTGCCATTTTTCTCCATCGCTCTAAGATCGAGAACAGGAGCATACATTAAATCGAAGTAATAAGACTTGTGCTTTCGGGCAATTTTTTCTCCAATATCGAGCTCGGTAATGTTGGCCACAAGGTCCCACATTTTGTTGATGCTTGCTCCGGCATAGATGCAGACACTGTTCATATTGGTGTAAGGCTTACCGCTGTATTCCGGCCAATTTGTATTTCCTCCCGGAATGCCCTCCATTGAAACCACAGTGCTTCTCATCAAGGCCCCTGCTCTTGCCATCAATTGATAACGTTTATCCGCAAAAGCACCATCGATGTAATTGTTCATATCCGTTCCACCGGTATTCAGCCAGATTTTTACCGGTCGATTCTCGCGATCAATGCGCAGCAGTTTAAGGGATAAATTCGCATCGGCATAAAAGAGCTTGGCCGGCTCGTAATCGTTGAAATATCCATTTTCAGGTGCGCTCAATCTGTTTCCCGAGGCAGCAAGCCATGCACCATCCAACACCCCCTTGTAATAAGGTGTTTGAACACGCGCCTGAAACATGAGGTTTTGTTTGATATGAAAAAACACATAAGCACCCAAGCCTACCGCAAAACCATTGGTTGCGTTAAGGTCAAGGAAGATGGGTTCAAACCCCAAATAAAACGAGCTTGCAGCCTTGGATGGATCATTGCTCACTTCTTCATATTCCAAGTCTTGGGCACTTAAGTCGCTATGGAAAAACAAAGGAAGAATTACGAAAAAGGGGAGCAGAGCATTTTTCATGGTCACTTTTATGTCATGACGAAAATATATAATTTTACACAAAAATCGGCCCATCATGAAGCGTTTTGCATACCTAATTCTCTTATTTTTAGGAACCTACAGTGCAGCGATGGCGCAAGAAGTACGCTACAAAATCAAGCGAGATAACCCAGAAGATGTAAAAAACCTGATCATTCATCTTGACCCCTGGTTTGCCGATGTTTATTTCACCAACTTGGCCATGGGTTTTTCAGCACGGGCCGATTGGTTGATCAACAAGGTGGTGGACGTCAGCGTTGAGTGGCGCCGACCCTATTTTGATATGAATTGGCTGGAAGCCAGTACTTACAAACTAGCCGATGAGGTAGGCGGTGCTGACATGAAAGACATGGCTTATATGCCACAAAACGGCTTTTCACAATACACCTACTTAGAACCCACCATTCGCCTGCACTTGAGCGATAAGATCAAAGAAACCAACCACCACTTGGTGCTTTCAAAATCCAGCTACAGCTCGGGAAATAATAACTACAGCAACACCCAGTTCATCAATGTACCTGGAAAATCGAGAAAAATTGTTTCGTTTGAGGGAGCTGCGTGTTGGCTGGATGTGCCGGTGCTGTATAAAGGGTTGTTCAATAGCAACCCTTCTGATTTTCAGCTTGTACACAAAGAAACCGGTATTGTTTTGCCCGCCACGGAAGATTTTGGAGGAACCATGATGCGCACCCTCACCTTCATCGGCGGATTCTCATTTCAACGCCTTGACAACCTGAAAGCACTGACCGATAAATACGGTGTGAAATATTCAACGGCATGGACCAATTTCTATTTCGATGTACTGTATGCACCCGTTGTCAATTTTGACCATGTGGTTGACGATCAGGGTTTGAAATATGAGGTAACCAACCAAAAGGTGAACCGCCTTGGATGGAGATTGGGCTACGCCTTAAAAAACACCAAAGGAACGGCCCTTTCCATGAAATTTAATGTGGGCAACAGACCGGGCTTTGAAGGCGATAACCCCTATTTCGGATCGCGTTTTTACATGGACTTTAACTTTGGGGTATCCATTGCCAACAAAGTGAAACGCTCAACTGAAGAAAAGAAATAAGGATACCTAAAATCACAAAAGTCCCATCTGAAAAGCAGGTGGGATTTTGTGTCTTTTTCATTAAAAACGAACTTTGATGCATGGGTTGGAGAAATCTCTTTAAGCACAATGAACCAACGAAAGGCATTGGTTTGGCTCTCGGGGGTGGTGCGGTTTTGGGTGCGGCGCATATTGGTGTACTGCGGGCCATAGAAGAGAGTGAAATTCCCATCAGTTACATCAGCGGCACAAGCATTGGTGCTTTGGTGGGAGCCTTTTATGCCTTTGGCAAAAGTTGGGAAGAGATTCACCACATCAGTAAAAAGTTGAATTGGATTGATGTTTCCACCCTTTCTCTCAATCGCTATGGTCTGCTCAGCAATGAAAAAATGGGACTCTTATTGGAGAAGCACCTCGGTAAAGTGAACATTGAAGATGCCAAAATTCCTTTTAACGCTGTGGCTTGCAACATTGCCAAAGGAGAAAAAGTTGTGCTTCAAAAGGGTTTGCTGAGCCGAGCAGTAACGGCCAGTGCAAGCATTCCGGGAATTTTTCATCCGGTGGAAATAGAAGGACAATTGCTGGTGGATGGGGGCATCATTGAAAATGTACCGGTAGCTACTGCAAGAGCCATGGGAGCCGAGTATGTGATCGCTGTTGACCTAAACTCTACGCAGCAACCCGGGCGGCCGGAAAATATACTCTCAGTCTTGCTAAATAGTTTTCACTACGTGATGAAAGAAGCGGTGAAGAAACAAACCGAAGCGGCTGATTTGTTGCTAGAGCCCGATCTTTCAGCTTACAACTGGACCGATACCGATCATGTAGAAGCCCTGGTTCAAAAAGGGTATGAAGAAGCACTCCCACCACTGCATCACCTCATGCAACTTTAAAAATTGCCTGTTACCCGAACAACAATTTCATTTCTTCGATTGAGCAAACGAAAAGGAGGATTGTAGGCCAATAGCGTAAATTTTCCATCATGCGAAACACCTTCTTTTTCAAGCAATCGTTGAAGCTTTTTGCTGTATTTCTCTATTCTGCGCTCTGTTGCCCAACCACCAAAGCGAATGGCAGCCAGCGTTTCGGATGGTTGCTCTTCAAATTGAACCAATTGGTTGTTGGGTGCCGGTAAGTCGTTCAATTGCATGCCCTCTGGAAAGCGAAACTTCATGACCATATTCGAATCTGTAACCTGCATGGCAACCGGACTGGTCATGGCTATTTTCTCCCCGCGCTGGTTGTTGCCAAAAATATAAGATGCGAGCGTTCGAAACCCCTTTGAACTGGCTGTGCGGAATGGCTCCGACTGCATTTCCACACGACTGTAGAGTGCTGCTTCGTATAACCGGATTTCAAAATTCTTAAACTTTTTAAGCACCTTATAAGGCGCCTGCTCGGTATGATCACTGCTTTGTTTCGAACCTATTTGTGCAATGGCTGAAAGGGAAATGACCAAAACTGCGATGATGAGTATTGTTTTCATGTGAATTTTAATATTAAACAGGCGGGGTGAACAAAACGTTCTTGTTGGCCCCTTATTTTCAAATTACACAACTTCAGGGCACGACCAACTGCATGATTTGTTCAATGGGTAAATATCCGTTCTGATATGCCCCCCAATAAACTCGTTAGAAAAATTAAGATGCTTTTTCAGTGTGCTGGTTTGCATATAGAAAAATCCTTCGCCCATTTTTCTATATTTGGCAGTATGAAAATTTAAACCCTATGAAAAAAACTTTTACTTCCCTTTTAGTATTAATCACCTTCACAGCCTTCGGGCAGAACAAAAAAGAACAAATTGCCATTTTGAGTGCAAGGGTTGACAGCTTATTTCAGGCCCTGAATACTGAAAAAAGCGAACGAGCAAGCACAGAAAAGGAGATGCAATCTCAAATATCACTGCTTCAAAGTCAATTGACCAATGAGCAGAATGAAAAGAAAACCGTGGAAGCAAATCTTGCACTGCGCACCCAAGAACTAAGCAGCCAGAAAGAAGAAAATCAGAACATTACGGCTCTGCTCAATGAAACGGAAAAAGCGCGTTTAGCTCTAGAGGAAAAATACAACAACACCTCTGCGCAGTTATCGGAAACGGAAAAAGCGCGTTTAGCTCTGGAGGAAAAATACAACAACACCTCTGCGCAGCTTAAGGAAACGGAAAATGAACGCATGGCGCTGGTAGAAAAGTACAACACCACTTCCGAAGAACTGATTGAACAAATCAATCAAAATGAAACGCTTGTGGCATTGCAGCAAAAGACCATGGAAGCCATGAAAGAAAAAGATCTTCTCATTGAAGAATTAACCGACCACAACTCTTCTCTCTCAGATCAGCTTGCATCGCTGAATGAACCTGAATACCAACCAGAAGATGCAATGATCTATGATAATGAAGAGGCCAACGATGGTGGATCCAATGCAGGAAATCCCAAGTGGGATAAGGTGCTGGATGATTATGAGAACTACGTTGTTGAATACGCCAAGTTCTATAAAAAAGCCATGAGTGGCGATATGTCTGCCATGTCAAAATATCCGGCCCTCATGGAAAAAGCCACCAACTTATCCAAAAGTCTTGAAGGGGCCCAAAACAGCAATGATTTGAGCCAAAAGCAAATGAATCGCTTCATTCAAATTCAAGGCAAGTTCATGGAAGCTGTGGGCTATTAACGAGAAGCTTAAAAAGTCCTTTTAAACCAAGGGTGCAAGAATGTCCGCATCAGCAATTGATGGTCATTTTTGCACCCTTTTTTTATGCTTGCTCATTGGCTGGTTTTGATCTGATTCCAAGCACGCTTTTAATGTGGTCAGCTCGCTTTGTCTTTGCATTCAAAACGTACTTGGGTCTTATTACCTCTGAACAAGGCTGGCATTCATGAAGTTTCTTCGCAGCATGAATCATTTGAAATCATTCATGCAGGTAAGTTATACCATCCGTAGGTCTCGAATAATTGATGTTGGGGTAGGAATAGGTTGGGAAACCATTGCTCGTGGTGAATTCACCCGACTGTAACCGAATTCTGCGATATCTCGATTTCAACTCAGCGCTCACCCGAACATTTGCAGAGCTGAACCTTGAAATATACAAACCCTTGGTATCTAGCCACCAATATTCTGAACCAAAGGTAAAAAGCAATTTACCCTGCGAAATGCCAATGAAATTATACAAAGGTGGAGGATCCCAAGATGTGCTGCCGGCATCGACCATTCTGGATTTCTTTGTGAGTACATCATACACCTTCAGCTGACGATAATAACCCGAACTCGTGCCTTTGCTGATGTATACCTTATTCTCATAAATTATTTGATGATCATCAATAACCACCGGATTGTAACCCTGCTGCACAGGTACTGTTTTAGTGGTAGGAAAAAGGGTGTCTTTTGTATATTTCCATATCCTTGCACCGATTAATATGAACGAATCATTGATGATTTGGGGGACAATATTTAACCTTGATCCTTTGTCCGGGTTTTTCAAGCTGAACATTGCATCTCGGGCACGGCTGTAAAACGAAACATCACCGGCTTCATAAAAACATTTGCCTCCACCGCAACGCCAAAGATCTCCATCATTCAACCGGATCATATTTCCATAATGATCTATGACTTGGCCGAGGCTTGAGAAATTGCCCACTTTGAGGTCAGCCGAGTCCAAATGCCCCACATTCGAGTTCACGTAGAAATAAGGGTATCGCATTAAAATATTGTTGCTGTTCAATTTCTTGTTTGCATAAGCGGTATCCACCCGACCCGAGGGCTGCTTTTTAAGAATAAAGGTGTCAACTCGGTAATAGGCCGTATCTGCCTCTAACCACAACAAAGCACCCGATAAGTTATAATCCACTCCAAACCACATATCCGGAATTGTCCCGTTTTGTCCACTGCCACCCCCCGAGTTGGTAATAAAGGCTTTAACTGCCTCTAAAGGAACCTTGCCTCCTCCATTGCTCAATACAAGGGTGTCATTGATGAGCGCAATGCGCTGTATCTCATTGGTGCTATCGTTGTCCAGATTCTTCGGAAAATTCAGCTTTACCGCATTGCCATTCGATATCTCAAGACTGTCGCCTTTTACTGATAAGGTTTGCAATTCATTGCTGGGATCATTGTCCAGATTGGCAGGAAAATTCAGCTTCACGGTATTGCCATTTGATATGCCTAGACTATCTCCATTCACTGAAAGCGTTTGCAATTCATTGCCCGGATCATTGTCGAGATTGGCTGGAAAATTCAGCTTCACGGTATTTGCTCCGGAGATCGATAGGCTGTCGCCCTGTATGGCCAGCGATTGAATCTCATTGCCCACCACCGTATCGCGATCCCTGTTGCTTAAATAGGTGATTTTATCCGTCACGACGGCAATGGCACTGTCCGTTTGATTCGACATACTTTGCTCCGAGAAAAAGGCGTAAGGCACCGACCAAAACTTTTCCAATGAAGTGAGGGTGTAAGTGTTGTCATTGTTAAAATCAATTTCCACTTGAAGGTGGGCTGTTCCCAATTCCCATGGGATGGCTTCAAAATCACCTGAAATGACCGTTCCCTGCCCTATGATGAGGTTAAAAACCCCGTATGCATCGGTGTTCGTTTCGTGGTATTCCTGATAGCTTTGTGTGCCATTGGGATATTGATCGAAAATGGTGAAACGCACCTTGATGGCTTTGTTGGACCAATAGACCGATTGGGGGTTTTCACCCGCCACGGAATAAGACCCATCCTTTACTGCCACCGCTTGGTAGGCAATTCCCTGCGGTGTATTCTGCGCTTGCACAGAAAAAGCAAGCGCGAAGCCAATGAGTAGAAGTTTTATTCTTTTCATTTGATGTAGATCATTTGAATATAAACGCCCTTAAGGCTGATAAATCAAAACTGAATGATTGCAAATCCTCTGGCATAGGGCGGTGCACAACAGTCAGGCACTTCATTCCCCACATAACCATTGGGTATGTAGGCGGGAATCACCAATGCTTTGTAATCGTAGCCTATGACACTTCCATTTGTTCCGCGAGCTCCTGCCCTGGCGCAACCACCGGGACAATAGGCATTTCCTCCATTTCCTCCTCCCTCGGCATAATAATTTCCGAAATAGGTGTTGGTTGAATTGGTTTTTACATCCCCAATGGTTATCGCATAACTTTGTCCTGGAACAACAGTGATGGTATCTCTGAGGTAACCACCATTGCCACCAACCCCACCATTTGCTTCAGAATTCGTTGAATTGTTGCAATACCCATTGCAATATGCTCTGTTGCCATTTTTACCTCCCCCTCCCCAGAGTTCAATGATGATGCGATTCACTCCTTGAGGACATTTCCAAAGCGTGTCTGAATCAAACCCTATAAACCGGCCGCTTGAAAGAAAAGTGGTGGTATCCTGATAATTTCTGATGTAATCGTTGATGTCTTGCAATGCAATGTTGCCCCCACCATGACTCAAGCGGATGGTGTCATTTGTTAGTACAATCCGCTGTAACTCATTGGTACTATCGTTGTCCAAATTCTTTGGAAACAATAACTTCACAGTATTGCCATTCAATATCTCAAGACTGTCGCCTTTTACCGATAATGTTTGCAGTTCATTGCCCGGATCATTGTCGAGATTGGCTGGAAAATTCAGCTTCACGGTGTTCGCTCCGGAGATCGATAGGCTGTCGCCCTGTATGGACAGCGATTGAATCTCATTGCCCACTACTGTATCGCGATCCCTGTTGCTTAAATAGGTGATTTTGTCCGTCACCACTGCAATGGCACTGTCCGTTTGATCCGTTACGCTTTGCTCTGAGAAAAAGGCGTAAGGCACCGACCAAAACTTTTCCAATGAAGTGAGGGTGTAAGTGTTGTCATTGTTAAAATCAATTTCCACTTGAAGGTGGGCTGTTCCCAATTCCCATGGGATGGCTTCAAAATCACCTGAAATGACCGTTCCCTGCCCTATGATGAGGTTAAAAACCCCGTATGCATCGGTGTTCGTTTCGTGGTATTCCTGATAGCTTTGTGTGCCATTGGGATATTGATCGAAAATGGTGAAACGCACCTTGATGGCTTTGTTGGACCAATAGACCGATTGGGGGTTTTCACCCGCCACGGAATAAGACCCATCCTTTACTGCCACCGCTTGGTAGGCAATTCCCTGCGGTGTATTCTGCGCTTGCACAGAAAAAGCAAGCGCGAAGCCAATGAGTAGAAGTTTTATTCTTTTCATTTGATGTAGATGAGTTTTTTACTGTAAACGCGATGATCGGCAAGGGTGAGATGAATGGTGTACAAACCCGATGAAAAATTCTTCATGGATATGCGTTTAGCCCAACCCTGGTAACAGGTTTTACCAAACACATCCACCACCACCACATCGGTATAGGTTTCATTTGTTTCGATGTTCACCCAATCGGAAGTTGGATTGGGGTAAATGCTCAACTGTATGTCTTCGAGCATGGATTGAGGTCGCAAATGAAGAAAGGGTTTTGTTTGTATGCTCCGTCCGTCACTGAATTTATTTGCATTCACAACAGGAGAAGAAACCGGGTTAAAGGCCACCACGGCTGTTTTGCCCGAAACTGAAGAACCAAAGGAGCCAATGGCAGATCGTGCAATTTTCTGTGCGTCGGCCTCACTGCAAAGCAAAGTGAAGACCATTAGAAAGAATGCTGTGCTTCTCATTGGTGAATTTCTATTCTAAGACCCAATGAAAGCTGATTGATTCTCAATTCATCTGCATCTAAATCAGCATTTGACAGCATATAGGCGTATGAAACATAAGGATGGATGGCCAAATGATCTGCAGCATAGCCTGCAAAATTGATTTCGCCACCTAGGAAAAAGTTGGTTTTGGTGAACAACTCTTCTGTTTTGCTAACCGCCCCATTCACCATTTGCGAGGATGCCGTTAGAAAGCTGTAAGAAGGCACTATGGCAAACGACTGAATGAAGAATTCCCGGGGTGTTTCCTTGCCCTGTGAAAGCGGCAATGCATAGCGTATGGGAAGGTCGAGTTTTAATGAAGAGTGGGTGAATGAAGTGCTCAATTCGCTGTTTACTGCGCTGGCTTGCACCGTAGAGGCACTGAGCAATGTGGAGACCGACAATTTCTTGAGATCACCAAAAAACAACCCAATGCGGGTGTCTGCATGGTAGTGGCAATCATAGTTCAGTTCACCATTTGTTCCGCTGAACTGCACCTGAGGCTGGCTCAGGCCCTGATAAAATTGCAGGCCTATTTTTTGGGCAAAAGTGCCCAAAGATCCTAAAAGCAGTAGACCCACCATTATACTTTTCTTCATCTGACAAAAATATTGAAAACCGCCAGATTGCCAATGAATGGCGCTTTGGGTGGGCTAATGCTCTTATAAAGTAGCACATGCAGATGAGAAAATGACGAGGACCTAAGATGTACAATTGAAATAAACCAAAAGCGCCCCTTCAAAGGGGCATTTTTGATTTTAAGTTAGGTAAATGTTCAGATGGAAGTCCTTAATTTTCCATTCCGAGCGACATAGAATAAACCAATGATAGGAAGTAAACTAACAATCATCAACGGAATTGGAGGATGCGCAGAAGAACCCATCATTAAACTAATGAAATCTGGAAGCGTCCAAGCTAGATGCAAAATCCCTAACAAAAATGTTGCTGCTTTTAAAGAACTTAATTCTTTCAACGTCAGGGCATATATGGTTGCAGCCAAATAACCTGCCATGATGAATGCAAATACAAAGAGCATGGTATCTAGAATGGCTATTGCACCAGCATTTTTAGCAAGACCTTCGACACCCATATCTGCTATCATCATTTCTTTCATTTCACCGCCGCTCATCGCAAGGAATAAAGGAATAGACTGCAACAGATCTAAGATTAATGTTAGGACTAAAATGTTTTTAAAGTTTTTCATAGTTGTGATTTGTTTGTTGTAATTCTTGAAGTTTTTCTCAAACTCTGTTAGACTCTTTTCTCATAGAAATCACGCTAAGCGCTATAAAAAAACCAAAGAGGACAAGAGCAGGAATTGGTGGTTGTAGTCCTGGCCATTGAACCATCGCATTAAATGCTTGTAATAATACGACCCCACTCATGGCAATAATTCCTTTAAAAAGATTTATAGCAAAATCTCCTGAGCTATTTCGCAATAAAAGTACCATAATGCCCACACCGAGGGCAACAGAGGCCAATGCTTGATGCATAGCTGTTCCAACATCCAATGCCTGTTTCGATAATTCAATACCAGCAAATGCTTGAGATGTAATTTGTTCTGCACCAAGGAAAAATCCAATTCCTTGCAGTGCCAATAATCCACCAATGATGGACAAGGATAAATTTGATTTCATAAATAAAATTCTTTAAGACGCTCACAAGGTAGGTGATTCTAAGTAGCTAACGGATCAATTAAAAAATGTCTTTTTACAAGG
Source organism: uncultured Chitinophagaceae bacterium (assembly GCA_964647785.1). Taxonomy (GTDB): domain Bacteria; phylum Bacteroidota; class Bacteroidia; order NS11-12g; family UBA9320; genus CAZYJD01. Next base: position 45,184 of record CAZYJD010000001.1, read on the forward strand.
CGTTGAAATGGTAGAACAAACTCAAACCAAAATTCAACAACTACTTCCAAGAAGTATATGGACCACACTTGGTTTCCTTTTACAGAAAAACATTTGAAATGGATGAGGTGTATTTAGAGGACTTGGAATGGATGTTCAAAGACGGATACGATGTTCAACGAATCCTCCAAGACCTTCGATCTCTGATTGAATGAGAAGAGAATAGGTGAAAGTATCTGTCGGTTCACAACAACCCCTTCAGGTAAAACTTGGAGGGGTTTTTACATTTACAAGTGTTTCATTGGAGGTTACTCACGACCCGTTTTGTCAAGAGATTCACCCTGTTTAAATCTAAGTTTTTCCCCAATTTGTTCTACACTTTGTTCTGTAAATTTCAAAAACTCTTTTTTGGTAAATATCTTAATATTTTGATAATCAATATTTTGTGGTCCCGCCAGGAATCGAACCTGGATCTAAAGTTTAGGAAACTTCTATTCTATCCGTTGAACTACGGGACCATTGCAAGGGCAAAAATAATAAACCGCCTTGCCTTAGCGTATCACGCTGCCATTTTCGGCATCGGGCTGGGGTTCTACAAACATGAGCCGCCCATCGGCATTTTCTGAGAGTAAAATCATGCCTTGTGATTCCACCCCTCTGATTTTGCGGGGCGCCAAATTGGCCAAAAGCATCACCTTTTTACCAACAAGCTCCTCGGGTTCGAAATGCTCTGCGATGCCCGAAACCACGGTGCGCTCATCCAAACCCGTATCGAGCCTGAACTGCAACAACTTATCGGCCTTGGCAACTTTTTGGGCTTCGAGTATGGTGGCCACGCGTAAATCCATTTTCATGAAGTCGTTGAAAGTGGTCTCTGCTTTGGCTGCAGGCAGCACGGGGCCCTCTGCTTTGGGTTTGGCCAATTTTTCCAACTGCTGCCCGATGAGCTCGTCTTCCACTTTGGTGAACAACAAACTGCTCTCCGCTATGGCGTGACCGTTTTGCAGCGCTTCATCTGCAGAAAGGTTGAGCATGTTCAGCATTTTTTGAGCGGTTTGGGGCAAAAATGCCCTCGCCTCCAACGCAAACAAACGGCACAGCTCCAAGCAAATGCGCAGGGTATCGGCCACGGCTGCTTCATCGGTCTTGATGAGCTTCCAGGGTTCTTTTTCAGTGATGTATCGGTTGCCTAATCGCGCAATATTCATCAGCTCTGCCTGCCCTTCCCTGAATTGATATTTGCCCAGGCAATGGTTCATTTTTTCAGCATGGGCCTTGGCTTCAGACAAGATGCTTTCGGCTTCGGCCGTGGCTTTTAATTCGGGCACCTTGCCACCAAAATATTTATGGGTGAGCACCATCACGCGGTTCACAAAATTGCCGAGAATGGCCACCAGCTCATTGTTCACCCTTGCCTGATAATCTTTCCAGGTGAAATCGGCATCTTTGGTTTCAGGTGAAATGGCAGTGAGCACATAACGCAACTCGTCTGTTCGGCCGGGCAGATCCTCAAGGTATTCGTGCAGCCAAATGGCATGGTTGCGACTGGTAGAAATTTTTTGTCCTTCAAGGTTTAAAAACTCATTGGCGGGCACATCTTCCGGCACAATGAATTCTCCCAGCTCATGCAAAATGGCCGGGAAAATGATGCAGTGAAACACGATGTTGTCTTTGCCGATGAAATGCACCAAACGGGTGTTGTCATCCTTCCACCATTTCTCCCAGTCGTCGGTGAGTTCGCGCGTGGCACTGATGTAGCCGATGGGTGCATCGAACCAAACGTACATCACCTTTCCCTCGGCGCCTTTCAGTGGCACGGGCACCCCCCAATCTAAATCGCGGGTCATGGCCCTGGGTTTCAGACCGTCGTTCAGCCAGCTTTTGCATTGTCCGTACACATGGCTTTTCCAATGCTTGTGGTCTTCTACATACCGATCGATGAAACGCTCTTGCAATCGATCCAAGGGCAAATACCAGTTCTTGCTTTGTTTCAATACCGGCTTGCTGCCGCTGATGGCCGAGCGTGGATTTTTAAGTTCCATGGGGCTCAGCGTGGCCCCGCATTTCTCGCACTGATCGCCATAGGCATCGGGGTTTCCGCAGCGAGGACATTCGCCCATGATGTAGCGATCAGCCAAAAACTGCGCCGCTTCTTCATCGTAATATTGCTCGCGCGTTTCTTCGTCGAAGCCGCCTTTTTCGTACAGTTTCAAAAAAAGTTCGCGGGCGGTTTGATGGTGTATGTCATGGGTGGTTCGCGAGAAAACATCAAACTCCAGCCCAAATGCTTTCAACGATTCACTGATGAGCGAACTGTATTCATCCACCACTTGCTGCGGGGTTTTGCCTTCTTTTCGCGCCTTCATGGTAATGGCAACCCCATGCTCATCCGTTCCGGAAACAAATAAGATTTCCTCGCCCTTCAGGCGCAAATGCCGCGCGTAAATATCAGCCGGAAGCAAACAGCCCGCAAGGTGCCCGATGTGAATGGGGCCATTGGCATAAGGCAAGGCTGCAGTAACCAGGGTGCGGCCAGCGGTAGATTTTGTCATGGAGCAAAGGTAATTGGCTTTGAATTTACAGCGAGCGAAAGTGGTTTTAAAATTCTCAGCGCTGAAGGCCGTATGAAAAAAGCAGACCGAGGGCCATGGATGAAGTTGTTTTATCCGGGAGCGATGTTTTTTATTTCATTGTAATTGCAAGCAAACCCAACCCCCAATTTTCTGTTATAGCTTGCAATGAAAAACCTGCATGCCAGATCATTCTTGTTGCCGTGCATCCTATTGATAACCCTGTATATGACCTCTTCTTTTCAACCCAAAGCCTCAGACCCAGTGAAAAACATCGCAGCCAATGACCCCATACAAATTGATGTGTGGAGTGATATGGTGTGCCCTTTTTGTTACATCGGGAAAAAGAAACTCGAAAAGGCCATCCGTGAGTTGGATGCTTCAGATCGGGTAAAAATTTACTGGCATAGCTTTCAGCTCGATCCTGAAATGGAAGCAGGCAAAGGCGTACCCGCCATCCAACAATTGATTGAGAAAAAAGGCATCGCAGAAACGCAGCTTAAGGCCATGTACGACCAGTTGCGCCAAAGCGGTGAGCCTTATGGCATTGACTTTCAGTTTGAAAAATGCATTTCATTCAACACCCGCGATGCGCATCGCATTTGGCAATGGACCAAAAGCCTGAACAAAGATTCTGCCTGGAAAGAACGTGTGATGCATGCTTATTTCAGCGAAGGAAAAGACCTCTCATCACATGAAAGCCTCTTAGAAATCGCACAAGAAATTGGACTCGACAGCACCAAAACAACCGCCATTCTGGAATCAAATGCCTTTGGTTCACAAGTGGATGAAGACCGCTACCTGGCACAACAACTGAATATCAGAGGTGTTCCATTCTTTATCATCAACCGCTCGGCTGCCATCTCAGGAGCACAAGATGATCGGGTTTTTCTGCAGGTGCTGAAAAAAGCACTCGACAACTGACAACCATCAGTTTGTTATTTTTATTTAAACTTAGTCTAAATAAGAATTTGGTTTTTATCTTCGCACCTTCAAACGTTGAAGCGCATGAAGAAGATTATGATGTTGTTTTCCCTGGCGGCCATTGTTGGGTTGAGCTCTTGTAGCGAGGAAACAACCCAACCTCAGGCAACACTCCAACTCCCTTCCACCTATGATGCAAAGAACTTTGAGCGCAATGCAGGGGAGCAAATAGGACTTATAAATCGGTTGAACACCCTTGTATCGGAGGCCAAAAAAGGAAGATCCGCAGGCGTGGCGGTTGATTATTCCAACCTTTTATCCTTGTACAGCGCAAACCAACCATCCCTTCAAAGCACCACCACCAGCTTTTACAATGAACTTCTCATTGGCAATGAGGGCTATTTGAACCAATTGGCGCTTGCCAGTGGTGACACCTTTAATCCGGTTATGCCCAACATCCATGGCGGAGTTTATGGTGGCTATCTGTTTGATGAAAATGGGTTGGAGCCTGAGCAGCTGATTGAAAAAGGATTGTTCGGAGCCTTCTCATACCACCAGGCGAGCATGTTGTTGGAAGAGCTGAATGAAGAAACCGCAGATCAGGTGCTTGCCTTATTTGGTGCAAACCCCTCATTCCCCAATACCCCCACGGCAGGCAATGCTGCCAATCCGGATATGCACATGGCCAATTACGCAGCGAGGCGCAGCGATATCAACAACAACAACAGCTTGTACCGACAAATGGAACGGGCTTTCATTCAATTGCAAGCTGCCGCCAAGGCCGGCGATGATTTTGCCGCTGAACGGAATGAGGCCATTTCACAAATAAAAACCATCTGGGAACGGATCAATGCCGCCACCATCATCAATTATTGCCACAGCGTTATTGCCGGCATGAGCGCAACCAATCCCACCGAAGCCCAGAAAGCATCAGCCTTGCATGCCGCCTCTGAAGCCATCGGGTTCCTTCAGGGATGGAAAACCCTTCCTCAAAAGCACAAAATCATTACCGATGCACAAATCGATCAGTTGCTGGCACTCTTTTTGGCGGATGCGGGCAATGAAGCGCTTCATGAACTGGCTGTTCAACCTGAGAGCGTTTTACCAAACTTCATTCAGGCAATCGACCTGCTGAAAAGTATTTACGGCTTTAGCGCCGAAGAAATTGAAAGTTTTAAAACCAACTACGTCAGTTCTCAAAACCGCTAAACACCATGGGTAAAAGAGTCGGGCTTTATACCGCATTGCTGATTTTCAGCTTTTTTTCTCTGAGCCTCAGCTCATGCCAGGAAGAAAATCCGGGTGAAGAACTCGGCTTCAACAAAAACGCCTTCCTACTGCATCAGGCCGATGAAATCATCCTTCCCGCATTTCAGCAACTGCATACATCGGCCAATGAGTTGTTCCGTGCTCTGGACTCTTTTTGCCAAGCACCTGATTCTGTCCGGCTCATGCATGCCCGAGAAATATGGTGGAACACCTATCGCTATTACTTAGGGGTGAGCGCATTCAATTTTGGTCCTGCCGCGGCTGAAGGGCTGCAAAAAGACCTCTCCGAAGAAATCGCCATCTTTCCTATAGATGCGGTGGCCATCGAACAAAAGATCGAAAGCGGAAATTTTGCCCTCAACGACTTTAAACGGGATAGCAGGGGGCTCTTAACCATTGAATATTTACTGTTTCATAATTCTGTAAATCAAACCATTGAAGATTTTAATTCAAGTAATAGAAGAGATTACACTTTGCAGGTATCAACCCAAGTGAAAGAAAGGATTTTTGCCGTTTTGCAACGCTGGAACAACTCGTATAGGCAAGCCTTCATATCCAACAATGGCTCTGGAGCAGGCTCATCGGTTAGCTTGTTGTACAATGCCTTCGTACAATCTTTTGAAGCCACCAAGAACTTCCGCCTCGGGGTTCCATTGGGGCTGAGAGCAGGTCAAAATGGCGCAGAACCCCAAAGGGTTGAATGCCTATACAGCGGAAAAGGTGCCGAGGCTTTGCAAATTCAATTGAAAACGCTCTACGGCATATATGAGGGTCAAAGCCTGTTATCAGATCACAACAGCCTGGGTTTTAAAGCCTATTTATTGTCGGTATACGGTGGTCCGCAACTGGTGAACGAAACTGAGGCATCGTATGAAAACATCGTAAATCAGCTGAATGAACTGAATAGAAATTCTGGTTTGGATGTTCAAATTCAAACCGACCCCTTAGCGCTGAAGGCATTGCATACTTCTCTGCAAAAACACACACGCTTTTTTAAAAGCGATATGTCTTCCTTGCTGGGCATTGCCATCACCTATGTAAGCGGCGATGGTGACTAAGTACAAAACTTTGCTGAACAAACCGATTCCCTCCTCCAGTCTGGCTTTCTTCCGCTGGATATTCGGGCTCATGATGCTCATCAGCAGCTTGCGCTTTTGGATGAAGGGGTGGATCCCCACACATTTCACTGAAACCAAACTGCAATTCAAATATTTTGGATTTGAATGGGTGGAGGTGCTTCCCCTGCCCATGATGTATGCCTTGCACGCTCTGCTCATCGGTGCCTCCATCGCCTTTATGCTCGGTTGGCACTACCGAATTGCCGCCGTGTTGTTGTTTCTGAGCTTCACTTATTTGCAACTCATTGACTTAACCTACTACCTCAACCACTATTATTTTATAAGCCTTGTAAGCCTGCTGATGATCTTTTTGCCGGCAGCCCATTTTTACGCCCTGGATGTGAAAAGCGGCCGAGTGGCTGAAATGAAAGAAGTGCCCGCATGGACGGTTTGGAGCATCAAAGGCCTGTTGGGCATTGTTTACGTCTATGCTGGTCTGGCCAAAATTCAACCCGAATGGTTGCTGGAAGCGCTTCCGCTCAGGATATGGTTGCCCGCCCATGCTGAAATGCCCCTCTTGGGTCCGCTTTTTGGCTGGGAATACAGTCCTTGGTTGTTCAGCTGGGCAGGCATGCTCTTCGATTGCAGCATTTTCTTTTTCCTGCTCTGGAAACGCAGCCGAATCATGGCATATGTTGCCGTTTTGCTCTTTCACGGCATCACCGGCATGCTGTTTCAAATTGGCATCTTTCCGATGGCCATGATCTTGAGTACCCTCATTTTCTTTTCTGCCAAACTTCACGAGCTGCTGCTTCAAAAGCTGTGTGCATTTTGCATTCCTGAAAGGGCGCAAACCCCAATGGTCCGCAAAAAAAACTGGCATCTGAAGGGTGCCGGACTCGCCCTCTGGTCGGTCTTTTTTGCCTTTCAACTGCTTTTTCCATGGAGGTATTTGCTCTATCCCGGTGCTCATTTCTGGACCGAAGAAGGCTATCGATTTGGTTGGCGGGTGATGCTGGTGGAAAAAAGTGGGAATGCCGACTTTTTCATTCGTGAACACGGCAAACAAAGTGAACAACTGGTGCAGAATGCTGACTTTTTAAGCCGGCATCAGGAAAAACAGATGGCCTTTCAACCCGATATGATTCTACAATACGCCCATTGGCTGCAAAAGCACTACCAAAAAATGGGCATGAATATCGACCGAATACGAGCCGAAGTGTATGTAACCCTCAATGGTCGCGCGAGCAGACTCTTGATTGACAGCAGTCAAAACCTGCTTGAGTTAGAAGACAACTGGCAACACAAAAATTGGATTTTACCCCATCCCGATGTCCGTTAAAGCGCAACACATAAAGAAACCATGCCAAGGCGCCGGCATGCTCTGGGTTTTGTTGGGTATGCTGATGTTTCCGAACCTCCGCAGCAGTGCACAACAAATACAAGGACTTGTTTTGGGCAAAGAAGGCAAAGCCCTTGCCAATGCCACACTGATACTCAAAGGACCCACCGTACGCATGAGCTACGGCGATGAAGATGGAACCTTTATTTTCAAGGATGTTGCCCCAGGCCGATGGCTACTCGTTGCCATGGCAAAGGGCTACGAACCCAATAAAATGGATGTATTGATTAAAGAGGGTGAAAGCCTGCAACTTCAAATCAGCCTCATTCAGTTGGAATACGAATTTGAATCGGCTGAAGTAAGGGCCCGCAGAGAGCGGCACTTCGGAATCCGCAAGATGCGCCCCATCGAAGACTTTGGGATCTACGATGCAAAAAAAACAGAATTGATACTGCCCGATCAGCAATTGCAAAACAAGGCCACCAACAATGCCCGACAAACGTATTCAAAAGTCGTGGGGCTGAATATTTGGGAATCAGATGGCGGCGGACTTCAATTGGGCATTGGGGGCAGAGGACTGAGCCCCGATAGGTCTTCCAATTTTAATATGCGGCAAAATGGCTATGACATTTCTGCCGATGCCCTGGGCTACCCCGAAAGTTATTACACCCCACCGCTGGAAGCCATTCAACAAATTGAAATCATCCGGGGCGCTGCCTCACTGCAATACGGAACCCAGTTCGGTGGCATGATCAACTTTCGGATGAAAGAAGCTGACAGCACTGAAAAATGGCGCTTGGAAAGCCGGCAAACCGCAGGCAGCTGGGGTTTCTTCAACAGCTCTAACAGCCTTGCCCTTAGCGGTAAAAAATTCAGTACTTACGCTTATTATCAATACAAAAGAGGCAATGGCTGGCGCGAAAACAGCGACTTTAATGCCCATACCGCCTATTGGCATTTAAAGTACTCCGGTCAAAAACTATGTTTAAACAGCAATGTAACGCATATGTCGTACCTTGCTCAACAAGCAGGTGGGCTCACCGATCGTTTGTTTGAAGAAAATCCGCGGCAATCCTTGCGACCTAGAAATTGGTTTCAGATCAACTGGAATTTGTTTTCGTTGAGTGCAGACTACCATTTCAGCAAAAACACCCGGCTCAATGTGCGAAATTTTGCACTGCTTGCCTCCCGCCATTCACTCGGCAATCTCGAGCGCATCAATGTAAGTGATGCCACGGTTGAAAACAGAACCCTCATCAGTGGTCGGTTCTTGAACTTTGGCAATGAAACCCGATTGATACACACCTTCAACCCCAGGCATACCATACTGGCCGGCATGCGCTTATACGATGGCCATTCAACAGCCATTCAAGGAGACGCCAACGGAAGTGCTAAGGCTGATTTTCAATTGCTTTCTCCCGAAAACCCTGAGGGTTCTAATTATGCATTCTCCAATCTTAATGGGAGCTTTTTTGTGGAATATTTATGGCAGATCCACCCCAAATGGAGTGTAACACCGGGGCTTCGTATAGAGTCTATTGAAACCGCTTCCGATGGCTATTACCGACAGCGGGTGTTTGATTTTGCAGGCAATCTCATTGCCGATAAGCGGGTGGAAGAACAATCAGAAAGAACCCGAAATTTTGCCCTTGGCGGCCTGGGGATGAGTTTCCGCCCCAATTACCGGCATGAGTTCTATGGCAATTTCAGCCAAAACTATCGCGCCATCAATTTCAGCGACTTGCGCATTGTGAATCCAAACTTTCAAATTGATGACAACATTCAAGATGAACGCGGGTACACCATCGACCTCGGGTATCGCGGAATCTTGGGACAAAAACTTCGCTTGGACGGAGGACTGTTTTATTTGGCCTACAACAACAAAATCGGGCAAATGCTCAAAAGTGATCAACCTCCGCTTTACCTCGATTATCGCCTGCGCACCAATATTTCAAGGGCTCGAAGCATGGGGGCTGAATTGCTCATTGAAACAGAACTCAACGAATGGATCAAAACGAAAAACCTTCAGCACCGATGGGTTGTGTTCACCAATCTAGCCTTTACCGATGCTCGTTACATCGGGTCAGAAGACCGAAGCATTGAAGGGAACAAAGTAGAAATGGTGCCCTCATTTATTGGCAGAGCCGGCCTTCAATACACACATAAAAACTTGATGATGGCCATACAATACCACTATGTGCACGAACATTTCAGCGATGCCAGCAATGCCGTGCAAACCAGTACTGCCGTTGAAGGCATCATACCCTCTTACCAAATTGCTGACCTGAGCATACAGTACCAGCGAAAAAACTGGCGGGTTGAATGCAGCATCAATAACCTGCTCAATGCGCATTATTTCACAAGGAGAGCCGTATCTTATCCCGGACCGGGCATCATACCTGCCGATGGCAGAGGGTTCTACCTCACCTTGGCTTATATCACCGCAAAAAAGAGCAGTTGATTACCTCCGCTTTCTTTTGCGCTCGATGCCGGGCGCTTCTATATCTTCGAGCTTTTCAATGAACACCGGCATGCCTTTGTATTTGGCTTTTTTAAAGGATTTACTGATCTGATCTTGGCGACCTTTCTCAATCTCCACCATGCTGTAATTCTTCTCAATTTGAATGCGACCAATGCGCAGCTTCTTATCGCGGGTGTGCTCGTTGATCACCCCCATGATCACCGCTGCATTCATGCGTTCTTTAGCCCCTAAGCTGATGGCGTATTGTTCAAACTGATCGCCTCTCCCACCTGCTTTACCTTTTTTTGAAGATTTGCCGGAACCTGAATGCCTTGCTTCGCGATCGTTGTCTTTTAAACCGGTTTGCCCCGCACCCTTATTTAAATCAGGAACTGCCTTGTAGAACTTGAGCAAACGCGAGAATTCAAGGTGAAAAATCCGCGCAATTAGATCTTCCTTATCCATCCACTCCAATTGGCGAATAACCTGTTGGTAGGCTGCCTTGTCATCCTCATGCATGATGGTATGTTCAATTTCATTCACCAAAGAGGCCAGTCGTTTTTGAATGATGTCATCTCCTGATGGCACCTTTTTGTATTCGAAGGGACGTTTTGCAAGGCGCTCAATATGTCTGAGCTTGCCTTTTTCTTTCATGTGAATGATGGAAATGGAAATGCCTTTTCTCCCTGCTCGCCCGGTTCTTCCGGAGCGATGAATGTACACTTCAGGATCATCAGGCAAGTTGTAATTGATCACATGGCTGATGTCATAAATATCCAACCCCCTGGCGGCCACATCTGTAGCCACGAGCATTCGAAGGCTCCGTTCGCGGAATCGCTTGATCACGTCATCGCGCTGACCCTGCGCTAGATCTCCGTGCATGGCCTCGGCATTGTAGCCCATTTGAATCAGCTTGGCTGCTACTTCGCGCGTTTCCACCTTGGTGCGGCAAAAGATGATTCCGTAAATATCCGGTTCAACATCAATGATTCTGCGCAAGGCTTCAAAGCGATCGCGGGCGTGCACCAGAAAGTATTCGTGCGAAACATCTTCATTGCCGGCATTGCGCTGACCCACCGAAATCTCCATGGCATCATGCATGTACTCTTTGGAAATGTGCTGAATTTCTGATGGCATGGTTGCAGAAAACAACAAGGTTTGCTTATCAGACGGGGTATCTCGCAAGATTTCATCCAAATCTTCCTTGAAACCCATGTTCAACATTTCATCGGCTTCATCAAATACCAGATAACTGATGTTGTCAATTTGCAGTGCCCCTCTTTCAATCAAGTCGCGTGTTCTTCCGGGAGTGCCCACCACTATTTGAGAGCCATCGCGTAGCTTGTTCATTTGTGTAACAATGGAAGCACCGCCGTATACCGCTGTGATTCTAAGCCTGCTGTATTTGCTGAATTGCTGCAGGTCATTGCTGATTTGCAGACAAAGCTCGCGTGTTGGACAAAGTACCAAGGCCTGCACCTTGAGCACGGAAGGGTCTGTTTTGTGCACCAGCGGCAAACCAAACGCTCCGGTTTTGCCCGTTCCTGTTTGCGCTAAAACAACCAAATCTTTTCCTTCTTCCAGAATGGCAGGAATGGCTTTTTCCTGCACAGGGGTGGGCTGCTCAAATCCGAGGTCCTTCACCGCCTGAAGAACTTCGGGCTTCAGCCCCAATTGATCAAAAGACATGAAATGTGTATTAGATTAATTTTTGAAGCTGCAAAGATACGCCAATGCAGCATTGCTTGTTAAGAAAGTATTCCGGCCGCAATGGCAAGCCCCATGAGCAACAACAAATAACCCACCACCTGATGGAGCATATGCAGGCTCATTTTTCTCAATAGCTGCTTACCGAGCATGGCACCTCCAAAAGCAGATAAACAAGCAACAAGCAAGTAGGTGCCTTTCTCCTGAAAACCGGCGTGGTAATATTTATCAAAGTAAACCGCCAGCCTGCTCAAATCAACCAAACAGGCAATGGCAATGCCGGTTGCGATATAGGCCTGCTTGCTCAGGTTCAAACGAATGAGGAAGGCGCTTCGCAATGCCCCTTGATGACCGGAAAGTCCACCAAAAAAACCGCTGAGCAGCCCACCCAAACTCAACCATCGATCAGAGAATTGCTGGCCCTTTAAGGCAGGCATGAGCTCATACAGTGCAAAAAAGGAAACCAATGAACCAATGACCAGTTGAAGCAAACTTACATCAAAGCGATGTGCGGCCCAATGCCAACTGAACAGCACATTTCCCTGTCCGAGACGTATCATGAGCCAGGCTCCGAGAAATGCCGCCGGTATGGCCGGTAAGCCAAAACGAAACAAAACGTTGCGCGATAAATTGCGGCCAATCAGCCCCATCTTAAACAAATTGTTCAGCAAATGAACCACCCCAGTTAAAGCAACAGCTTGGTCAATGGGAAAAAAGACCGCAAAAACCGGTGTGAGCAATGTTCCCAAACCAAAGCCTGAATAAAAGGTGAGTAAGGAGGCAAAAAAGGCCACGGCTGCGATCAATACATAATCCATCACCGTTCGGTTTGGTGTTTGGCATTGGAAAGCACCCTTTCGATGGTCCAATTGAGGCGGGCTTCTTGGGCGTGTTTTCTTTCTTTACAACCAGATAGTGCACAAATTTTACAAGATGCTTCCACGCAGGGATCCGTGTGGATGAAGAGCTCTACCTGCTCTGTGAATGCCTCATTCATGATTTCTTCGATTGCATCCACTGCATTATGCGCCTTGCGGATGCTGTAGTACCAGGGAAGGGTTAAATGTGCGTCTATGTGAAAGCTATGGGCATAGCGTATGATTCGGAGATTGTGAAAATCTACCCATTCATCTTTTCGTCTTTGCTCCATTATCTCCACCACCTTCTCCAGCAAGTCTTCATCTGCTTCATCCATGATGCCCGACATGGCCGAGCGAATAATGGTATGGGCCGAGCGAATGATCAACAAACCAAAAACGACGGCCACCGCTGAATCCAGCCATTGCCATCCGGTGAAAGAAACAGCGAACAAACCAGCAAACACTCCCAGTGTAGTGAACGCATCTGCCTGCAGATGTTTTCCGCCTGAAATCAAAACAGGACTGCTGGCCTGGCGCCCTTTTCTCGTGCTCCATGCACCTAAGAGATAATTCAAGACTGCTGTGATTGCGATGATGAGCATACCCATATCCAAACCTTTCAGCTCTTTGGGCACAATCAAATGGTAAACCGCTTCATAAATGATGAGCAAGCCGGCAAAAAGGATGAGCAAGCCTTCGAAACCGCTGCTGAGAAACTCTACCTTTCCATGTCCGTAAGGGTGATTGCGGTCTTTAGGCCGCATGGAAAAACGAAGGCTATAGAGGCCGAGAAAAGCGGTAACGATATTGATAATGCTTTCCAGTGCATCGCTTAAAATGGCAACGGAACCAGTGAGATAGTAGGCCACCATTTTTAACAAGAAGAGCAAAACGCCCACCCCTACCATAAGGCGCTGAATTCCAAAGGCCTCTTTAGAATTTTCGATATGTGTATGTCGTCCGCCCATTCCGGCAGAAAGCCTTTATTTTTGCTGCCGCAAGTTAGTTAGATTCATATGGCTTTCAAACCCCAATATAACCTCATCGAAGAGCTCAAATGGAGAGGACTCCATCATCAGGACATACCGGGAACCGAAGAACTGCTCATGAAAGAGCAGGTGAAGGGATATGTTGGTTTTGATCCCACGGCTGATTCGCTGCACATTGGAAATATGGTGCCCATTATGCTATTGGTGCATCTTCAAAGGGCAGGACACATCCCCATTGCGCTGGTAGGAGGTGCCACCGGAATGGTGGGCGATCCCAGTGGTAAAAGCAGCGAAAGAAACCTACTTGATTTGGATACCATCCAACACAACCTCAATTGCCAGAAAAAACAGCTGGAGTCTTTTCTCAACTTTAATTCTGACAACGCCGCCGAGGTGGTGAACAATTACGATTGGTTCAAAAACTGGGGCTTTCTTGAATTCATTCGCGATGTGGGCAAACACATCACCGTGAGTTATATGATGTCTAAAGACTCGGTTCAAAACCGCCTTGAAGGTGGCCTTTCATTCACCGAGTTCAGCTACCAGCTGGTGCAGGGATATGATTTTTACCATCTGTACAGCGAAAATGGAGTGAAACTGCAAATGGGCGGAAGCGATCAGTGGGGCAATATTGTTACCGGTACCGAACTCATCAGAAGAAAAGCCGGTGGAGAGGCATTTGCGCTTACCGCACCACTGCTCACCAAAGCAGATGGTTCGAAATTCGGCAAATCAGAAGGTGGCAATGTTTGGCTCGATCGCAAAAAAACCAGCCCTTACAAATTTTATCAGTTCTGGCTGAATGTGAGCGATGAAGAAGCAGAAAAACTCATTAAAATATTCACGCTGCTGGAAAAGTCGGCAATCGATGCGCTCATTGCCCAACACCGCGAAGCCCCGCATCTAAGAATTCTGCAAAAAGAACTCGCCAAAGAAGTGACCACCATGGTGCACTCAGAGAAAGACTACGAACAGAGCGTGGAAGCCAGTGAAATTCTGTTCGGCAAAAGCACCACCGAAGCACTGAAAACACTGGATGAAGAAGTACTCCTCTCTGCGCTCGATGGGGTTCCGATTTTCGAAATCAGCACCAATCTGCTCAACGGCGATTTAAGCCTGATTGACCTTTTATCAGTGGAAACAGCGGTGTTCCCAAGCAAAGGAGAATGCAGAAAGATGATTAAAAACGGTGGATTGAGCATCAATAAAGAGAAAATGCAGGATGAAAACCAAAACCTGCATGCCGACATGCTCATCAACAACAAATTTATCTTGGTTCAAAAAGGAAAGAAAAACTATTACCTCATTAAACTGGCGTAGGGTTTAGGTTACCAGTGCATGAGGGCACTGGCCCAGGTAAAGCCGCTTCCAAATGCAGCCAGGCAAACCAAATCGCCTTCCTTCAGTTTACCCTGCTCCCAGGCTTCGGTCAATGCAATGGGAATGGATGCAGCGGTGGTATTGCCGTATTTCTGAATATTGTTAAACACCTGATCATCTGTAAGACCTAAGGTTTTTTGAATGAATTGAGCAATTCTCAAATTAGCTTGGTGTGGTACGAGCAACTTGATGTCTGAAGTGCTATAATCATTTTGATTGAGCGCTTCCATGATTACTTCAGGAAAACGGGTAACCGCATGTTTGAATACGTAATTGCCATTCATATATGGGAAGTACGAAACATCTTCGGGATCATTTTCTGCGATGATCTCATTGACCCAACGCGAAGTGGCAGGTGCCAGCAAGGCCAGTTCTTTGGCGTACTTGCCTTCAGAATGAAGATGGGTGCTCAAAATGCCTCGTCCGCTTTCTTCGGTGGCAGAAACAATGGCCGCTCCGGCGCCATCTCCAAAAATCACACTCACCCCTCTTCCCCGATCATTTTTTTCCAAGCCTCCGCTATGGTATTCACTGCCAATGACCAATATGTTTTTGTACATGCCGGTTTTGATGTACTGATCTGCTACTGATAGCGCGTATACGAAACCGCTGCACTGGTTCCTCACATCCAAGGCCCCAATGGTATCTAGCCCAAGCGCTTCCTGCACCTGAACGCCCGGACCCGGGAAATAATAGTCAGGACTCAGGGTGGCAAAAATGATGAAATCGATGTCAGATTTATCCATCTCTGCTCTTTCGATAGCCTGGAGAGCTGCCTTTACGCCCATGCCGCTGGTGGTGTCTTCACCAGGTTTCACCCATCTTCTCTCTTTGATACCTGTGCGTTCTTGTATCCACTCATCATTGGTATCCATCAATTGAGACAGATCGTGATTGCTTACCACCTGATCAGGCACATAGTATCCCAACCCTTTAATTATTGATCTCGGCATATTTATTTTTTGTAAAAATAACGATTGCTTCATTTCAAATGTTCAATGTCAACAAGAGTCAATACCTTTGACATGTGTTTAGACCTGGAGTACACAATCATTTAAGAGCACTCAGAAAAGCAGATCACGGTTGGTATCTGGGAAACGAGCAGGAAAGCGTTCTCTTGCCCAATCGTTACGCCCCTGAAGATCTCCAGGAAGGAGACCGGCTGAGGGTGTTTCTGTATTTCGACTCAGAAGACCGCTTGATTGCCACCACCCTGGAACCCCTCATTCGCTGTGAGGAGTTTGCGGTGCTTGAATGTATTGATGTGAATGACAAAGGTGCATTCATGGACTGGGGACTGCCCAAAGACCTCTTGATTCCGGTTAGGGAGCAGGAAACGCCGCTTAAAAAAGGCGAAAAATACGTGGTGTATATGTACCTCGATGAAAGCTCGAATCGACTAGTGGGAAGCACCCGATTGCGCAAATATCTGGAGGCTTTCAATGGTGAATGGTCAGAAGGCGATGAAGTGGAGGCACTGTTATATTCTGAAACAGATCTGGGATGGAATGCCGTTGTCGAAGGCCGTTTTGCCGGCTTGCTCTACCACAATAAAATCAGTCGTGTGGTTCAAAGAGGATCTGCCCTCAAAGTGCTGATTGAGAAAATACGGGATGATGGGAAACTCGATCTGGCCATGAACGCTCAGGGGTATGAACGCATCAGTACTGAAGCAGAGCGCCTGCTGGAACTCATTCGCCGAAACAATGGTTTTCTGAATCTGCATGATAAAAGTTCTCCTGAAGAGGTGAGAAAGATAGCAGGAATGAGCAAGAAAACCTTCAAAATGGCAGTTGGGCAATTGTATAAAAAACGACTCATTGAATTAAGTCCTGAAGGAATATCCCTCATAGAGCAAGCTTAATGGAACGCTGGAAACTAGTGATAAGAGGTAAAGTTCAGGGGGTATGGTATCGCGCCAATTGTCGTGAAAAAGCCATTGAACTGGAATTAAGCGGATTTGTTCGAAATGAAGGGGATGGTTCCGTTTATGCAGAAGGTCAGGGTACCCCTCAGGCGCTGAATGAATGGAAAAAGTGGTGTGAACAAGGGCCTGCCCTTGCAAGGGTTGTTCAGGTAGAATTCGATGTTCTGCCATGTATCAAGGAAGAAGGGTTTCATATTCTAAGGTGATAAACACGTATTCCGTTCTTTGCTGAATGCCGTTAGAGTTATCCTCGGGCTGAGCGTTTTACGATAGAAGAATACACCTACATGATGATTGTGATCATCGCTTCGATGGTTCCAGTGATTTCTGTTCTACTTTTTAGAAAGTACAGGAAGAAGTACGTTAAATGGTTTGCATTGGGAATTCATTGAAATTTCAAACCCAATGTCTGAAGATAGCAAAGTCATTTCCTGAACCATCCATTTCCCTAATGGGCTATATTTAATCTCTGGGTATACAACTGATGCTGATGATGTATGTGAATGATATACGTTCCGGTATTCAGCTGACTTATATCCAAATTACCAGGCAGTATCTTTTGCAAGGTTAACACCCTGCGCGCCAACAGGTCGTAAATCTGAATTTCAGCTTCACCACTGAGACCAACGATTTGAATAACTGAGCTGGCAGGATTGGGATAAACATTGATGGGTTCCTGTTGGCGGGTTTCAAGACTGTTCGTGCGCACACTTTCAAAAAACCAGCTATCACTCCATGGACCTACAAGATCAGGGCGCCGTGCCCGCACCCGCCAATAATAACGAGTACCTTGATTCAAGTTGGTAAATGCCACTGCCGTGCTTGTGGGATTACCTGTTGCCACCAAATTGGTGAAATTGCTATTGGTAGAAACCTGTATGTCGTATGACTGAGCTGTGTTAACACCAAACCAGACCAGATTTACCCCTGCAAGAGGGATGTTGCTTGCTCCATTAAAAGGTCGAGACAATTGAGGTTTAGAAAGTTGGGGGGCGGCCACCGTGCTAAAACGATGGATAAGAGACCAGGATGATGTATCCCGGGTGTGAAATGCTCTTGCTCTCCAGTAATAAGTTGAACCATGATCGAGATTGACCACTTTTTCTGAAGGGTCTCCCTTGCTGAGGGTTTGAATGCCAGCTGTACTCAGGTTGGAATCTTTTGCTATTTGATACTCATAGGTGTAATCATCATCTGAACCCTGTATGCCCCAGTCAAGTTTGGGGTTGATAACCACATTTTGTGCATCATTCGCCGGGGAGCTAAGCCAGGGTCGCTGTGTGGTGGTGAAACTCCTGCTGATGGACCATTGGCTGCTATCCCTGTCTGTAACACAACGCGTTCTCCAGTAATATCTCGTCTCGAAATTCAACTCTCCGGGCAATTCTACCTGAATATATTGCGGTTGAAAATCATCTGGTTCATGTAGGGCAGAACCGAATTGCTTTAGAGGAGAATTAAACGCCATGCTTGTATCCAACTCCCAATGAACGCTATCACTCCCATCTACTCCCACAATCAAGGCATTTGTCTGCGTGCCAATGCCTATGAAATTATCAGGTGGGAAATGAGGTAGAGGTCCGGATTTGGTTCTAAAGGTAACGGGGATGGTGGATTCAGAAGTGTCGGAATATCTGATTGCAAACACCCGGTACACATAATCCTGATCATACTTGAGGTCAACAAAGGTGCTATTCCATATGCCGGAAACGTTTTCGAACGTATCAACCACAATGGCTTCATCAGAAAGGGCGATATTAAACTGCTTTCCAGTATCTATTTGTAACAAATATGCCGTGGCCCACGAAGCCTGAATGAATCTGATGTTCACGCGGATATTATGATCTGCGGTATTGTTTCTCGGAGATGGCGGATCTATTCTCAATTGCCCGGTAAATGTGCGAAACTGAAACTCTGACCATTTTGAAGTATCAGTATCGTGCATGCCGCGTACTCGCCAGAAATAGGGTCTGTTCAAATACAGTGTGTCCGGTAAAGTCATTCTATCTTCAGCAAGTGTGCTGTCTTTGAGAATCACAGCAAAATCCGCGTTTTCTGAGAGCTGAAACTGATACCTCATTCCGGATCGGTTGTCCCATCTAAACTGAACCACCAGTGACTGGAGGCTGCCATTGTTTTGAGGGAACACAAATGTGAAATCTTCGCTCACAAAAAATGAATCCACCACAGACCAATCAGATTTCTGATTACCAAATACGCCCCTTATACGCCAGTAGTACCATTCACCAAAATACAGGTTTCTTAAAGTGTCTCTCCTGGAGTATCTGTCGAGTATTTTGCTTTTGCTTTCCGTTGATGAGAAATCTCTTTGGGTATCCAATTGCAATTCAACTTCCGCCAACCCCATATCAGGCCATTGAACAACTGATTGCGGGTCTGATGACTTGCCCACCTTGAAGATCTCAGGCACCGTTTTGATGGTATATTTCCAAATGGGCGACCAATCCAGGGTGTCTCCAAACTTATTCACCGCTGTTGCACGCCAGTAAATGGTTTTACCATAGGTAAAATAATTGCTGTCTATCAAAGCACGGTCGTTAGATGTCCGTCGAACAAAGGATGAACTGTTCATCGTATTGACAGTATCCATCTCGAAAATATAAGTGACCGGTTCATCTGAGGTAAGTGAAATAACCCTGAGAGATGTAAGAGGCCCTTCAACATTATTCTGCGGAAAGTTCAATTCACAGCTTTCAAGCACAGTAAAATTGAACGCACTGGACCAACCAGATGTATCGGTACTATTGAAACAACGTGTCCGCCAAAAATAGGTCTGTCCCTTCCTCAATGTGCCTGACGTGGCACTGCGTGAAGAACTGTTGCCTGAAGAGAAGACGGATGTTACCATAGGGCTGTTAAAAGCCGAACTGGTGTCATATTGATATTCGTAGCCCGTCGCACCGCTAACGCTGGTAGCGAGAAATGTAACATCAAAACGCTTGAGTGTGATGTTTGATATGGGTACGGAGGGACTCGGGCGACTCAAATTTGCCCGGGAAGAAAAAACCGCTCCAAACAAAACCAAAAGGAGCGCGAAAAAGCGAGTGGCCATCATTATTCGAAGGTATTTGATTTTATGAGAACAAACCCTGATCAATGCCAGAACAGGGTAAAATCAATTCTCTTCTTTTTCACTCAACTCCATCCACCTCAGCAGTTTCTCATCAATCAACTCATGGATGCTTTGAATTTCCAGACCGATTCTGGTCAACTCCTCGTGATCATTCTCTGGCCTGCTCAAACCTTCCTCCAATTCGGTTTTCTTTTTTTCCAACTCGGGTATTTCCTGATCCAATTGTTCCAGCTCTCGCTGTTCGTTGTATGAGAGTCTTGCCTTCCTTTTTTCAGGTCTTGCAGCACTTTCCGCTACCTTCACAACAGCCTCTGCTTTCTCAGCCTCTTCCAGTTCCTGCTGAAGCCGGTATTCGCTATAGGTGCCATTGAAATCCTGAACCTCTCCCTCTCCTTGAAAAATAAACAGATGATCAACCAGCATGTCCATAAAATATCGGTCGTGCGACACCATGAGCAGACATCCTCCATAAGTCATGAGAAAGTCTTCCAGTTTGCTCAGAGTAATCAGGTCCAGATCATTGGTGGGCTCATCGAGAATGAGGAAATTTGGATTTTTCATCAAGACCGTAAGCAAAAACAACCTTCTCTTTTCACCTCCACTTAGTTTGCTCACAAAGGTGTGCTGCATGGGCGGGGGGAAAAGAAAGTGATTCAGCAGTTGACTGGCGGTAACTTTTCGGCCATCGCTCATTTCAATCACATCGGCTATATCGCGCAGTACTTCAATAACCCTTTTATCTTCTTTGAGTTGAAGGCCTTGCTGGCTGTAGTAACCAAAAACCAGGGTGTCTCCACGGTTAATTTTGCCGCTGTCTGCCAGTTCTAGGCCGGTTAAAACATTTAGCAAGGTTGATTTCCCACTGCCATTGCGCCCTACAATGCCAATGCGTTCTCCTTTTTTAAACGTATAATCAAATCCCTTCAGCAACGATTTATCGCCATAGGACTTGTACAATTTCTTCAACTCCAGAACCTTGCCACCAATGCGGTTCATTTTCACATCCAACACCAACTCCTGCTCGGGTTTTTTGCCCAGGGATTTTTCCTTCAGCGCATAAAAAGCTTCGATTCTCGACTTCGACTTGGTGGTTCGCGCCTTGGGCATGCGCCTGATCCACTCCTGTTCCTTGCGCATGAGTTGACGGGCCTTTTCAGCATCCACCCGATACACCTCTTCTCGCTCGGCCCGCTTCTGCAAAAAGTAGCTGTAATTGCCGCGATGATGATAAAGTTTTCCATCGCTCAACTCCAAAATATGGTTGCACACCCGGTCGAGAAAATAGCGGTCGTGGGTCACCATTAAAAGGGTGATGCGCGTTTGTGACAAATAGTTCTCCAACCACTCGATCATCTCAATGTCGAGATGGTTGGTTGGCTCATCCAACAGAAGAATTTCAGGCTGATCCAGCAAAGTGAGTGCCAGTGCCAGTCGTTTTTTCTGCCCGCCGCTCAGCGATTCAATGGCCTGTGCAAATTCTCTGATGCCAAACAAACTCAACAGCTCTTCGGCTTTGCGCTCGTAATCCCAAGCATCGAGGCGATCCATTTCTGCCATGGCAAGCTCCACCTCCTGCTGATTCTTTGCACTGAACTCTTCCGACTGCTGTTCAACCGCATTCTCGTAAGCGCGTATGGCATCCAAAACATGCGTTTGGGCGTGTTTAATGAGCTGGGCAATGGTGCTAAAATCAGTAAAATCAGGCTCCTGCGGCAAGTATCCAATGCGCAGCCCCTCTCGGGTACTTACATGACCCCGATCCGCTTCATCTTTCCCTGCCAGTATTTTCAGCAGGGTGCTTTTGCCGGTTCCATTATTGGCAACCAAAGCCATTTTGTCGCCCTTGCTCAAGCCGAAGCTCAAACCACTGAACAAAACCCGTTCACCAAGGTCGCGATGAAGGTTTTCTGCTGATAAATAATTCATAAAGACGGGGTTATAAGCGACTTAACCCCGAGTGGGGTAGGTACGGGCAAATTGGGGTGCGTTTACATTTCCGGGTAAAGGGCAGGATTGTATTCGCTCATCATGGCATAAATGGTTTCAAATACATCATCTGCATTCGACTTGCTGAAATAATCTCCATCGGTTCCGTAGGCCGGACGGTGCTCCTTAGCGGTAATGGTTCTGGGTTCAGCATCGAGGTAATAGTATCCTTTCTGTTCTTCCAACACCTTTTGCATCATATAAGCCGTGGCCCCACCGGGCACGTCTTCATCCATGAACACCACCTTGTTGGTTTTCTTCAAAGATTCAACAATATGGTGCCCCGTGTCAAACGGAATGAGGCTTTGCACATCAATCAACTCCACGGAAATACCCTTTTCCTCCAGCATTTCTATCCCTTCTTCGGCAATACGAACGCAAGAACCATAGGTAATCAGCGTTACGTCGCTGCCTTCTTTCAGAACTTCAGGAATACCCGGTTTAAGGGTGTATTCAGACAGGTTATCAGGCATGCGCTCTTTCAGTCGATAGCCGTTCAAACACTCCACAATCAACGCGGGCTCATCGCTTTTGAGCACTGCATTGTAAAAGCCTGCCGCCTGAACCATGTTTCTGGGAACCAGCACATGCATGCCGCGAACAGCATGAATGATCATTCCCATGGGAGATCCACTGTGCCAAATCCCCTCGAGTCTATGCCCCCTGGTGCGAATGATCAACGGTGCTTTTTGCCCCCCTTTGGTGCGGTACTGCAAGCTCGCAATATCATCGCTCATGATTTGAAGCGCGTACAACAAATAATCGAGATATTGAATCTCAGCAATGGGTCGCAAGCCTCTCATGGCGGCGCCAATTGCTTGGCCCACAATGGTAAGCTCTCTGATGCCGGTATCGGTGATTCGAACCTCACCGTACTTCTCCTGCAATCCTGCAAAACCTTGATTCACATCGCCTATTTTTCCAACATCTTCACCGAATGCGACAATACGCGGATCGCGCTCCATGGCGCCATCGAACAATTTCTGTAGAATCTCAAAGCCATTCAAAAGCTTACTCTGCTCAGAAAAGCTGGCTTCAACCGCTTCTACCTTTGAAAGGCTGTGGTCAGATTCAGAATACAAATGGCTGTCATATCGGTCTTCATTGAGTTGTAAGTATGCATCCAACCACTGTTTATAAGTAGCACGTTGCGAAAACTCTTCTCCTATGGTGATTCGCAATGCTTTGCGTGCCGTTTTTACAAGGTCTTTTCTAATGGGGTCCATTGTGCTCTTGAGCTCAGCTGCTGCTGCACGAATGGCGTCGGCATGTGAAGAGGCTGCCGCCAATAGGTCCATTTGAGACAAAAGCTCATCTAGTTCGCTGCGTATTCCGCTGCGGTATTCTTCCCAAGCGGCTTTGCGTTCGTTCTTAACATGCTCGTTGGCTTCTTTTTCTATCTCATCCAGAGCATCTTCTGTACTCAGGCCCGATGAAACAATCCATTCGCGCATCTTTTTAATACAATCGTGCTCCTCCTCCCACTGCAAGCGCTCCTTGCTCTTGTAACGCTCATGAGAACCGGAAGTGCTGTGTCCCTGCGGTTGGGTGATTTCCGTAACGTGTATAATTACGGGAATATGTTCTTCTCTGCTCAGTTTCACGGCCTTGGTGTATGTTTTTACCAGCTCAGGATAATCCCATCCCTTAACTGAATAGATTTCGAAGCCCTTGCCGTATTTATCAGTTTGAAAACCACTGAGTATCGATGACAAATTCTCTTTGGTGGTCTGATATTTTGCCGGCACGGATATCCCATATTCATCGTCCCATATGCTCATGCAAAAAGGAACCTGCAACACCCCTGCAGCATTGATGGCTTCCCAAAATCCTCCTTCACTGGTGCTGGCGTTTCCGATCGTGCCGAAAGCAACCTCATTTCCATTCACTGAAAAATCGGTCATGCCGCCCAGCGCTGGATTGTTTCGATAGAGCTTGGAAGCCCAAGCAAGCCCAAGCAATCGCGGCATTTGGCCTGCTGTTGGTGAAATATCTGCTGAAGAGTTATACTGATCCGTTTGGCTTAACCAATGGCCATTTTCATCTAAAAAACGGGTGGCAAAATGCCCATTCATGCTGCGACCTGCTGAGGCGGGTTCGGCCTGGGGATCGGGGGTGGCGTAAAGCTGTGCGAAGAACGCCCTGACATTGCTAATGCCCAATGCAAACATGAACGTCTGATCACGGTAATATCCGGAGCGAAAATCACCTTTTTGAAATGCCTTTGCCATGGCCAACTGTGCGACCTCTTTTCCATCACCGAAAATGCCAAATTTCGCTTTGCCTGTTAACACTTCTTTACGACCTGTTAAACTGGCCTGACGACTTTGATAGGCTATTCGGTAATCGCGTAGAACTTCCTGAATGAAATCCTCCTTGCTGATGGCCTTTTTCTTTTCTCTTGCCATTTCACTCATAAGGCTGCAAAAATAATCAAATTGACAGCGCCGAAGGGATGATTTACGCTGCTGTTATCAGCTTTGAAACAAGCTTCTCGCTTCGAGCAATTCGCTCAGAAATTTTGGCCTCATTTCGATGGCATTGCCCACCACCAACACATCTGCCCCACTTTGCCATGCTGAGTAGGCCTGCTCGGCGCTGCGTATACCTCCGCCAACGATCAAAGGAAGCTCAAGCATCTTCTTAACTGCGCGAATCATACCATCGCTTACTGCTTGCTCTGCTCCGCTGCCGGTATCCATGTAAATCAGCTTCATCCCCAATTGCTGAGCTGCCAAAGCTGTGCTAACTGCAAGGCCCGGCTTGTTGTTCGGCAATGGAAAGCTCTGGCTTACATAATGCGCGGTGGTGCTTGACCCGCCATCGATGAGCATGTAAGCAGTCGGAATGATTTCAAGACCGCTTCTGTGCAATTCCATCGAAGCTTCTACATGTCGCCCTATCAACAAATCTGGATTGCGCCCTGAAACCAAACTTAAAAGTAAAAAGGCATCCGCTTCTGAGCTGATATGCGATGGCGATGATGGGAAAATAATACAGGGGTTGTTGCTCCTTTTCTTGATGCGCTTGATGCTTTCTTCGATGCTTCCGCTAAAAACCAAACTTCCACCGATCAACCATATGTCTGGTTCTCCAGACAAAATAATTTTGTCCAGCTGTTTTTCATCCGAATGATCAGGATCTATCAAAACAGCCAACTGTTTGGATGCCAGCAGTTTCTGATTTTGAAAAAGTTTTAATATGCTCAATATCAGATATTTAATTGCAATTGTTTGGCTATCAGACGCTTGAACCTTTCTTCAAAGATGCAATTATTTCCTTTAAATAATTGTTATCAACAGCCAGAGTTCTGTAAATCCAAAAAGAAATCTCGATCAAAAAAAACGGGTGTGGAAAAGTGCAATTGTAAGTGGAGGGTCAGCAAAAATATCTTTGATCCAAAAACCCCCTAAAAGTTTTCAGGGGAGACTATAAAACGTAAGAATAAGAAGAAATGCTATGAGCCAAAACAAGAACTTTACCTATCCGAAAAATGGTCTGAAATTCAAAAGATATTTCACCAGCGATAAGAAGAGTCCATACGAGCTGTTCAAATATGAATTTCGCTCCTCTGTGATCAAGAATCCTACGGGAGATGTTGTTTTTGAGATGAATAATGTGGAAGTGCCCGAAGGGTGGTCACAGGTTGCCACCGACATTCTTGCACAGAAATATTTCAGAAAAGCCGGTGTTCCTCAGGAAGATGGAAGCGACGGATCTGAGCATTCAATCAAACAGGTTGCTCATCGCCTGGCTGATACCTGGCGCTTTTGGGGAGAGAAATACGGATATTTTTCATCCAAAAAAGATGCACAAATTTTTTATGAAGAGTTGGTCTTTAGCATCATGGCTCAAAATGCTGCCCCCAATTCTCCACAGTGGTTCAATACAGGACTGCACCACATTTACGGAATCAAAGGAAAACCACAGGGACATTACTATTGTGACCCCAAGAGTGGTCAGCTGAAAAAATCTACTTCGGCTTATGAAAGGCCCCAACCACACGCATGCTTCATCCTTTCAGTAGATGATGATTTGGTGAACGATGGCGGTATCATGGATCTTTGGGTTCGCGAGGCTCGTATCTTTAAATATGGATCAGGAGTAGGAACCAACTTCTCCAAGATTAGAGGGGCCAATGAAAAACTTTCAGGCGGCGGACAGTCCAGTGGTTTGATGTCGTTTCTTAAGATAGGTGACCGCGCGGCCGGTGCCATTAAGTCGGGAGGAACCACGCGTCGTGCAGCCAAAATGGTATGCCTCGACCTGGACCACCCGGAAGCCATGGAATTCATCAACTGGAAAAAAGATGAAGAACGCAAAGTAGCCGCGCTCATTCAAGCCGGTTACTCATCGCACTATGAAGGAGATGCCTATCAAACGGTATCCGGACAAAACTCCAACAACTCTGTTCGTATTCCGGACAGCTTCTTTAAAACCCTCGACCAAGACGGCGAGTGGGAATTCAAGGCCAGAACCAATGGCCATGTCATGGCAAGCAAGCCCGCTTCTGAAGTTTGGGATGCCATTGCCGATGCAGCATGGGCGTGTGCTGATCCCGGTGTTCAATATGACACCACCATCAATGAGTGGCATACTTGCCCGGCCGGTGGTCGAATCAACGCTTCCAACCCCTGCTCGGAATACATGTTCCTCGACAATACGGCCTGTAACTTGGCATCCATCAACCTTGTAAAATTCTTTGACGCCAACAGCCTTCGCTTTGATGTGGAAGGGTTTGAATTTACCTCCAGACTTTGGACCACCGTGCTGGAGATTTCCGTTTTGATGGCACAATTCCCTAGCAAAGAAGTGGCCCAACTGTCATACGACTACAGAACCCTTGGCCTCGGTTATGCCAACCTCGGTTCTGTTCTTATGATGAGTGGTATTCCATACGACAGCGAAAGAGCCGTGGCTATTTGTGGTGCGGTAACGGCAATCATGACTGGAACTGCCTATGCTACATCTGCTGAAATGGCTTCTTTCCTCGGACCATTCGCACGCTACGAAGAAAATAGCGATAACATGCTCCGCGTTATGCGAAACCATCGCTATGCAGCATACAATGCCACCGACAATTACGAAGGTCTGAGCACCAAAGCTCAGGGCATCAATCCAACCCATTGCCCCGATTACTTGCTCAGTGCCGCCTGCAACGCATGGGATAAGGCCGTACAATGGGGCGAAAAACACGGTTACCGAAATGCTCAAACAACCGTTATTGCCCCCACCGGAACCATTGGTTTGGTAATGGATTGCGATACCACCGGTATTGAGCCTGACTTTGCCCTCGTTAAGTTCAAAAAACTTTCCGGTGGCGGCTATTTCAAAATCGTGAACAACTCGGTTCCAAAAGCACTGAAAACCCTTGGTTATTCATCTGAAGAAATCAATGATATCGTCAACTACGCAAAAGGCCACGGAACACTGAAAGGCGCTCCATTCATCAATTACGATTCTTTGAAAGCCAAAGGGTTTGACGATGCAGATATTGAAAAAATTGACGTGGGATTGCCTGCAGCCTTTGAAATTCAGAATGCCTTCAATCACTGGACTCTTGGCGATGCCACCATGCAAAAACTTGGTTTTGCAGTAAACGAATACACCAAACCCAATTTCAATCTGCTCAAGTCTCTTGGATTTACTGCAAGAGAAATCAATGAGTGCAACAATTATGTATGTGGCACCATGACCGTAGAAGGCGCTCCGCATTTGAACGAAGAGCACCTGCCGGTATTTGATACTGCCAACAAGTGTGGCAAAATCGGTACGCGCTACATTCACGCCCACGCCCACATTAAAATGATGGCAGCAGCACAGCCATTCATCTCCGGAGCCATTTCAAAAACCATCAACCTGCCAAACGAGGCAACCGTGGATGATATCAAGTCTTGCTACCGACTGAGTTGGGATCTAGGCCTTAAAGCCAATGCTCTCTATCGCGATGGTTGTAAATTGTCCCAACCACTCAACAACAAATCAGATGAGGAAGAAGAAGACGAAAAGATCGACGCAGTAGAAAAGGTGGTTGGCGTAGCCGGCGACATCAAAGCCGAAGACATCACTCCTGAGATGGTGCTCGATGCTGCCGTTCGAATCATTAACGCCTCAACTGATACCACCTTTAAGCGCCAGCTTTCTCGTATCGTGGAAAGAAAACGCCTACCCCAAAAACGAAGAGGTTTTACCCAAAAAGCCAAGGTGGGTGGACAAACCATGTTTGTAAGAACCGGTGAATATAATGATGGAACCCTGGGAGAAATCTTCATCGACATCCACAAAGAAGGGGCCACCTTCCGCTCGTTGATGAACTGCTTCTGTATAGCCGTTTCGGTTGGTCTGCAATACGGTGTACCGCTTGAAGAGTACGTAGATAAATTCACCTTCACCCGCTTCGAACCATCGGGTATGGTTGAGGGTCATGACAACATCAAGAATTCTACCTCCATCATCGATTTCATCTTTAGAATGCTCGGTTTTGAATACCTCGGAAGAACGGATCTCGTGCAAATTCCTCCCAAGAAGGAAGATGCACCAGCTGGACAAGCTTCAGCAACGGCTGAAGTTCAACCAACTAAGCCCGCTGTTCCGAACCCCGTGAGCATTGAAAAACAAAATGACGCTGCTGGTGGAAGTGCATCTGCTCAAGCCAGAGGTGCTAGTGGTTTAGAAGAATATTTTGAGGGCCTACAAAGCGATGCTCCCGCTTGCGATGTATGTGGACATATGACCGTGAGAAGCGGCACCTGTTATAAATGTACCAATTGCGGCAACTCTTTGGGTTGCAGCTGATACATTCATTTTGAATTGAATAAGGAATGCATTGAGCCGGCCAAAAGCCGGCTCTTGTATTTTGGTGGCAATCGAACTGATTTAATTGATAACTTTGCTCAGCACAGCCATTGAAATGAATCGCTCCATCTTGCTCATAATCCTGACGATCTACCTGTGCTTTCCCTCTCAGGCACAACAAAGGGCACCCAAATATGAGTTGGGCATTGCTGCTCATCCTGGTTTTTTGATGGCACATCAACAGAGCATGCTCGCTATGCAGGCCCATACAGTAGGTATCGAAATGCAATTCAGCAAGCGACTTTTTTCTCAAGGCTCTTGGTCTGAAGCATATCGACACCCGCAAATTGGCATCAATGCCTTGTATATGAATTTAGGAAATGAGCGCATCAACGGGCACGTATTTGCCCTCATGCCTAATTTTCAATTTGCTCTGGGTGGAACAAAAGATGCACATTGGGCCTTTCGTATGTCGACAGGGCTGGGCTGGGTTAGTAAAGTGTTTGATCTTGATAATAACCGCAAAAACCTCGCAATGAGCTCACATTTGAATGGAGGAATGCAATTATCTCTATTCTACAACAAGAAACTGGGTGAACAAGCGCTGATTAAATCAGGTATGATTGTGACCCACTTCTCCAATGCAAGTGCAAGGGTTCCCAACCTGGGCATCAACATGCCCTCTCTTTATCTGGGGGTAAGCGGCTTGCTTCAACCCACCGATCCCGGCAAATTGAAAGCAGAAAAACCTCTGAACCGTGGGTTATGGAATGCCTATGCGGCCTATGCCAATAAGCAACTCGACATGAGCAACCCAAGAACATTTAATATTTTTTTGCTGGGCTGTAAACGCTTGTTGCCCACCCAAAAAGACCAGCGCTATTACCGATTTGGTGCAGATTTATTCTTTGATGCACAACACCTGTACAACCTTTACCCGGACAGAACCGATTACAAAGGTAGAATGGATGAACTTACCGAAGTTTCTATCACCGCGGGTTATCAAATGGGCATTTCGAGAATTGATTTTTTTGCTGATCTAGGGGTTTATCTCTATCGCCCTTCTGATTTTAAACCTGCTTTTTTCCAGCGCCTCGGCTTCAATTGCCACCTGAGCAATCAGTGGTTTGCCCACTTGGCGTTGAAAACACATTACGCCACTGCTGATATTTTTGAATGGGGAGTGGGCTATAAATTAGGCAAGCCATGAAAAGTAAGCTTATCATATGGCCCATCTTGCTTATGTTGGCGTTTACCGCATGTCGGAAAGAGCAATGGAACGACTGTTTTACAGGAGCCGGTGAAGTGCGCACCATTGAGCGAATCATCGATGATTTTCACACCCTTGACATTTCTGATGCATTTGACATCATACTCATTCAAGACAGCAGTCGGCCTCCTTTCATTCAAATAGAAGGACCTAAAAACCTATTAGAAGGGGTGGTAACAGAAACCCAAAATGGCATCTTAAGCATACAAAATACCAATATCTGCAACTTTGTTCGATCGTTTGATGTTCACATTAAGCTCACCATCAATATCCATTCACTCGATGCCATTTACGCCATTGGCAATTCAACCATTCAATCAACCGATACACTCCAACTCGACAAACTTTTATTGTCTCAGTCAGCTACCAATGAGTTTTATTTAAACGTTCATGCAAATGAAATTACTGTCCAATCAATCGATGCCGGTGAGTTCTTGCTTGAAGGAAAATCGAAGAGTTTAAAAGGGTCTTTGGAAAGGGTAAGTGAATTGGATGCAAGGAATCTGGTCTGTGAAGATGTATTGATCGACTCACATACCCCACTTGACCTATTCGTTCACGGAACTCGTGTGGTGTTTGTAAAAATATTTAACCGCGGAAATATTTACTATCAGGGAACGCCCTCTGAAAAACTAGAACTGAATGAGAAAACGGGAAGTGGTCAGTTGTTGCCCTTGCCATGAAAAACATGGCGATATCGCAAGTACAATTCAGTAATTACATCTCCTTGACCTTCCTTCAAATCGTGAATGTATTGCACTCGACCCATAAAAGAAAGATGGGCAGAAAGCGGGCGTTCATATCCCAATCTGGCCATGGCCACGTTCCGAATAAAAAAAAGTCGATCAGGACTTTCATCTGAAACCGAATGAAAAACTGGGTCGCCTAAGGTGGACTGAAACTGATACGAATCCCAGTAATTCATCATCAAATTGAGGTACTTCCATTTGAAATTCAAGGAGGCATACGTACCATTTCCATCGATGAAACTATCCACCACAAACCTCGATTCATCAAGGTAATAAGTGCCATAAACCTGCAAATCGATGTTTTGCAATTTCGATTTAAGCGGGCGGTATTTGATTTGGCCCCCAATGGCCGTATTGTATATACTTTGAACTGGATCCGGAGATGCATCGATCTCGCCCCCCTTGTGTTGGGCCATCATTTGCACCGGTAATACCAATTGCCAGTTTGGTTTATTCAAAAGGGTGAGTTTTGTGTGCATTCCCGCAGTAAAAACTTCTTGAAAAGGAGAAGCAGGATAAATCATTTTGCGCCAATCAACCCAAACATCAGCTTTTAAAATGCGATGATCAATGAGGTACTGTATGCCATTTTCTATGGGATCATTTAGTACATTCTCAAAATCGTAAAGGGGTTCTATGAGTTCATGGGACAAATTTCCCTGAAGGGTGCCAATGATGAATTGATGCATTCCCTTTTGATATTTCATTTGAAATACCGGCTCTAAAGCCTGTGGAAATGATCCTCCAAAATCATTTCGCAGGTAGACCCCAAATTGCAAACTGAAGGAAGAATCCGCCCGGTAATTTACACTTGGCAAAAACTGATAACCCATATAGGTGCGCCCCTCCTTCAAAAGGTTTGCATATTCTGTATTTCGTGCAAAGCCCAGACTGTAAAGACCAAAAGAGATTTTACCCGGCTTCAAAAGAACCTGCTCATGACCCATTCTAAACATTTGATTGTTCAGCTGAGCGTTGGCTAATGTAGACAACGAAAGAAGTAAAATGAGCAATCTGAAGTGCATGACTTTCTTCAAGCGTACGAAAATAGAGCTAATTTGCCTACATAAGCCTTTGGAACAATAATTGAACACCTTCCAATAAATGAAACCCATGAAGCATCTGATCATTTTAATGGCATGTCTAAGTCTGGGAACAATAGAGGCCAACACCAGTGGAACTTTTCGTTATAGAACCCTTCAAAACAATGCCTTTGGCTTCGGTGAAGAACTAAATTTCAGGGTTCACTATGGTTTCATCAATGCCGCCAACGTAAAAATAAAAGTAGGCACCCAACCGGTAACCATTAATGATCGGCCTACCTACCACATTACCGCATTTGGAAAAACGCTTCCGTCATTTGACTGGGCCTACCGGGTTCGAGATCATTTCGAATCATACGTTGATATGGAAAGCATTGCGCCCCTCAAATACTTCAAATATGTGCAGGAAGACGATTACAAAGATGTAGACTTGGTCTATTATGATCACGCCGACCGTTCCTTGAGAGGTAAAAAACAGGACATGGACAATTTGCCTGAATACGTTCAGGATATCGTTTCTTCTATCTACTATGCACGCAATATCGACTTTAGAAATGCCAAACCCGGTCAAAGCTGGCCCATCAATGTTTACCTGGATCAGAAAGTTTACCAGCTCGATTTCAAATTTATGGGAGAAGAAGTTGTTAAATCTGATGTCGGAAAAATCCGTTGTTATAAAATTAAACCAAGACTTGTGGTAGACCGGGTTTTCAAAGACGAAGATGATATGACGGTTTGGGTGAGTGCTGACCAGAACAAATTACCCGTTCGCATTGAAACCGGTTTGTTTGTTGGGAGCATCCGATGTGATCTTACTTCATATAAAAACCTTAAAAACCCGCTTAGCTCTCTGGTGAAAAAATAACCTGAACGCTCACCGAAACTTAGCTTCTCAATTTATCGAGCAAAGCATTCAGTTGTTTGCACTCTTTTTTACTTAGGTTGTATAACAGAGCATCCATCTGGGTAGTTGATTCATTCATTGCTGAAAGCACCATTCTGCCTTTTTCAGTTAACTCAAGCACGCTTTTTCTTTTATCTTCTTTGCCTGATTTTTTAATCACCCATCCCTTTTCAACGAGCCTGCCAATCATCCTACTCGTATCTGCTTGCTTATCGGGCATAGCCTCCTTAACACTGCCAATGGTTGCCGGCTCGTCAACATGCCGCTCAATGCTCTTGAGGGTTTGGTATTGCTGCCAGGTCATGCCATGCTTTCGAATCAATTCCTCAATGGCATTCTGTAGCCATTGACTGCTAAATAAAATATTCAGCATGGCCTTATGCCAAGGTGAATTGAATGCTTCAATACCCAATTCTTTTTTCAACTTCATGGAACGAAGATAAGCCTAGCCACACCCTTTTTGCATTACTAAATGTTTAAACATGCAGCTATTTTAATCTTGCCCTTGTCTTGGCCACAAGCTTTTGCGATTTTAGTTCATACACCTCATCGCAATTGGCCAAGACATCAGCATGGTGACTCACTAAGACAATGGTTTTCCCCTCTTTAGCCAATGATTTCAGATTCATCATCACCTGCTGTTCTGTTGCTTTATCCAGAGCGTTGGTTATTTCATCCAACAAAAACAAACTCGCCCCTTTGTATAAGGCCCTTGCCAGTGCAATACGCTGCATCTGACCTCCGGAAACCATGGTGCCATGCTCTCCAACGGCGGTTTCTATGCCATCAGGCAAAGCCGTCACCCAATCTTTCAATTGACTTTTTTCAATGGCTGCCAGGAGTTTATTCTCATCAACACCATGGTATCGATCCGTAAAACCAATATTGATTGCAATGCTGTCATCAGACAAAAAAACTTTTTGTTCAACGTAAGCCACCATTTGGTGATAGTTTTTTATTTGATCAGATGACAGCGGCTTTCCGTCAATGCTAATCTCTCCTGATACGGGTGGATACAATGCTGCCAAGATATGCAACAAGGTGCTCTTACCCCCACCGGAAGAACCGGTTATTCCAATGATTTTGCCCTTGGGGATGATGAGATTCAAATCATTAAGAAGAGCCTGGTCTTGAGAGGGGTACCCAAAGCGAATGGATTTAAGCCTGATCTCATTTTCAAACTCCAAAGGCGAAGCAACAGAGGTTTCTGGTTGAATGGAAGATTCAGCTGTTACCGGTTTTACAAAAAAGTCGAGTACATACGAATTCAATTGCATTTGGCTGTATCCCCCTATGATGCGGTTGATACTCGGAATTATTCTAAAAGCGACCGCGCCGAAAACCGCAATGGTCATCAACTGATTCTCTTCTCCTGAACTGAAATAAATGATCATGAACAAAGCGAGCACCGCGGTAAACTCCATTAACCTAAATGGCAAATGGGCATGACCAATGTTATAAGTAATCTTAATGCGCTTAAACTGATCTAAGTACTCGGTAAAAAAACGAGCATGCCGCTCAAGAAGGCCATTCAGCAGTAACTCGCTATACGCTTGTAAATACTCAAAAGAGTTTCGCATCATCATCGCTTTTGTCTCGTTCATTTCTTTTGAGATGCGCTGGATTTTCCGGTGATTATAGTACAACAAAAAGAACGCAATAGGCATGATTCCGAGCAATAAGAACAAGCTGATTTGCGGATAAAACCACAAAAGAAGGAACAAAAGTCCTGTGAGAACCAAGAACTCCGCCAATAGTGAAACCGCAGGTATGAGCAAACCCTCAACAGCAACGAGCATTACCGAGTTCAATTCATGCAAGCTTTGAGGGGTGTTCTTGCGACTGAAAGCAGCCGGGCCTGCCAAAGCATAGCTCTGGTATTTCTTCATGCTCATCTCCAAACCGGATTGTTGCAACCTTTTAAGTAGTTCATTTTGAATGACCAAATTGAACACCGCCTTTAAGAAGAAAATCAGGGCCAATAAGGGTATGGTCTCTTCCGGCTTCCAAACTTTTCCAGCGTATTCAATGAGGCCACTCGTGCTTTTTTGAAGAAAAACAACCAATAATGATAAGGCCGAAACATCAAGTATGGCCGCAACAGCTGTTAAAAAAACCAGGAAAAACAACACGCTTTTGCTCAGAGGTATCTCCGCGCGATAGAGCTTGCCCAGCAAACGTATTAAAACACTGTCTTTCAAAGACTATTTTATCTGTTGCAACAGGTAATCTCCATAACCACTCTTCTTGAGAGGTTCTGCGAGCTTTCTGAGTTGATCTGCATCGATGAATTTCATACGATAGGCCACTTCTTCTATGCATCCTATTTTCAGCCCTTGCCGCTGCTCTATGACCTGAACAAAGGTTCCGGCCTGCATGAGGCTATTGAATGTTCCGGTATCGAGCCAGGCCGTTCCGCGCTTCAATATCCCAACTTTGAGTTTCTGTCGTCGGAGGTACTCTTTATTCACATCGGTAATTTCATATTCGCCACGTGCCGAGGGTTGGAGGTTTTTAGCAATTTCGATCACCTCATTGTCGTAGAAATACAAGCCGGGCACAGCGTAATTGGATTTTGGCTTAGCGGGCTTTTCTTCAATCGATAAAGCATTCATCTCCTCATCAAAGTCAACCACCCCATATCGCTCAGGGTCAGAAACATGGTAGGCAAAAATGACTCCTCCGTTGGGGTTTCTGTTCTCGAGTAGCAAGTCTTGCAGCTCTAAGCCGAAGAAAATATTGTCTCCGAGAATCAAAGCCACCTTGTCATCGCCTATGAAGTCTTCCCCTATCACAAAGGCCTGAGCAAGTCCGTTGGGCACTTCCTGAACCGCATAGCTAAATTTACATCCGAGCTGGCTTCCATCACCCAAAAGTTTTTCGAAATTTGGTAAATCGTGAGGGGTAGAAATGATCAGAATCTCATTGATACCGGCCATCATTAAAGTTGATAACGGGTAATAAACCATGGGCTTATCATACACCGGCATCATTTGTTTGCTCATGGCCAGTGTAAGCGGATGAAGTCGTGTGCCGGACCCACCGGCCAAAATAATTCCTTTCATTTTTTTAGTTTTATCTGTTCTGGTATAACCGATCATAATACTGCATGTAAGCACCGCTAGTTACATGCTCGAGCCATTCTCCATTTTTTAAATACCAATCGATGGTTTTTTCCAGTCCTTCTTCAAATTCTAATGAGGGGGTCCAACCCAACTCATTCATCAATTTGCTGCTATCAATCGCATAGCGGAAATCATGGCCCTGTCGGTCGGTTACATAGCTAATGAGCTTAGCAGAGCTGCCCTGTTCTCTTCCAAGTTTTCGATCCATGATGCTGCACATTAAGTGTATCAGGTCAATGTTCTTCCATTCGTTGTTCCCACCGATGTTGTAAGTCTCTCCCGATTTGCCTTGATGGAAAATGACATCAATGGCACGGGCATGGTCGTTTACCCACAGCCAATCGCGCACATTTTCACCCTTGCCATAAACCGGCAAAGGCTTGTTGTTTTTAATGTTGTTGATGAACAATGGAATGAGTTTCTCCGGAAATTGATGGGAACCGTAATTGTTTGAACAGTTGGATAACACCACTTTCAAACCATAGGTTTCATGATAAGCGCGCACAAAATGATCAGAGGCCGCTTTGGATGCTGAGTAGGGGGAGTTGGGATGATAGGGGGTCTGCTCAGTAAATTTCCCTTCTTCTCCCAGTGCCCCATACACTTCATCGGTAGAAACATGATAGAAAATTCCATTGCGAGCAGCTGCCTTTTCTCGAAATGCCTGCAACAAAATAACCGTACCCAACACATTGGTTTCAACAAACTCCAGCGGGTTGAGGATTGAGCGATCAACATGCGACTCTGCCGCGAGATGAATCACCGAATCAATGGGATGGGTATTAAAAATCGCTTCGATTTCAGTCCGATTGGTAATGTCTGCCTTGATGAAGGTGTAGTTGGATTTGCCCTCCACGTCGCGCAGGTTTTCGAGGTTACCAGCATACGTGAGTTTATCGAGATTGTAAAGATGATAGTCGGGGTAGGTGTTTACCATGTGCCGAACTACGTGCGAGCCTATGAAACCCGCCCCACCTGTGATTAAAATATGTCGCATTTTATAGTTGTTCTACCCGAATAAGTTTGATGTCAAAAATAAGTGTTGTGTTGGGCGGAATGACTCCCTGGTACCCCCTTTTTCCATAGGCCAAGTGTGGGGGGATGATAAAACGGTAAAAGCTTCCCTCTTTCATGAGTCGAATGCCTTCTTCCCATCCGCTTATGACTTCTCCACGACCACTAACAAATGTAAATACCCCATCAGATTGATCAAACACAGTTCCGTCTTCAAAATATCCGATGTATTGTACGTGAATCTTTCGGTTGGCGTAAACCCTTTCTCCTTCTCCCACTTTCATGGGTATGTATACCATTCCGCTCGAGGTTCGCAGGGTATCACCGGGATCTGCAAATGCGCCCGCCGAAACTCCGAAGAATAAGATCAAAAACAATATCCTTTTCACTGCTTTTCTGCTTGAATTTCAATTTCTGAAACAATGGTGGTGTATGGGGGAATATAGGCGCTACCTCTTTCTCCCAGGGCGTGTTCAAATGGAATAATGGCTCTTACCTTATCTCCGTAATGGCACAAAGTTAAAAGCCTGCTGAGACCCGGTATGTGTTGCTGGCTTCCCACCTTAAAACCCACCCAATCATCGGGATTTGAACGGGCAATCATTTTTCCTTCCAGGGTTTGATAGTGGTATTTCATTCGTATGCTATCACCAACAGAAATAGCACGGCTCAGGCTGTCTTGCTTCATCCATTCAAACTTGATGCCGGTGAGCGTGTCAGTTACAACCGTCCACTTTTTTTCTTCAATGAATGATTCCATTTGTTCCAGCTCAAACTCAAACATGGTCATTTTATGCTGATAAGGGTTCATGATGTCCTTCACACGAACAAAAAATCTGATTTCATCATCAGGCTTAAGGTAAGTAGGAAGACCGAGCTTAAATGATCGGTTGTAAAAAGAATCAGCCACAATTTTAAATGCCATGCTATCGCCAACATGCATCAAAGACAAGGCATGGTGAAAATCGCCCGGATAAACTTCCTCATTTCGCTCGAACTTCAGTTTCCGACCCAATTGTCGGGTATCCAGAAAAACAGAATCGTCCGGACGCATGGCTTGCACTTCCAACAGATAAATATCTCCTTTCTCTCCGGCCTTTCCATCTTCGGCTCTTTCGTAGAAGTGATACTGCAATCCTTTTTCGCTGGTTTGGTACGTTACTTTCTTTTGGCAGGAGATACCTGCCAACAAAAGAAGAGCCTGAGTGCTCACAAGTAATGATTTCTTCATGATGCCAATATTTTATCCTTATAAACGGGCAATAACTCAAGAAATTTTTGGGTGGTTTCTTCCAAGCTCATTTCACTTGCCCCACCAGAAGCGTTCAGATGGCCGCCTCCATTGAAGTGCTCTGAGGCAAACTCGTTGCATGCAAATGTTCCCTGTGAGCGAAATGACATTTTTACCAGCTTGGTGCGATCGATGATTAAGACAGAAAACACCACCCCATCGATGCCAAGTCCGAAATTGACAAAACCTTCAGTATCTCCTGTTTGAACATCAAATTCTTGCAATTCTTCTCGGCTGAGGGTCACCAATGCTGTTTTGTATTCTTCAAACACCTGTAGCTTTTTGTACAAGACATAGCCCATCAAACGGCTCCTTTTTAGGCTAAAGTGGTCATACACCCTTTGGTGAGCAAGAGCGTGATCCATCCCGGTATCAATGAGATGAGCTACTTTTCGGTGGGTAGAGGCCCCTGCGCTGTTGAAACGAAAAGATCCGGTATCAGTCATCATGCCCGTGTACAAACAGTTTGCAACATGCTTATCAACCAAATGAAGCCAACCGCCAGCCTCGATAAAATCAAAGATCAACTCCGCCGTGCTGCTGGTATCGATGGTCCAAAGGCGGTAGTCTTCAAACCCTTTGGGCTCGCGATGATGATCAA
This sequence comes from uncultured Chitinophagaceae bacterium, assembly GCA_964647785.1. Taxonomy (GTDB): domain Bacteria; phylum Bacteroidota; class Bacteroidia; order NS11-12g; family UBA9320; genus CAZYJD01. Next base: position 83,522 of record CAZYJD010000001.1, read on the forward strand.
TGAGGATTTTGGTGGCTTTTGATTCTCGCACAACATCCCCGAATTCATTGATTCTGCTAAGATCATTAAAATCCAAACAAAAAATCATGTCGGCTTCATGTGCAAGGGTAGATGCCTGATCTTCATGTCCTTCATAAATCAGCACCTCTTCATGTCCGGGAAGCCAATGAAGAAAAACAGCATAATCGGAGGGCGTAATCACTCGAACGCTATGCCCAAGTTTTTCGAGTATTGCGTACAAGGCCAAACTCGAACCCATTGCATCGCCATCCGGCTTATGGTGGGTGGTGATCACTATCTTGAGCGGTGCTTGCTGCTCGAGTTGATGATAAATAAGGCTAAGTTCGTTTTGTGACATCTGAATTTTCTGTCAAAGGTCGTAAAAATGGGGCGATCCCTCTATTTTTGCCGCTGTTTTTAGAAACAAGCCATCATGACAGGAAACATCACATTCACCATTATCAAGCCTGATGCCGTTGCCAACGGTCATACAGGAAAAGTTATTGACGACATCATTGCAGGAGGTTTTGGCATCGTTGCCATGAAGTACATGAAACTGAGCCAAGAACAAGCCGGTGCATTCTATGCCGTTCACAAGGAAAGACCTTTTTACAACGATCTCGTTTCATTCATGACCTCAGGTCCTGTGATTGTCGCAGTTTTGAGCAAAGAAAACGCTGTTGCGGATTTCAGAAACCTCATTGGTGCAACAGACCCAAGCAAAGCCGAAGCAGGAACGATTCGTGCAAAATATGCCAAAAGCATCGACGCCAATGCCATCCACGGATCGGATAGCGACGAGAATGCTGCTATTGAAGCATCTTTCTTTTTCTCTGCCATCGAGCGTTTCTAATCTTTGATCGACAAAATATCAGCAAGGGGGCCTTTTTGGCCCCTTTTTTGTTCTAATAGCTGTGGCTTTTAATAAAGCCCTTATTTTCGAAGACTGAGACTCAAAACAGAATGTGGATGAATATAAAAAAGACGTTGGCCATTATCGTTCCATTGGCGCTTATTGGAACCGGATTCTATTTCAAAAAACTAGAAAAAAACGATGAAATTCTGGTTCGCGCCATTTTCGAAAACCTCAAAAATTTTCATTACAGTCCGCCAACCATTGACGATGAATTTTCCAAAAAAGCTTTTGGCGAGTACGTAAAAAACATAGACAACAATAAGCGTTTTCTACTTCAAGAGGATATTGATTACCTCAACAAGTATCAGCTCTTTATTGATGATATGATTCAAAGTGGCACTTACTCACTCATGGATGAGATGTCAGATATCATGAAAAAACGTATCGATCTCTGTGAATCTTTTGCTGACGAAATTTTATCGAGCCCTTTTGATTTTGAGCGCAATGAATCCGTTGACTTTGGCGAAGATTTACCCTGGGCAAAAAATGAAAAGGAGTTGAAAGAAAGATGGCGCAAATTTTTGAAATACAGCACCATGACCCGCTTGGCATCCTACCTTAAAACACAAGAAGATGCCCAAGCTCAAAACGATAGCAGCGTTCGCATTCAACCTTACGATTCACTCGAAGCAAAGGCAAGAAAAATGGTGGCTCAAAACCAAACAGATTGGTTCAAACGGTTAAGAAAAATGGACCGCAAAGACCAAATGAATATTTATCTAAACTCTCTTACTTCCCTGTTCGACCCTCACACCAACTACTTTCCCCCGAGCGATAAAGACAACTTTGACATCGGGATTACCGGAAGGTTGGAAGGGATTGGCGCACGTCTGCAAGAAAAAGATGGCTACATTCAAATAGTGGATGTTGTTCCCGGCGGACCGGCAGCCATGCAAGGCGAATTGAAAGCGAAAGACATCATTTTAAAAGTTGCACAAGAAAATGAAGAAGCCGTAGAAATTGTTGATTGGAAAATTGACAATGCCGTAAAAATTATCAGAGGACCAAAAGGCTCGGTGGTAACACTCACGGTTAAAAGCCCTGACGGGATAATCAAAGATATTGCCATTACACGCGATGTGGTTGTTTTGGAAGAGACCTATGTCAAATCATCGGTTATGATGGATGATGATCAAGTGAAAATTGGTTACATCTATCTCCCCGGATTCTATACCGATTTCACCGGAAATGGTGGAAGAACCAGCTATCAGGATGTAAAAAATGAGCTGATTAAACTCAAAGAAGAAGGGGTTGAAGCCATTGTTTTCGACCTGAGAAACAACGGTGGAGGAAGTTTGCAAGATGTAGTGGATATGGCAGGCTTATTCATTGATAAGGGCCCTATTGTGCAGGTAAAATCGAGATTTGGATCGCCCTATGTTATGAGCGACAAAAACAGAGGCATACTCTGGGATGGTCCATTGGTTGTGATGGTGAATGAGTTCAGTGCGTCTGCATCTGAAATTTTTGCAGCTGCCTTGCAAGATTACGGTCGTGCATTGGTTGTGGGGTCACATACCACCCATGGAAAAGGAACAGTGCAACGATTCATCAACCTGAATGAAACACTTAGAAGCCCTGATGCCCAAGACTTGGGGGCCATTAAAGTTACCATGCAGAAGTTTTATCGCATCAACGGTGGTGCCACCCAACTCAAAGGAGTTACACCTGATATCATCTGGACCGACAACTACACCTACATACCCACGGGCGAAAAGGAACAAGATTTTCCACTGCAATGGGATCAGATTGAACAAGCAGAATATGAGAAACTCAGTGGCTATCTGACAAAAATGGATGCCATTAAAAAGAAAAGCGCCGCAAGAACCTCCGGATCTGATATTTTCAACGCCTTTGAGGAAAACGCTCAGCGATGGAAAGCGCAAAGCGAAAGGGATGCGTTTCCACTCAAATTAAGTGAATACCGTAAGGATTTAGAGAACAGAGAAAAGGTGAACAAGCAGTTTGAAGAAAAAATAAAACCCATTGAGGCCTTCGATTTGAAAGTGCTAAAGTCTGATCTTAAAGACATTGAATCTGATAGTCTCAAATTGAAGCGCATGAATGACTGGCATAAGGGCCTGAAAAAGGATGTTTACCTTTACGAAACCCTACAGGTTGCTGAGGACTTACTGTAATCGCAACCTCCACTCTTTGGGATAATAGTTGTTCAAACGGTTTCCTGCATTTTTCAGCCAGCCCAGTGGAAGTGCACCATAACTGGCCAACACCCACTTTTGTGCGCCCTCCACTGTGGGGAGTGCATTTTTTCTCAGGTAATTCAGGGCTTGGTCTTTCTCCAAATCCAAGCTTCCAAATGCATCGGCTGCCAAATGAAGACTCATGGCAAAATCATGCGACCACTGAAAGTCTCTGCCTTTTTCCTCTCCCATTGGCGTTCCTTTTCTAAGCAGCTTTATTTCTTCAGCAATAAGAGCGGCTTGCGAAACAAAGGCTTCCGGAAAAAGATAGGGTTTGTTGTATTCATCCCTCAAGATCACCAAATGTTCTGCATTTGAACGCAAACAAACTCGATGCAATTTTTTGTCTACCGTTATCCTGCTTGAGGTTCTTGTTTTTACTTCCTTCTCAGCAGAAGTTTTTCGAACTGCGGCAATAAAAAAACCTTCAGCTTTTGAACGATGCGGCCAGGTTCGATAGCTATCTATACCCTCCATCGATCTGTGATCAACCCCCCAAGCAAGTTCTGGCAAACCAACCGCTTCCGCACCAGCTTGATCAATCAGGTGCATTAAGGACCGTTCATCCTCCATATTGTTAAACGTGCATGTGCTGTAAATTAGATACCCCCCTTCTTTCAGGCAAGGCCAAGCATCCTGCAGGATTCTTTTTTGGCGCAAATGACAATGTTCAACTTGATCCGTTCCCCAATGCGATCTTGCCATGGGATCTTTCCTGAACATGCCTTCTCCCGAACAGGGTGCATCTACGACCAACACATCAAACAAACCATTCAAACGCGAGAAGTCTCGAGGGTCGTTCTGGCTAACCAACACATTGGCATATCCCCATTTTGTAACATTTTCTAACAGTGAAGCTGATCTGCTTTTTATGACCTCATTGCTTATAAGCAGACCCCGGTGATTGAGCAAGGAGAGCAAATGTGTTGATTTACCACCGGGAGAAGCACACAAATCAAGCACCAGCGGTTGATCTGGCAATGATAATTGATCCCAAACTTGTTCAAGCAACATCGATCCGGCTTCCTGAACATAATACGCACCGGCATGAAAATTAGGATCAAGCGCAAAAAGCGGGCGCTCATTTAAGTACCGGCCGCTTTTACACCATGCAACAGATTCTTCTTCCCCAAAGAGAACACTTCCTTTCTCGGGGTGAATCCTGAGGGAAACAGGCGATACCTGCTCCAGGACCTCCTTTAAAAGATTCTGCTCATCAGCACTCAAAAGCTTGTCCAAACTCTTTAAGAAATCTTGGGGTAAGGCCGTCATAGGTATTGGTTGCAAATATGGGTGCAAAGTGCGTATTTTGCCCACCATTTCTGAAAGAGCCGTAGAAATCGATGGTTTCAATTCTGGCTTTTTTAAGAAAGCGGGCCTATAGCTCAGTTGGTTAGAGCACCTGACTCATAATCAGGTGGTCCCTGGTTCGAGCCCAGGTGGGCCCACTCTGAAATGCTCCTTTAGGGGCATTTTTAGTATAAGGGCAATTAGCTCAGTTGGTTTAGAGCATTACCTTGACAGGGTAGGGGTCACTGGTTCGAATCCAGTATTGCCCACTTATACACATTCTTCATCATCCCAACTCCACTTTCTTGCCTACGGTTTCCTCGTAGAAGTGATGCAATCTAAAGGTTTGTTCTGCCCCCAGTTTTTGCCCAAACTGCGCAATGATGTAAAGCACCAATGCCACCAAAGCCAATACGGGAATCAGCCAAAGCAGCCATGTTTCCTTGCCAAGAATGCGATAAGAATAGCCGATGATACCGGCAAAAACAGCCGCAATTCCAAGTACCAGATAACTCATGGCAAAAAAAGTCCAAACCGAAGGGTCCGGACCGTAGAGGCCCCTTACCAAAGTTCCTCCTCCCGATTCACTCTCCCGCTCTTCGAGACTGATGGTCAACTGAGGCGACCAGAAATGACGCTCATCAACAGGTATCTTTAAAATGATGTGGCCCGGTCTGAATACCCCACTACAAGAGCAGAGTTCCTTTTCGTGTTCTATTCGATCGCGGAACAGTTTCTCCATCTCTTGGGCGCCCGAGCGGAATTGTTGTTGAAAACGAGGTCTGATTCTAAAACTGCTCATACGCAAATTTTACCGAAGAAAGATATTTGGGCTGAAAGAAAAAATGGCCCGGTAAAAAATCAGGCCGGACTGATCCGACCTGAAATCTTGATTAACCTGCGCAATCCCAGCTTAGAAAGTCATGTTCAATGACATGACAAAATTCCTTCCAGCGCCGGAGATTCCTGAGCTGTATGGCCTGTATCTGCGATCGGTTATGTTTTCCAATCCCGCGCCCAGGCGGAAACTTTCATTCAGTTGAATCATACTTTTAAAATTGAGAATTATCCATGAAGGTGCATAGGTGTTTCCCTCTGTATCAAGAGCGTAGATTTCCGTTTTGCCCTGCTCCTCTATTGCCAGGTTTTTGTGGCTTCTTTCGGCCTGAAAAGGCGCATTCAACTCCAGACTCAACCGCTTATTGCGATAACCCAGGCGACCAATACCATAGATGGGTGCTGCATGCCTCGATGCACTCACCCTTCCGTCATCCAGTTCTTCTTCTCCTTTTTGATAGCTCAAATCTGCAGATGCGTACCAACCCGAAGGCAATCTCAATTCAGCATTGGCCTGAATACCGAACACATTTGCCATGGCTGCATTTTGTATGGACTGTACTTGGCTGAGCTGCCCCTGGTATAAAATGCTGTCCAAGCCATTGAGGGTGGCATTTCGTCTCACCAAAGCATGGTCGAGATAGGTGTAAAAAACAGAAACCTCCATCTTGAACAGGTCGCTGAAAACTTTTGCCACGGAAATATCTGCATTCCAGGCGTATTCGGCAGCCAGAGATGGATTCGGTATGGTTACCGCACCGGGTTCAGAATCAAAAACCTTACCCATATCATCTACATTGGGCGATCGGAATGCCGTACTCATATTTGCCCTTACAATCCAGTTTTTCCCAGGTCGGTATACCGCCCCTGCAGAACCGGTTAAAGCCCCCTTGTCCAATTGAGCTGAAGTAAATGGGAAGGGGTAGAAACTGGTATCAAAATCAGCACTCAAGCCGTAATAAGCATAGCGAAAACCCCCTTGAAGGGTCCATTTCCGATTCATTCGAAATTCATTGTTCATATACAGGGAGGCCGTTGACCAAGTTGCCTGAGGGTATCTCGAAGGCCCCAGCTGTACATCGGAGTTCAAAATATTCTGAATTTCACCGGTGCTGTTAACATCATTCAACACTGCTTCTGCCCCGTAATACAAGGTATTTCTTTTGCCGGTCGACTTGCTGAAATCAAGGTTCACCGACCAGGCAATGACCTTTTCGGTTTGCAAATTCCTCATGCTATCATTGAGGTTTCGGTCGATTCTGCTCTCTTCAAAACGCTGTCTGGCAAACTTTGCACTCATCAGGTCAAATGCCTTCGTTTTTCGCTGATGCTCAATGCTGAGTAGCTGCATGCCCCAGATTTGCGGACCATAACTCCATTCGGCATATCTGGGCAAGCCTCTCCTCACGCGATTGTGCCGATCATAACGACCATATGGGCTGGTTTCTGAATAATGCAGCGCATATTCAAGTTTCCAATATTTATTAGGTCGAAATGCCAGCTTTTGCATCAGGTTGTATTGGCTATATGCAGAAGGAATCTGAAGAAGCGGATCATCCTGATAAATGATATCATCGCCATTTTCAGTTCTTTGAACATAACGGTCTTTGATGTAATCGTCAGGACCATGAGAACCTTGTCTCAGATGGTCAAAATCCCATGCCGAAATGCTGCTGACCAACGACCACCTTTTCCATGACAACACATGGTGGGCATGCATGCTTTTCTCCTGATTTACAGAAGAATACCGAATGCTTGCCTTGCCGTGTGTTTGCAAACTGTCCACTTCTGAAAACTGCGTACGGAGGGTTTGGAAACTCATCACTCCCCCAATGGCATCGCTTCCATACATGACCGAACCCGGACCGAAAATTACTTCTGTATTTTCTGTCGCAAAAGGGTCGAGATTAATCACGTTCTGAATGTTTCCAGCCCGGAAAATGGCCGTATTCATTCGAACTCCGTCAACCGAATAAATGAGGCGATTCGTTGCAAAACCCCGAATCATGGGGCTGCCTCCACCTTGCTGGCTCTTTTGAATGAACACCTTGCCCGATAAGCCCAGCAGGTCTGCTGATGTCTGAGGGTTATGCAGCTCCACCAATTTTGGTGAAATGCTAATGATGCGCTGTGGAACATTTCCTGAGGCCTCCTGCCATCTTGTAGCTGAAATGAACACCTCCTCCAAACTGATGTTTGAGGGTTTCAAATAAACTTCATAGGCATTTTTAGCCAGGTCATTAATGGAAATGTAAACACTCTCATAACCCTGACAGATGATTTCAATCCTTTCAGAAGAAAGAAATGGTGAAAGATCAGCTTCACCCCGTTCATTTGTGTAGGTAAAAGCCCTGGGCGATTCGCTCAAAATAGAAACACCCGGTATGGGATGTTGATCATTCTGATCCAACACCCTGATTTTCTGTGCAAGGGTAAAAAAAGGAAACACCAAACACAGAAAAAACAATATTATATTGATTTTCATTTGTTTAATCTTGAATAAAGTTGATTTGTCGATTCTTAAAACGGGGAGAATCGCATTCCCCTTTTGATGAGATTAAACAAATACTGGTGGTGGTACTTCGGGTATAACGGTCCGGTTGTCATACAACAGAGCGTTCCATTGAAATGATAAAAACCTAATCGGGGGAAATAGCTTTATTTCATGCCATTGCACAAACCAAATAGGCTCGTGGATGGCCGGAATATTGACATCTGTTCCTTTCCCACCGGTGAAGGTGGTTAAATGGGTTTGCAATGCATAGCGCAGTTGATCTTCCTTGCGATCAAAATGCCCACTTACCATCACACCTTGTTCCAAATGCTGAACGGTTACCACATCGAACATCCGACCCATGTAAGAAAATTCGCGCGCATGCTTCCATTCCAGTTTACTAAACTCCGACAAACTGAAGTACAAGGTATCGGACTCATTTTCCGTAGGATTCATGAATCGATCGATTCGATGCCACTGCAATCGGCTTAACTGAGCAGAAAAAAAGAACATCCCTGACAAAGAGATGCATACGAACCATATGGCCAATGCTCTTTTCAAACAAGCAATATTCGGCATTTCAAACGAAACAAAGACAGCACTTCAAAGGTTAGTAGGGAGATGAAACCATCACCACATACCATCATCACCGGCAGTACCTCCGGTATTGGTCAGGCCACCGCCAGGGCCCTTGCCGCTCAAAATATTCCACTGATCTTGCCTGTGCGAAATATCGATAAGGGAGAGGCGCTGAAAAAAGAACTCCAAAACCGCAGTGAAATTCATGTCATTTCGTGCGACCTCGGAAGCTTAAAATCGGTGGCAAGCTGCGCTCAAGTCATCCAGGATTTGAATGTCCCCGTTAATCGAATCATCAACAATGCAGGTGGCATATGGATGGATAAGAACCTAACTGCAGATGGTTTTGAACGCAGTTTTCAGGTAAATCATCTTGCACACTTTCTGCTCACCACCAAACTCATTCCCCTGCTGAAGCAGAGTGAAGATGCCCGGGTGATCAATCTCAGCAGTGCGGCGCATTTTATTTCTCGCAGTCAATTGGATGACCCAATGTTTCAAAAACGATCATACAAGGGCATGACCGCCTATGCCGACTCCAAGTTTTACAATGTATTGTTTACACGCGATTTATTTGAGCGTTATGGCGACTGGTTGTTCACTGCAGCCGTGCACCCTGGGGTTGTAGGCAGTGGATTTAGTTTGAACAACAAGGGCTGGGTGAGCAGAGCATTCCGATGGATGAGGCCCTTTATACTAAAGCCTGAAAAAGGTTGTTTAACCACCTTGCATTGTGCAACGGTAGCCGAACGCAAACTCAATGGCCTTTATTGGAACAAACAGAAACCTGCCAAGCCATTGCCGGCCGCCATGGATTCAAAACTTTCTGATAAGCTGCGAATTTTGAGCGAGAATCTCATCCATTCAGCACTTGCTGAATCATAAGATTTTGTTTCTCTTTGAGCCATTGAAGAAAGGCTCATTCATTCATTTTGTTAAATCACCTCAGGCTATTTCATGCCTTGGGGTGTATCTTTTCGTGATGTTTTGGCAGCTGGGCAGAGGCGAGATTTACACCAAAGACAGCGAAGAGTACCTGTTTGCGGCCAAAAACATTCTCCATCACTTCAACCTCTACTCAGGTGATCTTTCATTGCCAATGGATTTCAGACTGTTCAGCAAACGGCCTCCTTTGTACCCACTTGTACTGCTTCTCAGTGGTTTTATGTCCTTGCTGTTGTTTCTTTTTCAAATTGTGGCAGGTATGCTATCCATATACCTTGCCCTGCGCTCGGTTGAAATGATCAACGGAAAAGAACTTTCTCATCAGCAAAAATGGCTGTTCACCCTTTTACTGATACTGTATCCTGCCCAATGGATTTATGCTTCAACGGTGATGAGCGACATATGTCTTCAGTTAACATGGACGGCCTTTGTATTCTTTCTCATTCAAAGCTGGAAGTTCAAAGAAACTCACCAATTAATCTGGATGGTTTTCAGTGGGATTGCTGGCATGATGTTTAAGCCTGTAATGGCTCCATTGGTTGTACTTTCACCATTGTTATCCTTTCGTAAAGGCTTGAATAAGCCCGTTATGCTTGTGTTGCTTTTCCTGCCCCTGCTGTTTTTTATGGGTTTTTCAATGAGAAACCTCTCCAAAAGCGGCGTTTTTGAATACAGCAGCATCGGCAGCATCAACCTCATCCAATACAACAGCCGGTATTTACTTAACAAAACACAAAACAGTGAACAAGCTGATAGCTTACTCGAGCAATACATGTACATCCCGCACAGCAGAGAGAGCTATCAGAAATGGAACAAGGAAAGCAAAGCCGCCGGAATGCAGTTGGTGGCAGCAAACCCGGTGGATTACGGGCTCATTCATGTTGGGGGGATGTTGCGAATGCTCATTGATCCAGGACGATTTGAGCTCATGCTTTTTCTTGGGCAGCCATATGCCGAAGGAGAGGATGGCTTTCTAAAAGCGCTACAAAAAGGTGGGATTCAACAAGCCATAGAGAGATTGGTAAAAAGCCCACTCGCATGGGTTCTCATTTTTTTATTGTTGGTCAATGGTCTGAAATTGCTGCTGTTTGCTAAAAGTATCATTGATCACCGGAAAAAAGCCTTGTTCTGGCTGGCAATGATTCCTTTCATGTTGATTTTATTTCTGACTGGTCCCATTGGTGCATCGCGATTTATGCTACCCTTGGCACCCATTTATTGTGCCTTCATTGCAGGTTCTCTCTTCAAAGGTTGAGATCTACCTCGTGCAATAGCGTTCTAAAAGCCACAAAACGCCCGCCAAATAAATCTTGTGTCTTTTGCTTGAGTGCCGGCGCAAATGTTCGGTTGTAGCGCTCAAAATCCGATTTATCTGCAGCATAATATTGTATGCCATAGTTGGTACCCGGGTCTGAAGGATCATGTTTTTCAATGAGAAACATCCTGCATGACTCAAAGCAGCCGGTGGCCATTACCTCCGGAATATGTTCTTTTTTCATCCAGTCAAGCCAGGCATCATGCGCATCATCATCGATGCAAATGGTAACATTGTATAGCAGCATAAGTGCTTCGAAAATCGCACTTTGCTTGTACACAGGCAAGGGCCATTGGTGTTGGGCTTCATGCTTAAGGGATGGTTGTATCTTTGCGGCAATGACAAAAAGAGTCGTGGTTGGACTTTCCGGAGGTGTTGATTCCTCCGTTGCAGCCTATCTGTTAAAAGAGCAGGGCTATGAGGTGATTGGCATGTTCATGAAAAACTGGCACGACAACAGCGTAACCATCAGTGAAGATTGCCCCTGGGAAGATGATAGCCGTGACGCCCTTGTTATTGCAGAACAATTGGGCATTCCGTTTCAGACCATTGACCTGAGCGAAGAATACCGCAAACGAATCGTGGATTACATGTTTGCCGAATACGAGGCAGGGCGCACGCCCAATCCGGATGTGCTGTGCAATCGTGAAATAAAGTTTGATGTTTTTCTTCAGGCCGCATTGAAACTTGGGGCCGATTATGTTGCCACCGGGCACTATTGTCGCAGAACAGAGTTTGAGAAAGAAGGCCGCATCCGTTACCGCCTGCTTTCAGGCAAAGATGGCAGCAAAGATCAAAGTTACTTTCTATGTCAGGTAACCGAAGCGCAACTATCTCGAGCTCTTTTTCCAATAGGCGAATACCTCAAAAGTGAAGTGCGCGAAATAGCAAAGCGTGAAGGGTTGATAACTGCAAACAAAAAGGACTCTCAAGGGCTTTGCTTTATTGGAAAAGTGAGGCTGCCTGAATTTCTTCAGCAAAAACTCTCCAGAAAAGAGGGTGAGATTATCAATATCCCGGCTGACTCAGAGATTTTTCAAAACGGTCAGTCAGAAGATCTAGAAAAAATGAGTGCCCCAAAGCTATATCATAAAAGCATGGGGGCCATTGTAGGGAAACATCCTGGAGCCCATTTTTTTACCATAGGCCAAAGAAAAGGCTTACAGGTTGGCGGAAGCCCGGAGCCCCTTTTTGTCATTGCCACCGATGTGGAGCAAAACATCATTTACACCGGCATGGGAGAGCAACATCCCGGTCTGTACAGAAACGCTCTTTTTATCGAAAATGCAGATGTGCACTGGATACGGGAAGACAACCGAATGAAAGTGGGTGAAGAGAGAGCGTTCATGCTACGAATACGTTACAGACAACCCCTTCAAAAAGCCAAACTTATGCAAAGCGCGCAGGGCCTGTACATCCTTTTTGACAAACCTCAAAGGGGCATCACCCCGGGACAATTTGCCGCCTGGTATGAAGAAGAGGAACTGTTGGGGAGTGGCGTAATTGCCGGATAATTTTCTATTTCTTCAGCAAATCTCTGATCTCCGTAAGCAATTGTTCTTCTTTGCTGGGTGCTGGAGGGGCAGATGGCGCTTCTTCCTTTTTCTTTTTCATCTTGTTCATGGTTCTCACCAATTGAAAAATGACAAATGCTACAATCAGGAAATCAAGTACGGTTGAAATGAATGCGCCATAGTTCAGGGTAACCGCTTCAGTGGCTTCTTTCACCACGGTCTCTCCTTCCATTACCGCAGCCTTGGCTTCTTTAAGGTTGAAGGTTAATTCTTTAAAATCTACATTACCCAATAACAGGCCAATGGGTGGTAGAATTACATCGTTCACCAATGAGGATACAATTTTGCCAAATGCTCCGCCAATGATGATACCAACGGCCATATCAACGACATTTCCGCGTAAGGCAAAGTCTTTAAATTCTTTGATCATGCTCATATGATTGGGTGTTTTTCAAAAAAAGGAACTTGTTAGAAAATACCAAGTCCTTTTGGAAGCGCCACTTTGGGCAAATACACTGATACCGTTTTCATTTTCATGTATGCCTCCGACATGTAAACGTATCCGTCAATTCCGTTTTTATTGCTCCAAGAGTTTTTCACCTTATAGTACTTTGTGCCATGCTCGTCCTTTGCCAAACCCACGATGTGCATTAAATGGTCGTCAGTGGTTTCATAGCGATCAAAGGCATTTTGTCTCAGTTTCACACTTACGGTATCTTCCTTTACCGGCCACTTGGTTTTTTCGTTGACTTCCGCCAGCACTGCTACGCCGATTTTTCCTTTAAATCCCGGCTCTGAAACATCCCCATCCCACTCAATGGTGAATCCGTTTTTCAAAGCTTCGTCCACAATGCCAAAGAGTTGCTCGAGTTGAAGGTTGTAGTACATGCCTTCAGAAAAATTATCCGGAACCTCTATGGCAAACCAGGTGTTGTAGCGGTGGTGAGTAAAAGAGGTGAGTCCTACATAATCTTCGGCCTTGATCGGGAACATAGAAAGCATCAAATTGGGATTGATACGCTGGTTGTAAAACTCAAAACTGGTTGGCACTTTCCCCATGTATTGATCCAGGATGGCATTGAAAGAATCCTTCCAGTTCAAGTCGATGTTTCGATTCAGCACCATACTATCGAGGTAAGCCGTAAGTTCTTCTATCATCTTTGAATGATCGTGAAACTCATTGTCTTTTTTTCCCGAATAATCGGCCTCCGGTATCAATCCATATTTTTCCACCCCTCTTAAGAGGTCATGTGCCAAAGCCCCTTCGCTGAAGTTGGATTTACCTTGTTTCCTGATGTAGCGTTCAGCTTTCTCGAGATAAATGTTTCGCACAATGAACATTTCAGAGATATCAAAGGCTTCATAGCCCTGGCGAATCAATTCTGATTCAAGAAACGAAGCCGCTGAAAAGCTCCAACAGGTGCCCGTTTTTCCCTGATTCTTTACATCCGTTACCGGATTGCTGATTACATCGGTGAACTTGGGTAATTTTTGTGCATTGGCTAAAAGTGAATAGGCTGAAATGCCTAGAATTATTAAAGTTCTTTTCATAAAGTATTGCATACGATTCTATACAAATATAAACAGGTAGGTAAACTCCTCAGGCTTTTCGTTGCTCAATTACCGATGCCAGTGCGTGGATGAGGTAGTGCTTTCTGTTTTGCACATCCTGACAAAGAAAGCGGCTGCGTCTTTTATCGAGTTTTTTGAACCACCTTTTTCCATCGAGGGTAAACACCACTTCGTGATCCAGTTTTTCAACCGTCAGTGGCTCCGCCGATGTGCTGTTGTATGATTGCAATGCCCTGCTTAGGTTCAAGTCGGCAAAAGTAGAGGCCCTGGGATCGACCATATGGTTTTTTAACAGGGTGCTGAGGGACGCCGGAAAAATCTCATCGATAGGCAATTGGAGCATGAGCTTTCTGAAACAAGCTTTCCACTCTTTTCCATGAGGTGCCACCTTGCGGCCGTAACTTTCATAAGCGTACATATGGGCAATTTCATGCACCAGGGTAATGAGTGCTGAATAGGGGTTTAAAGAAGCGTTGATGGTGATTCGCTGAGGAGAGCCGTTGTAGGGTGAGCGATAATCGCCTGACTTAGAGCGTCTATTGCCAGCCAACTGCACCACCACCTGTTTTTGATGCAACATTTCTTGTACGTAGGGAATGGCTTTCTGTGGTATTCTTTCCCAAAGCCTTGAATCAACCAATGGTGCTGATTTCATTGGTTTTTCCAAGCTTCTGCGACCTCATGAAGCTCGCCATACCACGCTTCACCAAACTTTCTAATGAGCGCATCTTTCAAGAATACATAGAGCGGAATGCCTTGCTTTTTACCGGCATCACAAGCGGGTGAGCAAATGCTCCATTCGTGATAATTTAAGGCTTCGCTTTCTCCTACTTTCGACACTCGGATGGGGTACAAATGGCACGAAATGGGTTTTTTAAAATTGGTATCGCCGTTTTTCCAAGCTGATTCCACTGCGCATTTTGCAATGCCCAACTCGTCGTAGTAGGCAAAAACGCATTCTCCTGAAGGTCGGCAAGTGGTTACTCTTTCTCCTTCAGGGGTTTTTTCGTGAAAGCCTTTTTGTTGAAGCAGATCTTTTCCCTCTTCAGACATAAAGGGCTCTATTTTAGGCAACAGCTCCTCCAATTCTGTTATCTCAGGCTCATCCAATGGCGCCCCATAGTCGCCCTCTACACAGCAAGCACCTTTGCATAAATTCACTTGACAAGCAAACTGCTCCTCAATTACCGAAAGCGAAACGAGGGTGTTTTCCAGTGCAATCATTTCTTATTCAAATACGCTTTGTAGCCTTGTTTTTCGAGCTGTTCAGCCTTTTGTTCTACCATTTCGCGCAATTGGTTTTTATAGTCCTGAACTTTGGCAAGAATTGCCTCATCAGATGCAGCGAGAATTTGTGCCGCTAAAATGCCTGCATTCTTGGCTCCATCAATGGCAACGGTTGCAACTGGCACACCTGGTGGCATTTGAACAATGGAGTACAAAGAATCTTGGCCTGACAACTTACTTGACTTTACCGGAACCCCAATTACGGGCAGCGCAGTAATGGCGGCAACCATGCCCGGCAAATGCGCGGCCCCACCGGCACCCGCAATGATTACACGAATACCTCTTTTTTTGGCCTGTTTGGCATATTCGTACATCCGATCGGGGGTTCTGTGTGCAGAGACAACGGTTAACTCGTATTCAAGACCTAGGTCTGAAAGAACATCTGCGGCTTCTTTCATGACAGGCAAGTCTGAATCAGACCCCATGATGATTCCTATTTTTTTCATTTTACAGCAGTTATTTGAAGTTTGGACTGAACTGTTTTACTCATCTGAATAGCCTCGTCTAAAGTAGGTGCCATGCAGGTGAAATGACCCAGTTTACGATCGGGTCGGGTTTCTTTTTTGTTGTATAAGTGGATGTAAACCCCCTCCATTGAAAGGCACTCATCCACCCCTGTTAATTGGTAAGCTCCCTCCACATCTTGAGGGCCCACGAGGTTTACCATAACTGAAGGCATGATCTGCTGTACGGATCCCAATGGGAGGTCGCATAAAATGCGCACAAGCATTTCGTACTGCGAACAATAAAAACTTTCTATGGTATGGTGGCCGGAGTTGTGTGGTCGTGGTGCCACTTCATTAACATACACCTGATTTTGGGCATCCACAAACATCTCCACAGCATACAAGCCGGCTTGATTGATGTTCCGGACTGTTTTTAATGCCAATTCAGACGCTTCTTTTTCAATCTGAGCAGAGACCAGTGCCGGAGAAAAAAGATAATCAACAAGGTTGCTGCGTGGATCGAAATGCATTTGCACAGCAGGATAAGCACGGGTATTCCCCTTTTTGTCTACGGCGGCAATCACTGATAGTTCGATGGCGTTTTCAACAAATTCCTCCAAGACCGAAGGCTGGTTAAAGGGGATATAACCCTCCAATAAACGCTTCCTTTCCACAATCTCTACCCCTTTGCCATCATAGCCCCCCTTTCTGCTTTTGGCCACCAATTTCTCTCCTTTCAATTCACTTGCTGCTTCCTTCCAGCTTTCATCGCCTTCAATCAAACGGAATGATGTGGTTTTGATTCCTCGCTCGGAATAGAATGATTTTTGAAACCCTTTGTCCTGTATCATTTCCAATACTTCCGGAGAGGGAATTACCTCCAGTCCTGCATCACGGCATTTTCGTAAAGCCTCGGTGCTGATGTGCTCTATTTCAAATGTCAGCACATCCACTTCTTTGCTTAAGGCAATGATTTTCTCATCATCCCTGAGCCCGCCTTTGATAAAGTGCGCAGCCAATGGAGCGGCAGAAGCCTGGGCCGATGGATCCAATACATGAAAAGGTATGTTCCATCCGGCGGCACTTTCAATCAACATTTTTCCAAGTTGACCGCCTCCGACCAATCCGATGGTTTTGCTAAAAGGTTTTATCATATTTCGCTCAAAAGTAGCTTCAATTTTCAGCTTTGTCCATTGCTTTGGTTGTGGCCCACGGAATAAAAGCCTGATTTCAAAATAAAATATTTAGGTTTGATCGGTAAAATGTCTCTATGAAAAGAATTGCAAATCTGCTTGTATTTTTGGTTTTGGGCACCACCCTTTTTGCTCAAACATGTGTACTGGAATCGTGGTCGCTCGAGAAAAGAGTTCATATGTCTGATGTGGTGGTAGAAGGGCATGTGATCAAAAAAGAAGGCGTTTGGCTGGAAGGAAAAAGAAGGATTTACACCCTTTACACTTTGGAGGTTTTTAAACTCTTCAAGGGAGATATCCCTAAAAATGGCCTGGTACATTTTGTGGGTGCAGGCGGGCAAATAGGAAATGAGATGCATGAGGCGCATCCTGCCTTTCAGGCAGAACTTGGTGAAACCGGCTTATTGTTTCTGAAAAAAGAGTCGTTGCATTTTGAGCTTCCTATTCAACCTGAAGTCCTCCTAAGGCCCACTGCAAGTACCCAAAGCATGATTGCATATGATCCTTTCGAGCGCATGGCTTTTGATTACCTTAAAACCTATGAAGGCCTGAACGGGTATCTCTACCCTGAAATTGAAGCCTTTACCGGAACATTTCAAACCATCCAAAAAGCTCCCTTTGATGGCTTGCCAGGCTTAAGGCCTCTGGCAGCTCCTATCATCAGCAGCTTTAGTCAGGATACCATTTCTGCAGGTACTGGTAGCGTACTGACCATCAATGGAAACAATTTTGGCAACAGCCGAGGCACCACCGGTCAGGTTGAGTTCAGGGATGCCAATTTTGGTGATAATCGCTTTTACACCATACCTTTCGATGACAACTACGTCAGCTGGACCAACACCCAAATACAGGTAAAAGTGCCAACAAGAGCAGGAACAGGAACGATTCGTGTGACCAACAATAACAACGAAAAGAGCACCTCTTCCAAGGCCATTGTTATTCCCTATTCACATTTGAATGTAGCCTATCAGGTGGATGAGAAGTTTTATGAAACAGATCATGTAAACGACAACAATAAAGGGGGATACACCTGGCAAATGAACCACAAGTTTAAGAATCGCAGCAATGCGGTAAATGCCATGCTCAGAAGCCTCGAAACATGGCGGTGTAACACCTTGATGAACTGGGATGTAGGATCCGACACCCATATAGACAGCATCGGGCGCGATGATGTGAACGTTATTCGCATAACAAAGTTTGACGACAACAAACTTGGTGTTTGTTGGTCGTTTTGGTCAGGCTGTTGGAATGGCTCGGCCTTTGACTGGTACGTTACAGAGCTGGATATTGAGTTTGACAGCACACGAAACTGGTATTACGGCACCGGGAGTCCAGGAGGAAATCAATATGATTTTGAAACTGTCGCTACCCATGAATTGGGACACGGCCACCAATTGGCCCACGTAATCGACAATAAAAAAATCATGCACTACTCCCTTGGCACTGGGCAAAGAAAAGTGGTGCTTCATCAAGATGACCTCAATGGAGGCAATGCCATGATGACCAAAAGCACCGCCGCCAATGTGTGTGGTCCGGGCAGTATGCAGGCCATACAGGTGAACAACTGCAACATCACGAAACCCAGAGCCAATTTCACTTTGAGTAAGAATATAGGTTGCCCGGGCGATATTTTCTTTGTAAACGATCAAACGGAAGGGGTGGTAAAAACCTACCAATGGATGTTTGACACCTCCGCATCCGCTCAAACACTCACTGGACCGGGGCCCCATCAAATCACCTACCGCTCTTCAGGAGAAAAAGAAATCCATTTGATATGCACCAATGATTTTGGCAGTGATACCGCCATTAAATCCCTAACCATTTTGCCACCCCCACCCGATACACCGGCAATGATCATTGCCGCCGACACCCTTTGCGTGGGTCTCAACACTTTTGTGATCGACAGCGTTGAAAATGCCAGCTCATATGTTTGGAACCTGATCAGTGGAGGACTCATTATTGGCAATAACAACCAAACCAGTGTAAACGCGAGCCTTGGTGTGGTTGGTGGACCTTATCTGATCAATGTAAAAGCCAAAAACACCTGTGGTGAAAGCGGTGAAAGAGCACACGCTTTTCGGGTGATTCAAAAAGCAGATGCCTCGTTTACAGAATCAGTGGATGGAAGAACCGTTGTTTTTACCAACAATTCTACGAATGCAACCAATTATCGCTGGCTTTTTGGCGATGGTGACAGCTCTGTAGAAATGAGCCCAACTCATGTTTATGAAGATGCTTGGACCTTCGATGTAAAGCTTTACGCCTACAACCAGTGTTCTTTTGACTCCTTTACGCGCCAAATTCAAACGTTCAACCCGGCTTCGATCAGCAATCAAGCTCAAGGCAAACCATCGGTGTATCCAAATCCATTTAACGGAACCCTTCATATTCAAGGAATTCCTGCGGGAAGCAAGCTCAGTATATTCGATCTTCAAGGAAAAGTACTCTTAAATCAGGCATTAGGAGCTGAACATGAGGAGGTGCACCTGGGTCATCTTTCTGATGGCATTTATATCCTTCGTATTGACTCAGAAAAACAAAGCCATCAACAGCAAATAGTGCTTATCAGAAAATAAATTGATCCGTATTACTGGGCTTGGCCAACTTCAAATACACCTATGACCGGGTTGCCAAAGGCATGAAGAAGCATTACAGGTTTTTCTGATGGATGCTTTTTTTGCAAGTAGCCATCCAACTCATATTCGAACCTGAAAATTGAAATGTAATAATAGTGGGGAGGTAATTCTCCACTTCTTTCATCTTTGAAATGAATGCGCTCCTTGATCTTTGGTTCAAGTGCCATGTAGTTGTACCATGCCGGATCATATCTACTTACACATAAAAAGGTGTCGTTCGGAAAGCGCTCATATAGTTCTTCGTACGCCTTTTTATAAGAAACACCCCAATAATCCATTTCAAAACGATCCACCGCAGGTCTTTTAATCAATTCGTTGAAGTAGGTATATTGAAACGGATGGTTATCAATTATTTGATAAGCCAGCCTACCTCCATAAATTGAAAAAACAAGCAGGCCGGCTGCATAAATAAATTTGTGTCTTAAACGCATGCGCTTAACCCATAAATACGCGGCATATACGGCCAAATAGACCATGGGTGCGTAGAGAAAATAAAGATGTCGCCAACCATCGTACATCACCGACTTTTTATAAATCACCCCAATTAGAGGTAACACCAACAACAAGACAATTGCGGCATCCATACGACCTCCCGAGTCTCTGTAAAACAGATACTTGCTGTTTCTAATCAACTTGAAAAGCACCAGTGAAAAGCCGGCCAAAAAAAGCAACAAGTGTGTGAAGGGAAGGGTAATCGACATCCATAAAGGGGCGTACCAAGGAGGTAATGCTGTTGCTTTAATCCAATCGCCATTCAACAAAACGTAACCATCCCAGTGCCAACGGCTGGCTCTTTTCAATCCTTGAAAAACATTTTCAAAAGGATCTAACCAAAGGTTTGGCCATGGCAGGATAGAAAACACCACAAAGAGTGCGAGATAGATACCGGCGATGATTGCGAGTTTCTTGCCCGCTATTTTAAACGATGGCTTGAATTGATCCCACAACAACAAAAACAGGGTAACAAAAACCACAAAGACAGCAAATATTCTACTGTTCATCATCATGGCATTCATCAAAGCATGAGTGCCGGCTCGCTTCATTGTTTTCCTGTTCAGAAAACGGTTCAATGTATACAGGTTGATGCAAAACCAAGAGAGGGCAATGGTGTCTTTGGGGTTGTAAAATCCATCCGCAAAAACACGAGGAAAAGTTATGTAGAGCAGAAAGCCCAATATTGCAAGCCACCATGTTTTCCATCGTTGCCAAATCAATAGAAATAAAAATAAAGCCCCTGTTGCAAAGAGCAGGAATGATAGATAATGACGAAGCAAGAAGATTTCTCTGATTTCAGTTAAGCCAAAAAGTTTCTCTAAACCCAAGCTTACCAATTGGTAGAAAACGCCGTGATCCTTATACGGATAGTCTTTCCATTCGTGTTCAGCCAGCTTGCCTTCATAGAGCTTTCCGTTGAACAGACTGTTCACATAATCCATTGAAACCAAGCCGTGGTTTCTTTGCAGGGGTTCATCCCAAGAAATGCCATAATCAGGCACCAGCATAAAGCCTGCAATGAGATACAGGCCGAAGATCAAAGCAGTGAGCTTCTTTTGTAAGCTGCCCAAAATATCAGTGCTGAATCACCACCTTTTCTCGATACATCTGGCCGTTGCGCCCCATGAATAACAAAAGGTAAACACCATTGTTCCAGTCCTTTACATCTACTGCTACGCTCGACTTGGCCATTGCTCCCTCATACATTTTTCGACCGCTCAGGTCGGTGATAAACAAGCTGCCCTCTTGAGAATTGCCATCAACAATAAGCCCTTTCGCAGCGGGCTTGGGGTAACATTTCAAGCCTGAAGATTCGGATGGTTGTACGCTCATATTGCCACCGGTAACGAAAAGAGTGAAGTTTCTGATGGTATCCGGTTGGGGAACGCGTAAAATGCCCAATCTGGCATACACCACCACTGCGAATTGCAATGGATAAACCCCTACATCGTCATTGGTAGGATTTCCTTTCAACACCGAACAACGGGTTTCTGTGCTTACAAAAACACAATTGGGACTCAGGCAGCTGTAAGTGAAACCTTCAGGCAAACCAATTACATTGGTGAGTTGAATGCTGTCGATTGTGGCTCTGATGGGGGTGCCATTGAAATCAACCAAGGTGTCGCTTAATGCGCGTACCTGTAAAACCATTTCGTAAGGCTTTTCTGCTTCCGCTGGAATCAGGCTCTGGGGGTAAAAACCGGGCTCTTTCAAGCTGGTGTCCGGTTCACAAACTTGTGCTTGTACAGAGCACAAGCCAATAAACAAGAAGAGTGTAGCAACGTATTGTTTCATATCACTTAAAATTGTATATGCGAAAGTACACTTTTATCAGCCACATTTTGCGTACTTCTGCCCAGCTGTTCTTGGTGCTTTTAGTCCCTTACAATTGCATTGCACAAACATTCATGAAAGGGGTGATAACCGATG
The DNA here is from genome assembly GCA_964647785.1 of uncultured Chitinophagaceae bacterium. Taxonomy (GTDB): domain Bacteria; phylum Bacteroidota; class Bacteroidia; order NS11-12g; family UBA9320; genus CAZYJD01. The sequence goes on from CAZYJD010000001.1 coordinate 105,171, forward strand.
GCAAAAGTGGAGAAAGACTTCCTGCAGCGCATGTTTCAGAAGTGGGGCTACCACAAAATGGAACCCTTTCGAATTCTGAAGGTTATTTTGAACTCCACTTGGTTGAAGGAAATGCTGTTCGCATCCGTTATCTGGGTTACGAAGACACGGTAATTCGCTGTTCATCGGGCAGCTGTGAAGTATCGGTTTCATTGCAGCTGAGCAAGAGCCTGCTCAATCAAGTGGTGGTATCAGCCAGCAAAAGCCGAGAAAGCTTAAGGTCGCTTACCATTAGCATGGAGTCCATTCAACCCTATCTCGCCGAGAGCAAAAACATCGTCAGTTTGGACAAACTAGCCGAACAAATTCCCGGAGTACAAGTGGTTGATGGGCAAGCCAATATACGTGCCGGCAGTGGTTGGTCTTATGGGGCTGGCAGCAGGGTGCTGGTTTTGCTAGATGGCATGCCCATGATGAGCGGCGATGCGGGCCAGGTTCTTTGGGATTTTCTGCCACTCGATGGCATGGCAAATACAGAAGTAATCAAAGGTGCTTCCAGCGTGCTTTTCGGATCTTCTGCACTGAATGGAGTGATTCACTTTCAAAGCAGAAGGCCCGGAAAAAAACCCGAAAGCGCTATCAGTGCCTATGGCGGAGCATATAGCCTTCCATCAGAACCCGGCCTTCGCTGGAGCTCCAAAGCATTGCTGGCAAAGGGTATCAATGCCTGGCACATGAGAAAGGTGGGAAAACACGAGCTCTCGCTTTCAGCCAACTACAATGCCGACGATGGTTATCGTATGGGGAATGCCGATAACAGAAAACGGCTCGGGCTGCGCTATCGTTTCTCTCCGACAAAAAATCTCGCCTTGGGTCTGAACAGCGCATGGATGAACAACCAATCAGGATCGTTTCTTTTATGGCAAAGCCTTGATAGTGGTTACAACGCTTACAACCAAGAAGTTACCATAACAAAGTCGGGCAAATTCCACTTCGACCCCTGGCTTGAGTGGAAAAAAGGCATGAGCACCCACAAGTTACAATTGCGCTACCTTCATGTGAACAATGATATTGACAACGGAAACCCGACAAACGATCAATCGAATGAATCCAATTTTTATTTTGGAGACTATCAATGGACACATTTTTTCATGAAGCAAATGCTTAAAGTAAGCGGTGGAGCAATGGGCAGTTATGTGATTAGCCGATCTCCCCTCTATAACGGAGAGCACGAAGCCAAAAATGCCGCAGCTTTCATTCAAGCCGATTGGCGGTATAAAAAATGGAAGCTCACCGGAGGGGGTCGCTGGGAATATTTTGACATGGACACGGAAAGAGAATCACGGCCGGTGTTCCGTGGCGGGGTGAACCGTCAGCTCTCGAAAGGTGGATTTGCAAGAGCTTCATGGGGCCAGGGATATCGTTTCCCTACCATTGCTGAACGCTATATCACCACCAGCGTTGGACCGCTGAATGTGTACTCAAACCCAAACTTACAATCGGAAAAAGGCTGGAATGCCGAACTGGGGTACAAACAGGCAATGCAAGCCGGCACATTCAAAATTCTGGCTGATATCAGCGTGTTCCGTATGGAATACCAAAACATGATAGAGTTCAATTTCAATCAATGGCAAATGCCAAATTTACAAAGCCTTGGAGCCGGTTTTAAAGCCATTAACATTGGCAATGCAAGGGTTGATGGGGTGGAGTTAAGCTTCATGGGGGAAGGAAAACTTTTCAATGGCACTTTTGCATTTTTCGGCGGTGCTATGACCAACAAGCCTGTTGCGCTTGAGCCCGATAAAAACCTGGACGAAAACATCTTTAATGAGCCCATTACTTATCGTTCAAGCAGCAGTGACACCCGGGGAAATCTTTTGAAATACCGATCAAGAAAACAGTTGCGTTTTGATTTGGAGTACCGCAAAACGCGTTGGATGCTTGGGTTTAGCCAACGGTACAACTCCTCCTTTGAAAACATTGATCTGGCATTTGTATCCGTACCGCTCAACCTGTTCATACAAGACATTGAAAAAGGCAGAAAGGAAACCAGTAAACACCAGCTTTATACCGATTTGCGCTTTCAGTACCACATCAGCAAACAACTTTCGGCCAGTTTGCTAGTGAACAACCTGTTCAATCAAATCTACATGCTGCGTCCGGCTGATTTGCAGGCACCCAGGTTTACACAACTCCTGATTCGCTATAAAATCGGAGATTCCACATCCTTGAATTAGCTTTGCCCAAAGAGCCAAGCTCAAAAGCACAACTTTTATCCCCGCCTGAGCCACACTGAATATGTCTACCGGTATTAAAACCCTCATCTCTCAAACAGCTATTTACGGTGTAACCAACATGGTGGGAAGGTTCTTGAATTTCTTACTTGTACCGCTCTACACCTCGATACTCATTCCAGAATCGTTTGCGGTGATCACTGTGTTTTACGCCTTTGCCGGATTTGTGAATGTGCTTCTCAGCTTTGGCATGGAAACAGCCTATTTCAATTTTTGCCGAGAGCGAAAGGAGCACGATGTTTTTAGTCAGTCGTTGATCTGGATTGCTGCTTTAACCTTTGTTTTCTTATTGGTGGTTGGGTTCTTCCCTCAAAGCATAACCTATTTGCTGGGGTATCCGGAATATCCAGGGCTGGCACGCTGGTTGGCACTCATTCTTGCTGCCGATGCGCTTTGTGTCATCCCCTTTGCACGTCTCAGACAACAGAACAAAGCCCTTCGTTTTGGTTTGGTTAAACTGGCCAACGTAGGAGTAAATATTGGGTTGAACCTGTTTTTTCTGCTGTTGTGCCCCAGACTGATTGAACAGGGGGTGGAATTGCGTTGGTATCAGCATGATTTTGGGGTGGGTTATGTGTTTTTGAGCAACCTCATTGCAAGTGTCGCTACCCTCATTGCCCTCTCTCCACAATTCAAAGGTTTTCAAGCACGCCTCCAAAAAGACCTGCTTCGAAAACTGCTCCAATATGCCGGACCACTGGTTTTGGTAGGTTTTGCAGGGATGATCAACGAGCTTATCGACCGCATTTTGCTGCAGCGGTTGTTGCCGGCAGAAAGTGCGGGTTTTGATACCGGTGTATATGGGGCATTTTATCGGTTGAGCATTATTATCACCATTTTTGTTCAGGCATTTCGCTTTGCGGCTGAGCCCTTTTTCTTTGAAAAGTCTAAAGATGCAGATGCGCGATTGGTTTATGCCAGGGTGATGAATCTGTTTGTGGGCTTTTGCTCATTCATTTTCTTGGCAACCATGCTGTTTTTAGATGATCTGGCCCCTGTTTTTATTCGTCAGGAATCTTACTTCGATCACCCTTTTGCCCTATTAATTGTACCCATCTTGCTCATGGCCAACATTTTCCTTGGCATTTATTACAACCTCAATATTTGGTACAAACTTCGGAATAAAACAGGCCTGGGAGCTTATATTTCAGTGGGCGGAGCTTTGCTTACGCTTGCGCTGAACTTTGCACTCATACCTCACATTGGCATTTTAGGCTCAGCCATTGCCACTCTTAGTGTTTACTTCATGATGAGTATGGCCAGCTATTTTGTAGGACAACACCATTATGCCGTGCCCTATGATTGGCTCCGGATTTTACTTTATTTGGGTGGGGCTGTGCTGTTCTATACCCTGGCGGGGGTGCTTGAAAGCCAAACAGATTTCAGCACTGTGATGGTATTGCGTATGTTGCTCCTGCTTGTATTCGGAGGCCTGCTGTGGCTGGTGGAGCGTCCTGAAAAAAAATGGTAAGTTTGCCCGAATTTTTAAGATTTGATAACCGTATCCATCATCAATAAATCGATTCATCCGTTACCGGAATATGCCACAAAAGGCGCTGCAGGTATGGATCTTCGTGCAAATGTGAAGGAAACGGTGCTCATCGCCCCGCGAGAAAGAAAACTCATTGATACCGGCTTGTACGTTTCTATCCCCGAAGGTTATGAAGCCCAAATACGCCCCAGAAGCGGGCTGGCTTTGAAACACGGAATTACCGTACTGAACAGTCCGGGCACCATTGACTCCGATTACCGAGGCGAAATCAAAGTATTGCTCATCAATCATGCCGATGTGCCGTTTGAAATAAACAATGGTGATCGCATTGCTCAAATGGTTTTTGCGCAAGTTGAAATGGGCGTTTTTAGAACTGTTGAAGTATTGCCCGCAAGCTCCAGAGGAGATGGCGGTTATGGACACACTGGAAAATAAATTTAAGTAAAGGAATGAATATCATCATCCCAATGGCTGGTATGGGTAAAAGGATGCGACCACACACCCTCACGACCCCCAAACCACTGCTACCAATTGCGGGGAAACCCATTGTTCACCGCTTGGTGGAAGAAATTGTTCAAACTGTTGACCAAAAGATAGACCGAATAGGCTATGTAATAGGGAGGAATTTTGGCAGCGAAGTAGAAGCACAGCTGTTGGAAATAGCAAAGGAAATGGGCTCAGAAGGAACCATTTACTATCAAGATGAAGCAGAAGGAACTGCACACGCAGTTTACTGCGCCGCCGAACTTTTAAAAGGCAATGTAATTGTAGCCTTTGCTGACACCTTGTTCAAAGGCACTTTTAAATTAAGACCGGATGTAGACGGCACCATCTGGGTGCAAAAAGTTGAAGATCCCAGTGCCTTTGGCGTGGTTAAACTTGATGAAAACAGCGTTATCACCGAGTTTATTGAAAAACCTGAAACCTTCATTACCGACCTCGCAATTATTGGCATCTACCATTTCAAAGAAGGTGAGAAGCTGGAGGAAGAAATCCGCCGGCTGCTCGACAACAACATCCGCGAGAAAGGCGAATATCAGCTCACCAATGCCTTGGAAGCGTTAAAAAACAAAGGCGGCAAATTCACCGCTGGCCAGGTAGACGAATGGTTGGATTGCGGAAATAAAAACGCCACCGTGTACACCAATCAGCGCATTCTGGAACACTTGAAAACAAACACCCTGAACAGAGCTGGTGTTACGATTGAAAACAGCACCATTGTTGAACCTTGTTTCATTGCAGAGGGGTCAACCATATTGAACTCAACCATTGGCCCGCATGTCTCCATTGGTAAAAACTGCCAAATCAGTGATTGCGTGATTGAAAATAGCATCATCCAAAGTGACTGCGACATCAAGAATGGAAACTTTCACAATAGCATGATTGGTAAACACGTTAAATACGACGGAAAATCCAGACAACTGAGCTTGAGTGATTACAGCACCCAAATAGATTAATGCATGCGAATTTTACCTCTCTTTCTGTACAGCCTTGTGCTGCTTACTGCCTGTGGCAGCAGAAAAGAGGTGGGTGAAAGGTCTTTGCCTTATGGGCAACTTTTAAAGTTCAACGAAGCATATTTTGCCGGAGCTTCTCAAAAAGTACAAGGCAACTATGGCAAGGCCATAGAAGAATTTCAGCTCGCACTGAAAATAAACCCTTCTTCCCATGAGGTCATGTATCAATTGGGCAACCTCTATTTCAAAAACCAGCAGCTCAATGAAGCCATTCACTGGGCAGAACAGGCGGTGCAAAGAAACCCATCCTTCAATTTTTGGTACTGTGGCCAACTGGCTCAGATGTACAACAAATCGGGGCAATACCAAAAGTCTGCCGATATTTTTGAAATCATGATCGCGGAAGAACCCGAGAAAGAAAACAACTACCTCGAAATAGCCAACCAATACCTGAACCTCCAACAAGCTCGTGAAGCCATCAAATGGCTCGACTCTTATGAAAAAAAGATTGGCTACCGTGAAAATATCATCCGAAAGAAAGAAGGCATTTACCTGAAATTAGGCGAATACGATAAAGCAGCAGCAGAAATACAAAAGCTGCTCTTATCAGCGCCTGAAAACACGCACTATTTAGGAATGCTGGCAGAAATTTACATTCAAGGAAAACGATACGCAGAGGCGGAAAAATACTACCTAAGAATACTCGAGATTGACTCCATCAATGGTTATGCCTCTTTCGGTATGGCCGATATGCTGAGAAAAAAAGGACAAGCAGACCAAAGTTTTGATTACCTAAAGTTGGGGTTTGGCGATGATCGCGTACCCCTTCACACGAAACTTCAGGTAATCACCTCTTACTATTTTCTGCTTAAACGGGATGAAAAAAGCAGAACACAAGCCTTTGAATTGGGCGAGGTTATACTTAAAACACACCCTGAAGATGCCCTCAGCAGCCTCATGTATGGCGACCTGCTCCTTGCTATAGAAGAAATTGCTGAAGCCAGAAAGTATTACCTCAAATCACTTGAGATTGACCCTTCTGATTACAGAGTTTGGAAGAAACTATTCGGAATGGATCAGCAGTTAATGGACCCCCAATTGCTAGAGCAAGATACAAGGAAAGCCCTTGAGTATTTTCCGTCTCAAGCTGAGCTCTACATTTTGAATGCCTATGCACTTATGGAGCAAGACCTATTCAATGATGCAAGGGAAATAGCTCTTGAGGGGCAGATATATGCCATTGAAAGTGCGGATAGAACAGAGTTCAAAATGATTTTGGCAGAGTGCTACCACCAAACGGGCGAATACAAAAAGAGCTCTAACATGTTTGAACAATTGCTTGTAGAAAGCCCTAAAAATGCCCTTGTCTTAAACAACTACGCCTACTTTCTTTCAGAACAGGGCGCTCAGTTAGAAAAAGCACTCGAACTGAGTCGTCGGTCTTTGGATATAGAACCCCAAAACGCATCATACCTCGACACCTATGGCTGGATTCTATTCAAAATGTCGCGCTATGCAGAAGCTGAGAACTACATCAAAAAGGCGATCGAGGGTTCTGGTATGCAATCAGCAGAGGTTCTGGAACATTATGGTGATGTTCTTTATCGCCTAAACCGAAAAGATGAGGCCCTGAAATACTGGAAACTTGCCAGAGAAGCCGGCAAAAGAAATACAGAACTGGAGCAAAAAATCAAATCTCAACAGCTTTGAAAAACCAATTCCTTGCCCTTCTCCTCCTCAGCATTCTCGGCACCTCTTGCGGAAGCAAAAAGCTTTTTTCTGGAAAAAGGTCAGAACACAATATGGCCAGTTTGTCTGAAGAAGAAATCAAATCTGCGGTCTTGGAAGAAAACAGAGTGCCGGAGTATGTTAGCATTAAAAGCAAGGGCGTTCTTAAAGACGGAAAAGGTCAACAGTCTTTTACCATCAATTTAAGAATGAGAAAAGACAGTTTGATTTGGGTTTCGCTTTCTGCCTTTGGGCTTGAAGCTGGTAGAGCCCTTTTGCTACCCGACTCCATTGTGGTGATAGATCGATTGAATAAAAAATATTTCAAATACGATTACTCCTATCTATCACAAATCGCAAAAATGCCGGTAAACATGAGGCAGGTTCAGCTTTTAATCAGTGGCTGTTTGCTTTATCCTGCTGATAAATATCGCTACAGCTTAACAGAAGACGTTTGGCAGCTTTTGTTCACGGATTTATACCAGGAACATCGCTTAAAGGTCAACAATCAATTCAAAGTTAGTGAGGGCGTTTGGACCCAGCTTGCCGAGCTCAGAAGCTTAGAAACCAACTACTTTTCGTATACAAAAGCAGACGAAGTTTGGTTGCCTTGGGAATTGCGTTTTTCAATGACAAGCGGAAATCAGACATCCGTCTTAACTTTGAATCACAGCCATGTCAACACCGAAAAAATTGATCAGTTCCCATTTAGCATACCGCAAAACTACCGTGCGGGCAATTAGCCTCGCACTCACTGCGCTCATGCTATTGCCTTCAACGGGCCCCATTTTCGGACAGAAATCCAGAAAAGACCTGGAGAAACAAAGACAAAAAAAGCTGGCTGAAATAGCTGTAACCCGAAACATTCTCAAGCAAACCAGGGCCAAGAAAAGTGAGAGCGTAGCCGTACTCACTGCACTGAACAATCAATTAAAAATAAGACAAGAACTTCTAGAAAATATTGGCAGCCAACTCGATGTACTCAATAACGAAATAACGCTTAAGAATCAAGAAATACAGGGGTTGGAGGTCGAACTAAAAAGCATGAGAAACAATTTTTCAAACCTCATGTACAGCGGCTACAAAACCCAAAACAGCATCAGCAGGTTGGGCTTTTTATTTACCAGTGAGAATTTCAATCAAGCAGTCATGCGAATGGCCTATTTAAAGAGAATGGCCCGGCATCTGAAAAACGAACTTCAACTGATAGAAAAAAAGCAAAACGAAGCGGGCCTGAAAATCTCTGAACTCATGAGCATCAAAAATGAAAAAAGTCTTTTGTTAGATCAGGAGGAAAGACAATTGCGTCAAATCCAGAGAGATTTGGATAACCGAGCAGAACTTGTTGAGGGTTTGAAGAAAAAAGAACGCTCACTGAAAGATCAGTTATCTGAACAACAAAAGGCTGCAGATGCTTTAGAAAAGGCGATCAAAAAAGCGATTGAAGAAGAGATAAGAAAAGCCAAAGAGGAAGAAGAACGTCGTAAAAGAGAAGAAGAGGAAAGACGCAAAAAGGCCACAACCGACAAAGCGAACACGGCTCCCGCCCCATCGGCAAAAACAGGAACGGGAGGCGCTGCCCTGAGCAGTCGTTTTAACCAAAGCAGAAGTCAGCTCCCATGGCCTGTTAAAAGCGGTTATATATCCGAACGCTACGGAAAACACCCCCACCCAACCCTAAACGATGTTTCAACATTCAATAATGGAATCAACATCAGCACAACGGAGGGCAGCATTGCATATAGCATTTTTGAAGGAGAGGTTGCAGCCATTGTGGATGTGCCGGGAATGAACCGCTCCGTGCTGATCAGGCATGGCGAATACTTCACGGTTTACTCCAACATCACCGGCCTTATGGTTGAAAAAGGAGACATCCTGCCCGCTGGCAGCGCTCTCGGAAAAATAGCCACGGATGTGAATGGTCAAACCCGCATTCATTTCGAGATCTGGAAGGGATATGAAAAACAAAATCCCGAAATTTGGATCAAAAAATAAGCATGAACATTGCAGTTATAGGAGCTGGAACCATGGGTCAAGGCATTGCACAGGTATCTGCGCAAGCTGGTCATCAAGTGGTGCTATACGATATCAAAACAGAAGCCCTCGAGTTGGCCAAAGCTGGCATTGAGAAAAACCTAAACAAAGGCGTTTCCATTGGCAAAATCAGTGAACAAGACAAGCTATTTTGCATAGAAAACATTCGATACACCACTGATTTTCAGGTTTTACAAGCCGATATGGTGATTGAAGCCATCATAGAAAAGCCCGAGCCCAAGGTGGAGCTGTTTCGTAAACTCAGTGAAATCAATCGGCCCGACTGCATTTTTGCCACAAACACCTCTTCCATTCCGATCACCAGGATTTCTAGAGATGTGCCTCATCCTGAAAGGGTGATTGGAATACACTTCTTCAACCCAGCACACATCATGAAGCTGGTTGAGGTGGTAAAGGGAGCGCACAGCTCAGATGAAGTAGCCGACAAAGCCATGGCCTACATAAAGGGTATTGGCAAAACCCCCATATTGGCAATGGATGCGCCCGGCTTCATCGTTAACAGGGTGGCCAGACACTTTTATGTAGAATCTCTTAAATGTTTGGAAGAAGACCTTGCCCCCATAGATGTGATGGATGAATTAATGGAGTCGAGTGGATTTAAAATGGGGCCGTTCCGCCTGATGGATCTCATTGGGGTTGACACCAACTTCTCTGTGACCAAAAGCATGTTTGAGTTGTTTCATCAAGATGCCAAATTTCGGCCGAGCAGAATACAAGAACAAAAGGTACTGGCTGGTTTCAACGGCCGTAAAAGTGGACGAGGTTTTTATAAATATGATGCATAAGGTTTTTGCCTTTCTGCTAGTTTTAGGATGTGCCTGGGGCCTGTCTAACTGTGGTGATACCATTACAGCAAACCAAACACCGGTGCCATCTGTTCCGGTAAACCTTACCATTAACACAGACTTGCCATCCTATTATTACTTGAAATCTCCCGGTACTTGGTTGTATCTTGAAGGTGGCAATCGCGGGGTGGTTCTCGTTCATAATTTCGATGATGAGTTTTATGCTTTCGACCGAACATGCAGCTATCAGCCCGATTTAAGCTGTTCACAGGTTTTTATTGACTCTACCGGTTATTTCTTCAAGTGTGGAGAGCAAGTAGGCGATACTTTTATCAAGTGCTGTGATAGCCAATTTCAACTGAATGGCATTGTGAATGGGGGGCCTGCTCGCTTTCCTCTTCGGCCTTTTGCCATTCGTTTTTCAGGCGCAAACATATATATCAACAATTAAATTAAAGGCTTTATACTTGATAGCCTCTGATGCCTTTGTAACTTCGTAGCCCTATGTTTTTAGCACTTCCAAAAGAGCTGTATCAGGTAAATCACTGGTCGAAACTGCGGCTTTCTGAATTTGGCCTCGATGGCAGCGCTCTGCTTGCGAGCATGCTGGCCATTGATGTGTTGGTCATTTTCCTCGCTGCCCTTATTGCCGATATCATAGCCAGAAGACTCCTTTTAAGAGTGATTGGCGGCTTGGTGAAAAGAACAAATGTTAGCTGGGATGATATCTTTTTTGAGAAAAGGGTATTCAACACCCTCGCCCACATTGCTCCCGCTTTGGTTGTGCGTTATCTGGGGCCTGTTTTCTTCAGCGATTTCGAATGGGTTGGGAAACTAATCATGCCTATAACAGAGCTGTACATCTTATTTCTCTGGTTGTTCTTTGGCCTCCGTGTGCTAAATGCATTCAGGGAAATCATGCTATCTGTGCCAAGCCTGAAAGACAAACCCATCGATAGTTACATTCAGCTAACCAAGGTGGTGGTGTACATCATCGCCGGGCTTTATTTACTCTCTTACCTGCTTGGCAAAAGCCCACTCACCATACTGGGAGCCTTCGGTGCGCTTACCGCTGTTTTGTTGCTCGTTTTCAAAGACACCATCTTGGGTTTGGTTGCCAGCATCACCATTTCTGCGAATGACTTGGTGCGCATTGGCGATTGGGTGAGTTTTGAAAAATATGGTGCGGATGGCGATGTCATGGAAATTACCTTGAATACGGTAAAAATTAGAAATTGGGACAACACCATTACCACCGTGCCCACCTATGCCTTTGTTTCTGATGCCTTTAAAAACTGGCGAAACATGGAACACAGTGGAGCCCGCAGAATTAAACGTTCACTATACATACGCATGCACTCGGTGAAATTATGCGATGCACAAATGGTGGAGAAGTATGGTAAAATTGAACTGGTGAAGCCCTTCATGGAAAAGCGCCTTGAAGAAATTCAAGCATTCAATACAAGTCATCAGGTTGATAAAAGTGTGCTTATCAACGGCAGAAACCTAACAAATCTGGGGCTTTTCAGACATTATGCCGAGGCTTACCTGCAAAGACATAACAACATATCAAAAAATCACACCTTGATGGTGCGCCAAATGCAACCGACCGAAAATGGTATTCCAATAGAAGTTTATTGCTTCACAAATGTCACGCAATGGACCGTTTACGAAGGTATTCAAGCAGATATTTTTGACCACCTCATCTCGGCCACCCGATACTTCGATCTGGAGATTTTTGAAAGCCTCAATGGCCATTGGAGTGAAAAGCCCTAAGGGCTTTTTCTAATGGCTTCTTTTACCTTTTTGCTGTCCCAGTTCCGCGCTCCAGTAGCCTCGAATAAGAGTTTGCCAGAAGCATCGATCACCACTGTATAAGGAATGCTATTATGGTCAAGAGCCGGGCTTAATTGCTGCAGTTGATAATACACCGGTAATTGATACTTTTTCTGCTTTAGAAATGCGTTGACCTTTTCCGGTTCATCAGAAGTAATTAAATAGAAATCCATTTCATCCGACATCTCGTTGTACAACGATTGTATGGCGGGCAATTCTGCAATACACGGTGGGCACCAGGTGGCCCAAAAGGAGATGAATTTTGGCTTATCACCACTGGAAAGGTACGTGTCATACCCCTCCATCGATCTCAAACGTATATGTAAATCATCTTTACCCAACGCTTGGTCTTCTACCAAAGAGGGAGCCCACATGCCAATGGTTCGTATGATAAAAACCTGAACTGGTTTTCTGGTTTGTGGAATGAGCATTGCCACCAAAAACAACCAAAAAAATATATTACTGACCTTCTTCAAATTGGAATAAATATCTATATGTCACAAAAATCAATGATTTCAAACCATAGCCCAAGTGACCACGGTCGCATTTCAGTAAGTTTGCAACATGAAACCTCTTAAAGGAGTATTTGGTCTTTTGATATGTTGGTGTTTGTTTGCCTGCCAGCAACAAAGCTCTCCCGAACACACCACAAGCAGTTTGTGGCTCTGCGAAATGCAATTGAACGACAGCACCCTCCTTCCAGTCCAAATGGAGCTGCATCTGGGAAATGAAAAAGACACCGCATGGTATATCAACGGCAAAGAACGAATAGCATCCCTTCCTTCTCACAGGTCTGGAGACACCCTTTTTCTTGAACACAGTGTGTTTCATACGTCTGTAGTGATTTGGCCGGATGAAAACGGTTGGAAGGGGTATTTTGAAGACCACCAGCGACAGCCACTGTACCGCATCCCACTGAAACTATCGCCTTACAATGGGCAAAGAATGCCTATTTCACACACCGATAATTATGCGAGTGGAATGTGGAATGTGCTATTTTTCGGGGATGAGAGCACCCCATATCCCGCAACAGGTGTTTTTAGTCAAGCAGACGGCGCCTTGCATGGATCCTTTCTAACTGAAACAGGAGATTACCGTTTTCTCAGCGGGGCACAGTCGGGCAACCGTCTCCTTTTGTCTGGTTTTGATGGTTTACACGCATTTTTTGTTGACGCAAGGATTGAAGACGATAGCATCAAAGGAGCGTTTTGGTCGGGCAGTCATTTCTATCGAAAGTTTGAAGGCGTGCGTACCGATCAATCATTCTTATCAAATCCCTATCAACTCACTGAAATCAAAAAAGAAGTGGAACCTCTGGCGGGATTTGTTTATCAAACCCCCAATGACAGCCTATTGTTTGAGCATTTGATTGAAAGAGGTCCGGCAGTTATCCAAATCATGGGAACATGGTGTCCAAACTGCATGGACGAATCCATTTACCTCAATAATATTTTTGAGAAATATGGTTCAAGAGGGTTGAAAATTATTGGCGTTGCCTTTGAAAAAGGACAAGACCGCCATGAAATGTTTGAAAAGGTGAACAAAATGAAAAAAGCGCTCAAGATGAACTATCCCATACTACTGGGTGGCGCACCGAAGAAAGAGGTTGTTTTGGCTCACTTTCCCCTGCTAACCAATCTAAAATCCTATCCCACCACGATATACTTCAACCGCTCTATGGAACCCGTAAAAATCTACACCGGATTTAGCGGGCCGGGAACGGGCACATTTTTTGAAGAATATGCAAAAGAAAACGAACGTTTAATAGAAGAGTTACTTTCACAACCTTGATAAAGTCTATCACTCATATCCTTCGAAACGGCGCCGCGTTGCTTCTCTTGACTGTTGCACTTGGCAGCGATGTGTTTTCTCAAAACACCGATGAAGAACTGGCTGCCCAATATTATTTGAACGGAGAGTTCGATAAAGCCGGTGATTTGTACAAGAAGCTTTTCAAATCAAATGAGAGCTCTGTTTATTACTACGATTATTACCTCGAATGTCTCATTAAAACGCAATCATTCAACGATGCAGAGAAGCTGATTAAACGTCTGGTTAAGAAGCAGTCTGATAACTTTTACTTCCTGGTTGATGAGGTTTATTTGCAAGATCTGCAACAAAAAGAAGGTCAGGAAAACGCCTATGAGGCCGTTCTCAACCAAATAACACCGGAATCTCAGCAAGTAGAACAGGCTGCAAACGCTTTTTTGAAAAGAGGGCTTAACAAATATGCCATAGCGGCTTATGAGTTGGGAAACAACGCCAACAAGGCAAGCCTTCCCTTCACCGAAAAACTGCTGCCTCTATATTCCTCTGAAGAAAACTATCAGGCCTTAATTTCTTTGGGTCTTGAATGCCTTTTGAACTCGCCCCAATTGTATGAACAGGTTCAAAAGTATTTCTCGCGTTTAATTGAATTCCAAAAAGAAACCGCGTTTCTCCAAGAAAAAATCCTGCTCTTTCAGCAGAAGCACCCGGAAATGATTCTTTACACGGACTTAAGCATCTGGATGTTCGTGCAACAAAAGCTTTACAAAGCGGCTTACCGCCAAGCTGCCGCCGCAGATAAGAGAGAGTCGGGGCGAGGTGAACGTTTGTTTTCTCTGGCCAATGAATGCATGGAGCAAAAAGATTTTCAAACTGCTGCCCAATGCTACCAATACATCATTGATCAAGGCGAAGAGCACATCAACTACATGAGGGCACGCAACGGCCTGTTGGATTGCAGGTATAAAAATATCACAGAAAAGCCTGATTACAGCTCACAAGAGCTGCAAGAACTGGTAACGGACTATCTGGCCTTTTTAAATCAATATGGAAGAAATTGGAACAGCTCAAACGCAATGAGACGGTTGGCAGAAGCCTATCTCTTCCACACCCATGAAACGCAAAAAAGCATTGTCATACTTGAAGAGTTGGTTGATATGAAAGGGGTTCATCCATCGTTTTCTGCAGATTGCAAATTGCTGCTGGGTGATGCCTATTTGATCGAAGGAAACATCTGGGATGCACAACTGCTTTATGCGCAAGTGGATAAAGATTATAAGGAAGATTGGTTGGGGCAGGAGGCAAAATTCAGAATGGCCCGATTGAGTTATTTCAATGGTGATTTTGAATGGGCACGAGACCAATTAGAGGTGCTAAAAACAGCTACATCACAATTGATTGCCAACAATGCATTGGAGCTTTCGCTGCTGATACAAGATAATACCGGCCTCGATAGCACCGATGATGCCATGCTCGAATACGCAAAAGCCGAATTGCTGTTTTTTAGGAATAAGAATGACGCTTGTATGCAACTGCTGACTGAACTTCCATTCAAGTTTCCCGGACACTCACTGGAAGATGAAATTGCCTTTTTAAAGGGAAAATTAAAAGAACGATCTAAGGCTTATGCTGAAGCTGTGAAGTATTATGAAAGCATCGTGAAAAACCACAGCGGCGACATTCTGGCTGACAATGCCCTCTACCGCCTCGCCTATTTATATGAATATGTTTTTCAGGACTATGAAAAAGCCGTGAGCTATTACGAGAAAATTATTTTCGACTATAACAGCAGCTTATTTGTTATTGAATCTCGAAAAAAATATAACGCCCTAAAAGAACGCCTTCAGACTGAGCAAAAACTATGAGGATCCAGGGTGAAATTTTTCAATTACCTTTTTAAGGTGTTCGCGATCAAGGTGGGTGTAAATTTCGGTGGTTGTAATGGATGCATGACCGAGCATTTGCTGAACAGCCCTTAAATCGGCCCCGTTTTTCACCATGTGTGTAGCAAAACTATGCCGAAAGGTGTGAGGACTTACCTCTTTATCTATGCCGCCCAGTTCTGCGGTCTGCTTCACGAGCTTAAACACACTGATGCGGCTAATTTGTTTTCCTCGTAAATTTAAAAACACAAAGCCCTCATGAGCTCTGGCAATGGGTTGGTGCGCACGCACAAGAGCGATATATCGCTGGAGCTGACTGCTTGCTGCCCCGCCCACCGGAACAAGCCTTTCCTTGTTTCCCTTGCCTTTTACCTTTAACATATGGTCATCGAGAAAAACATCATTCAACTTGAGCCCAATCAACTCAGAAACCCTCAAACCGGAACTGTATAAAAGCTCCAACATTGCCTTGTCCCTTTCGCCTCCGGGCCGACTTAAATCAATGCTATCGATCATCTTTTGGATCTCTTCTATCTCGAGATATACCGGGAGTTTGCGCTTGATTTTGGGGGCTTTCCAATTGGAGGCGTGGCTTTGGCTGATGTAACCGCTTCGCAGCAGAAAACCCAAAAACGTTTTCACCCCACTCATTACCCTTGCCTGACTGGATGCTGCATAGTGCTTTTTTTCAGATAAGTAGAAGGCGAAAGACTCCAGGTCAACCAAATTCAACGCAGAGTAATCAAAAATGCCCTGTTCTTTTAGAAAGCTCAGAAATAATCTAAGATCGCGCTCATAGGCTTGGATGCTATTCGCCGAAAGTCGCTTCTCTATTCTCAAAAATTGTAAAAACTCCTCCCGATGCTCAGCAAACATGTGGGTGAATTCTCAAAAATCAAGTTTGGTTACCTGAACAACCTCTTTCCCAATGGCATCATTGTGATGAAGAATGATCAGCAGGCTGCAGTTTTGTGGAACCCACTTATCGTTGAGTGAAACTTCAAAATCTTTTTCATACACACGCCCTCGTTCCAGGGCTTGCGACAAAACAATTCCATTGTATGGGGTAAGCGTCCCCCTCAGAACATAACTGTGCTTGTAATTTTCATCGTATCCGGTTGGGGTGCTTTGTTTGCTTTTGATGTCTGATTCCAGAATCATAATGGTCATAGACAGGGGGCGGTTAATAACCTCTACGGCAGTTGTTTTGGTTTTAACAATGGCTTTTGATGCCGTATCACCCTTGATCAGATCACATTCCAAGGCAATTGGGCTGAATTCAGCCATTTCATCTACACAATACTTCTCCCAACTTGTATGGGCCATCGTTATGCGGTCTTCTCCCTCAAATTTTTGTCGGTTAACCGCTCCGGCAGGCAAACCAGTTGGGGTGCCGAGGATGTTTTGCATGATGTATTCTGCCTCTTCTGTAGACAAGGTGTCATAACCCGTGTGTGGAGTGGTGTATTGCCTTAAAGTGAGAGGGTGTAAGGTTGCCAAAAACACCTGGTTCTCATATTTGCTCAACAACTGCTTTGCCGTTTCGCTGGCAGAAGGGCAATTCACACAACGCACCCCTGAAATATCTTCAATGAGCACGTTTTTGTATTCCTTGGCGGGGATGCCACCAGTCACATAAGTCGTATCGCGCAGAACGATGGGTCCTTCTGAAAAATCAATAAAAGGTGGTATTTCTTTGCAACCAAAGCTCAGTAAGGCCGCCAGGATCACTGAAAATTGCCAAATGGGTCTGCTAGAAAACTTCATAAAATCGAAGATAAATAAATGTTTAGCCAAAGTGTGCTGGTTTAATAGAATACGACAAGCTTTTTACCTGAGCCGTTTCAATTGCTGAAGTTCTTTTTCTTTCAGAAAGCGCCATTCCCCCCGCTTTAAACCTCTCTTATCTAAACCGGCAAAAAGCACGCGATCCAATCGCTCTACCCTGTATTGTAAATGTTCAAACATGCGGTGAATGATGCGGTTTCTGCCGCTGTGGATTCTAATGCCAATCTTCCGGTGGTCTGACGGTTCTGTGTAACTGATTTCATCTGCCACCATTTTGCCATCTTCCAGCTCTACACCATCCAGCAGGTGCTGTAAGTCTTCCGGAGCAAGTGGCTTATCGAGTTGTGCGGCATAAATTTTAGGCAAACTACTCGAAGGGTGCGTTAACTTTTGACTTAACTCTCCATCATTCGTAAGTAACAGCACGCCGGTGGTATTTCGATCCAAGCGGCCCACTGAAAAGACCCGCTCTTCCACTTCTCCTGAAATAATGTCTAAAACCGTGTTTCGGCCTTCCGGATCATCTGCGGTACAAATGCAATCTTTGGGTTTATTCATGAGTATATAAACCGGCGGGTTGGGGTTGAGCTTTTTACCCATATATTTCACATGATCACTCGACGAAACCCTTGTTCCTAATTCGGTGACCACTTTTCCGTTTACAATGATTTTTCCGGCCGCTATGAGTTGGTCTGCATCTCTTCGGCTACAAACGCCTGAGCGTGAAATGTATTGGTTCAAGCGCATTGATTCAAGACCTTTGTCTTGTGGTTCTTCCTTTTTAACCCTTTGAGCCTTCTTGTAATCTGTGCGTTTCTTCGATTTAAAAGGACCTGGTTTCGAGGACGTTTTTCTTGGCGGCGGAGAGCTTTTCTTCTTTACAACATTGCTAGAAGGAACGTGTTCTCCCTCTCCTGCTTCGTAAAACTTTTTACTCGGTTTTTTTCGTCCCTTCATAATGCAACAAAACTAACATCAGGGTCAGAATATTTTTATAGAAAGATATTTATGCCCGATAAGTATGTAAAAGATGTGATTTTTGCGTTATTTATTTATCGTGTATTCAGCTCGCAGCACATATATACTCGTTACCTTCTTGGTACTTCAATCAACATTCTCCTTTGCCCTACAGGGGCCGGCTGTGATTGAACGGGTTTGCCTGAATAACAACGACACCATTGCCACCATCAGCTGGCGTATGCCCAACGACCTTTGCAACTCCTATCAAAGAACTGATATTTACGGCAGACGGCAAAACGATCCTTTTCAATTGTTGTACAGCAATACAGATGC
Organism: uncultured Chitinophagaceae bacterium; assembly: GCA_964647785.1. Lineage (GTDB taxonomy): Bacteria > Bacteroidota > Bacteroidia > NS11-12g > UBA9320 > CAZYJD01. Next base: position 123,528 of record CAZYJD010000001.1, read on the forward strand.
AACACAGGCAAAGGCTGCAATTAAATTGCCAAGTCTGGAACAAAGTTGGATGTTTTTTATTGTGCTTCACTCGGCATGCAATGGTCTGGACAGTTTCATTTCTGACACCATTGGTCTCGACTTGTTTAAGCCCCCTTTGAACGAGCTAGATTCTGTGAGCGTGGACTTTAGCTCTCAAAAGATTATCGCCGGATGGCAGGTCAATACCGCTACGGATATAAAAGGCTATCGTTTGTACACCTTTTCCAATGCGGTAAATGATTCTGCCGGTGATACACCGTCAACATTTTATCAGTTTAATGACATCCCAACAACCAGCGCACCGCAAATCACTTTGGCCGCATACGATAGTTGCAACCTTTATTCGGCAATTTCAGCTCCACATCGCATCATGCGATTGGCGCTGTCCCCCAAGGGTGATTGCAGCGATAGTATCGATCTTTCATGGACGACCTATCAGGGATGGGGTGGGATAGACCGTTATGAAATTCATATCAGTCGCAATGCCGCAGCCTATGCATTGCTCCAACAAACCACCAACAATGTATTTACCGATGCAGGTATTCAGTACGGAGATTCCATTTGTTATTTTATTCGAGCATGGCACGAAAATCTACCGATTAGCAGTTCGAGCAGCATCAGTTGCTACAAACGATTCGCCCCGCAGCAAGACCCGAATTATAGAATTCTAAACTGGTCTGCACACGAAAATGGAGAAGAAATGGTGCTGGTTCGTCAGAAGTCGGTTGTTAGCGACATATATAAAGAAGAACTTCAAATAAAAGATGGCAATAACACTTCAATTAAATTAGTTACGTTCAACGAAAACACCTTGGATACGCTTTTTATAGCAGAAAAAACCATCCCCATTTCGCCGGCTTCACCCATTGAAATAGCGCTTCGTTCCTTTGATAAGTGCAACCAACCACTCCAGTTAACCGACACATTTCGCAACGTGGTGCTTGTTCACGAAAACAACGCCAGTTTTTATTGGAACCTTTTACAAGGGTGGCCGGTTTATGAAGAGCAATTGTTCCTGTTTAGCATCGATCGTTTCACGTGGAACACTGAATCATCTTTGACGGTTCAAGACCAAAGCCACAAGATGCTCAACCCCGAGATGGACGAACGACGTTGCTACCGTGTGCTAGCAACCAAAGAAGAGTTCTCAACCCCCCCCTACATCAATGCTAGCTCAATCCAATTGCACAACTTATCCAATATCATATGCCTGTCAGGCACGTTTCAATACTATCTGCCAAATGCAATCAGTCCAGGAGGCGTTAATCAAAGCTTCTATATTCCGGGAACAGGCATCAACCGTGAAAAAAGCGAATTGATTGTTTTCAATCGCTGGGGAGAACTGGTTTATCAAGGAAACCTACTTTATGGTTGGAAACCCAATGACGTTCAGAGCAAGTTTGGCAGTTTTTTCTTTCAACTTAAAGTGGTCGGTTATGAGGGAGAGGTAGACTACGCTTCCGGGCCCATCTATATTTTGCCATGATAGAGACACACAACCCACTAAAACTAGAAACCCCTATCAGCGACGATCGCCTTCATAGCTGGATTCAGCGGTGCGCGCCCAAGGGAACAACCATTCATCACATCCAAATCATTCTGCTCGATGATGAAGGCCTGCTAGACATGAACAAATCACACCTACAACACGACTATTATACAGATATTTTAACCTTCGACTACTCCGAAGCCCCTGACGAAATCGATTGCGAATTGTATATCAGCCTCGATCGAGTTAAAGATAATGCCCATCAGTTAGGTGAGACCTTTAAAAGAGAATATCTTCGCGTTATTGCTCACGGTATGCTACATCTCCTGGGTTTTAATGACAAATCAGATAAAGAACAAGCGCTAATGAGAGCCGAAGAAGATCGATGGATTGATCGCTATGCCTCATCAGATGTTTCACGTGAAACGCCATGAAAAAAAACTACGACATCATTGTTGTGGGTGCCGGCCATGCTGGCAGTGAAGCTGCGCATGCCGCTGCCCGAATGGGCAGTCAGGTCTTGCTCCTTACCATGAACCTTGAAACCATTGCAAAAATGAGCTGTAACCCCGCCATGGGTGGTGTAGCTAAAGGGCAAATTATACGAGAAATTGATGCTCTTGGTGGGATGAGTGCCATCATCACCGATCATAGCATGATTCAATTTCGCATGCTCAATCGATCGAAAGGCCCTGCCATGTGGAGCCCAAGAGCGCAAAGTGATCGAATGATGTTCAGCGCCTTGTGGCGCCAGACCCTCGAAGAAAATGAAAACATTGGTTTCTTCCAGGATCAAGTCACAGCCATCCTAGAGGAAAAGGGGAGCGTGGTTGGCGTACAAACCGGGCTTGGTTTTGAATTCTACGCCCCCTCGGTGATCCTAACTTCCGGGACTTTTCTCAATGGCCTCATTCATATCGGGAGAAAACAAATGGGCGGAGGTCGGATGGCCGAAGCACGGTCCGTTGGTATCACTGAGTGCCTTGAGGGTTTTGGTTTTGAATCCGGTCGTATGAAAACCGGCACACCACCAAGGGTTGATGGTCGAACATTGAATTACAATAAAATGGAGGAACAAAAGGGCGATGATCCAGCTCAACGCTTTTCGTTTACTAAAACACCCGACCTCGTTCAACAGCGCTCCTGCCATATCACTTACACCAACAATACGGTGCACGATATCTTAAGAGAGGGCTTCGAAGACTCACCCATGTTCAATGGCCAGATTCAAAGCATCGGACCCCGTTATTGTCCCTCCATCGAAGATAAAATCAACCGATTTGCCGAACGTGATCGACATCAGATTTTTGTTGAACCCGAGGGCTGGAATACGGTAGAAGTCTATGTGAATGGTTTCAGCACCTCCCTACCTCAAGAGATACAAGTGAAAGCCATTCAGCAAATACCCGGATTTAAGCAAGCTGCCATCTTCCGCCCAGGTTATGCCATTGAGTACGATTATTTTCCGCCAACCCAACTTAAACCAAGTCTTGAAACCAAAATAATTCAAGGTCTCTTTTTTGCCGGGCAAATCAATGGTACCACCGGTTATGAAGAAGCTGCAGCACAAGGCTTGATGGCAGGAATTAACGCGCATCTCTTCGTTCAAAATAAAGAGCCTCTCATTTTAAAACGGTCTGAGGCATATATAGGTGTGCTCATTGATGACCTCATTAACAAGGGTACAGAAGAACCTTATCGCATGTTTACATCTCGTGCAGAACACCGAATTCTACTGAGGCAAGACAACGCGGATCAAAGACTCACACCACTCGGTTATTCCATTGGGCTCGCCTCGGAGAAAAGAATGCAAACGCTTGAAAAAAAAGAGGATCAAATTAAATCCCTTTATTCCTTCTTCAATAAGCAAAGTGCAGATCCGAATGCGTTTAACCCTGTTCTCGAAGAAATCAATGAACCAACATTGTCACAGAAGGTAAAAATGAATCAAATCTTACTGCGCCCCGGAGTGGGTATTTATCAAATAGCATCTGTACCGGTGGTGGCTGATTTTGTAAAGAATTTCGATCGTGATGTTGTTGAGGAAACAGAGATTATGATCAAATACGAAAACTACATCGAAAGAGAAAAAGATATGGCCACCAAAATGAACAGACTAGAGCATGTGCGTCTTTATCCAGATATCAATTATCGTGAAATCAATGGCCTTTCTCTGGAGGCGCGAGAAAAGTTAAGCCAGATCAAACCAGAAAACATTGGTCAGGCCTCGAGAATCAGCGGGGTGAATCCAAGCGATATTTCTGTTCTGTTAGTGCACTTCGGCCGATGAACCATCCCGTTTTATTCATAGCTCCATTGCTAATATTGTTATCTGCTTGTGCCAAAGTAGGTGCGCCAAGCGGTGGACCCAAAGACATTAGCCCACCTGTTATTAAAAGTTCCAAGCCCTTTCACCTTCAAAAAAACACCCAGCCCACAGAGATTCGTTTTGAATTTGATGAGTTTATACAACTCAACCAACCTCAGAAAAATATCATTATTAACCCTCATCCTGGAGCTTTTGAAACGGATATACAGGGCAGAGAGTTGCGCATAACGCTCGCAGAGCCTCTGCAGCAAAATCAAACCTACAGCTTGCAACTCATAGAAGCTATCAAAGATAACAACGAATCAAATGTTCTTCCTTATGCCCTGGTCGCCTTTAGTACGGGGAATGACATTGATGAATCTAAACTAATGGTTAAGGGTACATTAGCCATTCATGGTAAACCATCTGCTATCAATGTTTTACTCGATACCAACACCAATCTTTTGGATAGTTTTACCACAGAATCATTTGTTTATCACACAATGGGTAAAAAAGAACTACCCGCGCAACTCAATTTTATCAAACCAGATACTTACAAGTTGGTAGCCTTTCAAGACGTGAATGAAAATAACATCTATGATACCCAAGAACCCATAGGTATTTCTATAATAGAGATAAAGGATAGCTCTTATGCGGATATTTCATTGATCATTCCTCGCATCCCAGTTTCTCATTACAAAATACTATCGCATAGTTACCAGCATGCATTATCAAGACTTTACTTCGAATTCAATGAAGCCATTGATAGTTCCTATCCTTTGAAAGTAGATGTTTCGATTGATCCGATATTATCCTCCAAAAAATCATCACCGCTTTTTCATCTTTCCAATTCGCGAGACAGCCTTTTTGTTTACCTAAAGGCATCAGAAGATGATTCAATAAAAACCTCTATCCAATTAGCTGATTCTGTTTTTACAGTAATGGATGCTATTTATGCTGCTGATAGCTTTCCATGGGCATATACGTTTAAAAGGATCCATAAAGATGACCGATATTACCTTTCTATTCAAAGTACAATCCCCCTGATCTCAACAAACAGCCGTTTTTTATCGTTATTCAATACTACCGACAGCACTAAAATTTCCATTGACAGTGTAAGCATGCCATCGTCCTTTGAAATTAAGATACATGCCGGATTCTCTCCCGGGATTAATTATTTACTCACCATGAATGAAGGTTTTATTCGATCCCCCCTTCCCCTGGTCTTTAAAACAAGTGATAGCCTTTCATTTTCATTCACTTCAGAAAGTTCTCATTCGATTCATCTTTTACCGGATTTTCCTGAATGTGCGCATCCTATTTTCTACCTACACAATTCAGAAGGTAAAAAAATACAATCCAACAAAAATCCTAACAATCTTATTTTCAAAAACTTAAAACCGGGAAGCTACTTTATTTCTTGTTTAGATGACCTCAATAATAATGGCATCTACGATCCCATTCAATTGTGGCCTTTTTCACAAGCCGAACCAATCTACCATTCAACCAGTTCCATAGAAATAAAAGAAGGCTGGGATCTTGAGAATTACTCAGTTGAAATACGTTAACAATGTGTTAATAAACAGTGATCAATGGTTCAAAACAGTCCAACATTCAAGCCCCTGTTTAAAAGCCTATCATTTTCAACACATCAAACCACAGGTCATACTGCATATATTCACATGATGCTTATTCAACTATTTGTGTGCACTGAAATCA
>CAZYJD010000002.1:0-37190 GCA_964647785.1 uncultured Chitinophagaceae bacterium
GAGCTGACTGCTCCATTGTTGAGCAGCCCCGGAGCCGGAGGTACATACAAAATCGAATCACCCGGATTGAATACCGAAACGGGATCGGTTACGATGGAGTATTCATCAAATTCGCGGTCGACGGTTTCTGTTCGGAATGGTCGTCCGTTGGCATCGGCCCGCAAATTGGTAAAAAGTCGTCCCATGGCTAGGTTGAGCACCAGTTTTTCACTGAAGGCATGCTTTAAATTCAATGCACTCAAATTGGAGTGGCTGGTGTAAGTGGTGGCATTATCTAAATTCAAGGAACGTTCAAACTGAAAGCCGGGTTGTAAAATGGCATTGAAGCCAATGATCTGCAGCGTGCGGGTGTTTTGGTTAATGGTTAAGCTGTGCTGATTGGTGAAAGTGAGCTTGGTAGAAGGGCTAAAGGTATAGGCCAGCTTGAGGGTGTGGGTATAATTGTTGTTGTATCGGGGTGCCCAGAAACTGTCGTTCGAAGGAAATGAACTGCTGTGAAGCTGACGTGCAGTAGGTCCAAAATAATCATCACTTAAATTAAGTGTCAAGTTTTGAAAATAGCTGAGCTTTTTGTTGGTAAACGGCACGGGTCCGGCCATATTGAATTCGGCAATATCCGTATTCCAGCCTCCCATTGGATTGCTGCCATTAAGGTGATCTCGTTGCCAGCTGCCGCTAAACTCATGTTTATCGCCCCCTTCTTTAATCTCTGTAGAAATAACCCCTGAAGAGCCATCTCCAAATTCTGCGCCTGCCCCTCCGGTGATCAAAGTAAGATTACCAATCGAACTGGCAGAAACATTTACGCCATAACCGGTTCCAGCCAGTGGATCTCTGGCGCTGATGTTATCGATGAGGTATTGCGTTTCATAAACGCGAGACCCTCTCACATGAATGCCATCAGGCGACTGGGTAATGCCCGGCTGGGTGGCCACAACCTCCCGCACATCGCGTACATTCATCTGTTCAATGTCTTTGCTGCGTATGGTGATGGATGATTCTCCATTGTCGAGTTCAATCAGATTCTTTTCACCCACCACGGTAATTGTGTTGAAGGTTTTGTTCTGAGGGGTCAACTTAACATTCAAGTTTTTCACCTCATTTGTTTTGATTCTGATTCCGGTGAACAACTTTTCAGAATATCCGATATAGCTGATTCTGATCGAATAATCTCCTGCTTTTACATCATCAATGCGGTAATACCCGTTTTCATCGGTTACAGCAGCGCCATAGGTTCCTACCACCCGCACATAGGCACTAAATAAGGCTTCCCCTGTTTCTTCATCGGTTATTTTCCCCTGTATGCTACCAGTGCCCGCATTTTGAGCGAACCCCGGCAGGGGCAGCAAGAAAACGCCAAATAGCAGCACCAATGTCCTAAGCATCGAAATCTTCATTGAGAATTTTATCAAGGAGTTGAATAAGTTTATCTCTTTGACGGTCGAGCAAGTGCAATTCTAAACTAAAAAACACCTGTGTTACTTTGCCGTTGCTTAATCGCCTGCTCGCCACCGTACTTGGGCCGGTCCAACCACCAAATGGGGTGAGTTGAGCTCGGTAAAGTGGTTCAGCATTGATGGTTGGTACAAATGGATCGAGGCCTAAAATAAGGTTGGTGCATTGCAAGTTGGGATAGCCTTCTACCAAGGGTACAATCAGGCTATCATTGTTCACAATGGCCTGCCCTCTGCTACTGCTAATGCTGTCTACCGGAAAGGGCCCCCTGATATCGGTGAGTTCTGCACCAGGGGGGAAGCTCATGCTAAATAGATACTTGCCTCCCTCATCGGTGAATTGTTGTATCGATGATCCGATAAACTCCGGGAAGAGACCTGATTGTCCGGTTTGAGGATTCACCATGCGACTCTGATCGCTGAATACAAAAAGTTTTTCATAGGCAGATAACATCAACCGGAAGGTAGGGTTCCAGAATCGGGGCATCGCGTTACCTCCGTTGCGATTGTAATCAAGCCAATCAAACCCTTGTGGGTAAACTTCGCCCAGCAAAGCTCTGTATTTTGCTTGTATATCGGGCGTTTGTGTGCCGATGACCAATAAATTAGAGGTGGTTGCCTTTAGATAAAGGTTGCGAACCGTATCAATTTTACTTTCAGCACCGGCAATATCAGCTGCTTTGATATAAATGGCATTGGTGTCATTCAGGCGCAATCCATTGATCGTTTTGGCGGCCGCCTGATCGCTGGTGTTAAAGTACACCCGTGCTTCACGAATATTTGGGTCGGCGGGATTGGTTGCTATAATCGAGACCAAACGATCTCCAAGCCCTACCTCGTACCAATCACCATCGTTGATTTTCATCCAAACATGGCGCAGTGTTTCGTTGCCGTCTGCATCGCCAGCATTCCATTGAAAACTGAGCACGGCCAAAGAGCTGTCTTGTGGAAGTTTATCTCGTATGAATTCAATGTTCGGAGCGGAGTTTTTTAGAGGGATTCTTAGATAAGCAGGTGTCTCATCTTTCGCTCCCTGATCATCGATGGCCCTTAGATAAAAATCCACATCGGTGGTGTCTGATTCAGCGTCTAAATTGAACAGGAAAGTGGTATCACTTGTAAAGGTAGAAAACCAAATAACCCCATCGGTGCTGTATTCAAAATGCGTTACATATCCGTCTATATCAGTTCCGTACCAACTCAGCCGCACCGTGCTATTTAAACGATTTTCACCGCTGAGGTTCATGGCCTCAATGCTGATATGGCTGTCAGGAGTCTGGTTCAACAGAGGTTCTCCCTTGTTGCAGGAAAGTAAAAGAACGGCCGGGATGGCACAAAGTACCCCCCGGCTGATCTGTTTGATGATAAGGTTAAAGCGTGTCAAAGATTGACGCGTATTAATTCTTTACAATTCTACCCGATGCAAGCAACTGGCGATTTTCACCGTAAAGGTTCACAAAATAAAGTCCATCTTTCAAGCCATTTACAGGCACTTCAAAAGCAGAACCATCTAGATCATACTGAAGACAAATACGTCCTTGTAAATCAACGATTTGAAGCTGTCCTTTCACCTGAACGCCCGTATTCAAGCGGAAGAAATCACTGCTAGGATTGGGGTACATGCTAAAGCCAGGAAGATTTTTACTGCGAATGCTGTTGGTGGGTATTTCAGGATACTCTGCCTTTTCAAGCTCCTCGCTAAAACCGGCAATGTCATCATTGTTTCGTGGTTTGATGGTGTAAACACTAAATCCGTATGTAAGCATACCGGTAATGGTATCAAGGGTTTGACCCTCTTCAGTTTGAACCACAGGCACCATCATTTCGCCATTGGTTGTTCTCAGGTTGGTATCGCTTACCACAGATACGTAAAGCGATGAATTGTTGTTGTTGTTTTGAATGCCGGTTTGAATGCGGGCAGAAGATGAGCGAGGCATACCAACGGCATGGGCAACGCTCCATTCTCCGAAATTGCTCATTCGGGCTTCGTTCACATATAGTTTTCCTCCGGAGGAGTTGTGCAAGCTTACAACCATGCTCTCATAGGGCTCAAGGTCGTTGTTGCTGTATTTAACCGTGTCTTTTTCTGTAAGGCGCGTAACCGGTACTTCTCTCAGACGGCCGGTTTTCTCAACTTTGGTCACATTGAGGGTAGTAAAGCCAAAGCTTTCCTGTACAATACCTGTGATGCGAACTTCTTCTGTTCTATAAAGGCGCAGGAGGTCTGAATTACCGGTGCAGTAAATACCCGCCCACTCGGTTTCATCAGGATCCTGAATGAATACATAACCCAAGTCATATTCTTTTGCTGAAGCAGAAACAACGCCGGTTACGGTAACTTCTTCACCGACATAGGGTGATGCATCGCGACGGTTGTTCAATACTTTTTGTAGATCAGAAATGGTGAGGCCAGTTTCTTTAACCGTGTAGAAGTAAAGGTTTGGTTCTGAAGAAAGGGCTTCAAATGGAGAAAGGCTTTCGTTGCTGGCATCGTCAGTTGCTTTGATATAATAACGAACGAGTGTGCCCAAAGCTGCAGAAGGAATTTTACCTTCAAATTCAGAAGTCGTACCTGATTTAACAGTCATCATTACTTTAGTAAAGTTGGCAGGGGCTGTGTTCTCATCTGTTGAATAATACATTTCGGCGGAAGTCACTGTTCCATCGGGGTCGATGATACTGGCACTGATGGTTACTTCATCGCTTGCGCCAGGCACCAATGGATTGCGAGTAATATCAGTGATGTTTGGAGGGGTTTGCCCAAACTGATAATGCGAGGTATCAAAAGGATTGAGTTCATAACCTCTACCGGTGCCGCCCAGGCATCCATTACCGCTGTGAATGATGATTCCTTTGATGCTGTTCAGTCTTGCACCCACTGAAGGCGGTGTGAAGTTTCCACTGCTCTGTGGTGAGTTGGGATTAACCGGCTGGTATGAGCTCAATTTCTGCACCAAAAAGCGGTCACTCACGTTGATTACATTTCCGTTGCCGTCAGTGAGATCCATGCTCACACGACTATTGCCAGAAAAGTAGTTCACGGAGGTTACAGTCAAATCATGCAGTTCAATGAAACTTCCTTCATAAGCTTCACCGGTGGCTACCTGGTTGGTTCGATTGTTGTCATTTAAATCGCTGAGGTCAACCAACACTGCTTTTGGTGCTGAAGTGGTTCCCACCACGGTTACCGATGAATTGCTCAGGGGTTCTATTTGTGTTTCTCCACTGTATCTGCTAACCCTTCCGGTTATTTCTACAATCATTCCGGCAATGAGATTATCGATGGCACTTACGGGTAAAGTTTGGCCGTTTTGGCTGTACACACCCATGACTCCAACCCCGCGAAAATCTCCCATTTGCCCGCCATTAGAAGTATCGGCAAGCCAAACTCCTGGCCTGTAGCCTCCCTGCACAGAACCGGAAGCCAATTCAGTAAGGTTTCCATCGTGGATCACCACACCAATCAGGGTGATGGTGTCGCCCAGATAGGCGGACGAGTCATTGCAATTGGCCAGTTTGGTGGCATCGACAAATTGGATGTCGCGAACACCCACTTTGGGATATTGTGCAAAGGCCAGTGTGCCTAAAAACAAAAAAAGGATGCTGAGTAAAGCTGATTTTTTCATATTCAAATGGTTATTTAATAATGGCAAATTTTCCAGTATAAGTTTCTCCGTTTTCAAGGTTCTCTACATTGAACAAATAAAGACCTCGAGCAATGATTTGGGTGTAAGCCGATAAAAGATCCCAAGCGTGTTCACCTCCGGAAAAGACGTTGTTTTCTCCTTCCGGATCGGTGAATGTGGCATTCCATCGGATGTCTTGTCCTCGATAAGTTGAGGCATCATGCTCAAATTCGTCTATATAATCACCAGAAGCGCTGTAAATTCTAACAATGCATTTTTCAGGAAGATTGGCAAACCAAAGCTTTCTGCTTTGCTCCTGAAAATTTGACAACCCTTCCCATGAAGCTGCGGCATAATAAGGGTTGGGGTAAACAAAAGGCTCCTTGCTTTTGATGCTGCCATTGGCCGGTTTGCCCGGAAATGCACGGTAAAGATTTGCCAATCGACTCGATTCAAGCGATTCGAGATTGCTTTCTTCATTTCCGCGGTCAAATGCGGTGACCGCTAAGGCATATTGCCACCCATTTAAAATATTCTCTACGCTGAATTTGTAGAGATAGGTTTTGTCATCGCCTTCAAATTGAACCGGCTCCTTCAAACGGATGCTTTCAAATCCTGTTTCATTGAACAACCCATTTCCATCGAGATCGAAATCGGCTATTTTAATCAGATCACGGTTCAAATCCTGAACCCCGCTCACATCAAAACCAAGTTTACTCATGTAAATGCGATATCCCTCAAAGTCCTTTTCACGGGTAATAGGATCAATGCTCTCTTCGGCATTGCCGGTCCAGTAAATGTCGATTTTATGCTCAGATGGAACAACCCGGGTTTGTGGAATATTGGGTGGTGCCGGCAAAATGAAACGCGTAATTTCCCCATCTCCATCGGCATCTTCTTCGAAATCAAGAGTGCCATTAAAATTCTTGTCTTCACCATTGTAGGCTGTTTGAGCCCAAAGCGCGTTGGACCTCAAATTTGCCTGTTGGAAATAATTATTATCACTATTGGGTAAGCCATCTTCATTTTTTCTCGCCAAAACAATGGCGTAGCTCAAAGTTATTTCCTCTCCCGGTCCGAAATTCCTGAAAGGACCAACCGATAAAAGGTCTGAGCGATTACCTGCAGTGTTGAGCTGGTCTTTGATGCTCCTGGGCCCGCAATCCGGATCTTCTGTACTGCTTTTATCCCAACATTTGTCGTAATTAAACCCCTGGGTTAGCTTGATATACCTGGCTTGTTCTGATGCCGGAAGGAAAAATACAGGATTGCTGGTGTTGTTAAACTCCCATGCGTTGTAATGAACTTTAAACTGCGGGTCAATTTCGGGATGGTGAAATCCTTCTTTATCTTCTGCTCCGAGGAATTTCTGCCCGATATAACTTTCGGTGAACCCCAGGTCTCCTGCTGCGTCATAGCAGTATGCCATATAAATACTATCTAAATAGCCATTGCCACCCTTGTTGTAAAAAGCCGAACCGCCACTACCAGCAGCGGTTACATTGATGTTTCTGACCACTGAATTGGCCCATAGACCGAAGTGAACGCTGTCAATCGTGCTGCTTCCCTTATTGGTGATGGTGTAGTTGAGGATGACAAAGAAATCGCTGAATGAATAATTCCAATTGTAAACTTCCTGACGTACCTCAATATTCATAGGCCGATCATGCGATTGTATTGGAATGGAAGTGCCCGGAACCAATAGGTTTTTATCGCTGAACACCGAAATGAAATCCTGATGTGAAACCGCATTGGGAGAATACACGGGTTGGTCCTGCAAGCTTGATCGTAGAAGTATTCTGCTTCCTGGTTCAGCAGTGAATTCAAATCCTGCTCGCCCTGTTGCATACCCTTGAGGAGCATCATAGGCAGAGGTAGAAACTGCAACCACATTTCCGTCGATCAAACCACCCACCCAAATTCCACCTTCAAACATGTGCTCAATACCCGATCCTGCGGGATATTCACAACTGGGGTTCCCACTTCCATCACGGTAGCCCCTAAATGCATTGCCAAATGTACCTACATTGCTGATATTCAGTCGAACATTGCTCGCATCTGTGGTGCGCTCATCAAAAGATGACTGCGCCTGAATGCTACTGCTCAGAAATACCAAAATGATAAAGATACCTGATCGAATCATGTGATGCAAAAGTAGAATTTTACAAGCACAGACTCGGTGCAAATGCATTAAGTATGGATTAATTTAGTCATCAACCCATCAATTCTTGTTGTAATTGGCTTGAATTAAAGCACTTCAAGCTTGTGTAGAATGGTGTATCAATTCTTTTTATGGCTTTTACAGGCGTTCTGCACCACCTACGATATCAGTTATAATCACGGTAGCTTTGAGATGCATTATCTGCCTCAGCATTACAATGTGTAAAGGTTTTCTGGATTGTTCTTCTGAAACAGCCCAAAGCATGCTCAACTCAAATTTGTCCATTCCATATTTCCCATGATTTTTCTGCTTGCGCAATAAACATGGGCATGCCGTTTAAGGTTTCTGCACCTCTCTTTTCGGCGGCTTCTAAAAGCATGGTGCTCTCAGGGTTATAAATCAGATCGAAGCACAATTGACCTTTTCTGAAACCATCCAGAGGAATGCAAGGTGCTTCTTCTACGTGAGGAAACATCCCCACCGGAGTGGTGTTTACGATAACGTCATGATCGGCCACCAAATCTTCATTGAGTTCCTGGTAGGTGAGGAAGTAAGGGTTCTTCTTGCTACGACTTACAAAACTGCATTTGATACCAACCGATCTAAGCACATAGGCAACGGTTTTAGACGATCCACCGCTTCCTAAAATCAAGGCTTTTTTCATGCCTGGTTTTAATTTGGGTAGAAGACTTTTTTCAACTCCGTATAAATCTGAATTGAACCCAATGAGCTTGCCTTGATCGATGCGCACAACATTCACTCCTCCAGCAAGAAGGGCAGAGTAGTGCAATTCATGCATAAACGCATTGATCTCTTTTTTATAAGGAATGGTTACGTTGAAACCTTTTAACTCGGGTTGCCCATCTAGAAATACCGGTAGCTTCCTGATGTCTTTAATTTCAAAAGCCCGATAATCAAAATTGGTAAGATTTAAGGCTTCAAACTTCCTTTTAAAATAGGAAGGAGATAAGCTGTGTCCCAAAGGATAACCGATCAAACCGTATAAGTTCATTCTTTTTCGGGTTTGAATTTACTTAATATCAAAATGATAACCATGCCTGCAAGGGCACAGAGAATAGCAGTTAGAAGCTCGGCATTGCCACTGTATTGTGAGGGCCATACATTTTCCTGAATGAAAGGAACTTCTTCTCCATGACTGTTGATGCGGTGCTCAAGGGTGATTTTCCAAGGCCAGATTTTGTTCAAAGAACCTATTAAGAAGCCGGTAAGCACTGCAATGGTGGTGTTGTAATAATTCTTCAACGTCCACTGCAGCAATCTTGAAAAGCTGAGCAGACCCAGCGCGCAACCTGCCAGAAAAATGGATAACAAGCCTATTTCCCTGTCGTTTACCGCCCCAAGAACAGTTTCGTAAGCACCCAGAAGCAATAAAATGAACGAACCTGAAATGCCCGGTAGAATCATTGCACAAATTGCAATGGCACCCGCTATAAAAAGGAACCAAGATGATTGCCCAAATTCACCCGGTTGTACAATGGTTAACCAATAGCTCACAAGGGTGCCGACCAAAATACCCATAAGCCCAATGGCATTCCATGTTTTAATCATTTTACCAACCAGCCAAACACTTGCCAAAATGAGCCCAAAAAAGAAAGCCCAAAGACCCACAGGGTGGGTTTCTAAGAGAAAATTAAACAGCTTCGCAAGACTTAAAATACTCACCCCAATACCCATAACTAAAGGAAGAATAAAAGATCCGTTGATTTCATTCCATGCGGCTTTAAAGCCTTTTTTTTTCCAAATGATGAGCGTGTTGGGGTGAACGGCATTGATGGAGGCCAGCAGTTTATCGTAGATGCCGGTGATGAATGCAATGGTTCCCCCAGACACGCCGGGTACAACATCAGCAGCACCCATGGCCATTCCTTTTAAAAATGTGAGCAGTGTTTTGATCATATATCAGCAAATATGAGGTGGCAAATGTAATTGAATCAAAAGTGATGCGTTTACTTTGTGCGGATGACATTGCGGAACAAAAAACCATTGGTAATTATTTTCCTGCTGCTGGCCATGCTGAGTTTTTCATCTTGTGGTTCTGCCAAGTACCGATCTTCAGGCCGCGGTTGTGATTGTCCTGGTGGCTTTTAATCTTCTTTTCGATGAATGAAAGTGGATTTGATTCAATGGGAGCGAAATTCGCAGCTTCTCGCAACATACAATGCCCGAAGATATCTATGCAGAAGGACTTCAGGAGAGGTCGCTGCTCAATGAAGACCAAATACGGTCACTGGCTGACCACTCTTTTTGTGTGGTAGAAAACTTTCTAGACAGCCATGCACTGCAATATTTGATGTCCTATGCCATTCAAAAAGATGAGCAAGAAGCTTTTAAACTGGCGGGCACCGGTAGAGGGAATCAATTCAACTTGCATCAGAACTTCCGAAGTGATCGGGTTAAATGGCTGAGCAGGAATGAAGACAGCACTTTGCAGAAACTCTTTTTCCATAAAATGGACCAAATGGTTCGGTTTTTCAATCGCGAGTTTTTCACCTCAATCGTTGACTTTGAATGCCATTTGGCCATCTACGCGGTGGGAAGCAGATACAAACGGCATAGCGATACATTTGAAGATTCATCGAACAGAGTGTTGAGTTTTGTCTTATACCTCAATGATCACTGGGAGGCGGAAAACGGAGGTGAATTGGTCATCTATTCAGAGAAAAAAGAGTGTAAGATTTTACCGGCTGCTAATCGTTTGGTGGTGTTTCGAAGCAATATGGAACATGAAGTAATGCCCACCAATAGGCCTCGATATAGCCTTACTGGTTGGATGCTTCGGCAGCGAATAGGACTCGAATTTCTCGGGGAATAATGCCGTTCATCTCTTAAAATACATCGCTTGTCAGCTTTACTTTGTGTGCTGCTGGTTAGAGCTATCTTTGTGGACATGAAAAAAATAATTCTAACCCTGATTCTTGGTGGTTTTTGTGGCGCTTTTGTGGCCAATGCTCAATCTGACATGAAAAATCAACAAGATAGCTTGAGTTATGCCATAGGAGTCAACATCGGGCAGAATCTCGAATCGCAGCAGTTCAATTCTATGAACTACCAGGCAATTGTGAAGGGCATTGAAGATTACATGGAAAAAAATGATCTTCAAATCAGCCAGACAGAGATCAACATGATCCTCAACAATTATATGTTGCAAAAACAGAAGGAGCTGGCTGATGAAATGTCAAAGGCCGGCAGAGAATATTTAGAAAAAAATGCCGAAAGATCAGAGGTGACCAGCTTGCCCAGTGGGTTGCAATACGAAATCATCAAAGAGGGTGATGGTCCCAAACCCGGCCCAACGGATAAGGTAACCACCCACTACCATGGGATGCTCATTGATGGCACTGTTTTCGACAGTTCGGTAGAAAGAGGTGAGCCTGCAACTTTTCCGGTAAACGGGGTAATTAAAGGTTGGCAAGAAGCACTCGTTCTCATGCCTACAGGCTCTAAATGGAGATTGTACATACCTTATTACCTTGCTTATGGTGAGCGTGGTGCGGGCGGAAAAATTGGCCCTTATGCCACCCTCGTGTTTGATGTGGAGCTACTTTCCATCAATTGATATGTGGAATTTGCCCTTCCGCCTCATGTTCAGGCAGGTCAAAAACCTGAGTGATGCGCGTTTTGCAGCCGCGGCGATGGCAGATTATATCAGTTTCGATTTCGATTCCAGAAATGCGAACCACATGCCAGCTTCTGAGATTAAAGAGTGCAGCAAATGGCTTGCAGGCAGCACATTGCTTGCCGAAATAGGCAAGCAGTCATCCAGTGATGCCGCCGATGTTCTGCAAATATTAGGATTGAATGGGGTGTTAATTCAGCAAGAAGACTTGCATGAATGGGAGGCCGATTCGGCTTGTGAATTTATACTTCAATGGGAAGATACAAGCTCCTTGCCCGATCTACACGCAATCAAACAGAATTACCCCGCTTTCAAGGCAATATTATTCCCCGGAAACATCCCTGATCATTGGTTCGAAAATCCGCTGATTCAGTCCGTGCCACATTTTTTGACCATTGATAACTACGACACCAATGCTGCCAAAAGAATTCATGCATTAAAACCTTATGGCATTGCTTTTATTGGAGAAGATGAGGATAAGCCCGGCAATCGCGATTTTTCTGAATTGAATGAATTTCTCTATGAATTGGAAGCGCTTTCTTCTGACTCAATTCCCGATTGAGTACGTTGCTTTTCCTTGCTCACCCTTCTGAGCCAAATGGGCAATACCACCGCCCCAATTAAAATGAAAGGGTAATAGCTTAAAAATCGCCACAAAAGGGCAACCCCTTGAGATATGTCCGCATCAGGTAAAAACTCTGAGAGAAAGGCCGGAAATATGATTTCTGCAATGCCGCTGGCTCCGGGGGTGAAGCTCACCAATAGGATAACCCACATGACCAACTGCCTGCCGTAAATTAAAAGCATGTGCTGGTAAACTGGGCTAAACATCAGAAATAAAGCATTCACCATCATATAACGGCTCGACCAACTTAAAAAAGTAGCCCCAAATGCTTTCAACCAAAAAGCAAAATTCTTGTGCTTGAACTCAGCGGCAGCTGTTAATAGATCCTTCCCCCAAACCACACTCTCTCGTTTCCAGCGCCGCAATAGCGGAAGCGAAAACAAGCCAAGAATGAATTTCCTGGTGATCCTTGGATTGATCAGGATACCAATGGCCAACAAAAGGGTCCAAACAAATAAAATGGCATACCCGGTCCAGAAGAGAAACTTTACACTGCCGGTGCTCACAACACTTTGCAAGCTTTCAGGGTCAAGCGTTGGAAATGCCCTGTCGATTCCAATGAAAATAAAAACAACAGGAACCATTAGGATGAAAAATATTTCATCCAAAAAGCTGGTTATCAGAACAATGGCGGTAGTTCTTCCCGTCTCGAGCTTTTCCTGTGCCATGATTACCAGTGCCACAGCCGTACCACCGATAACCGATGGACTGATGGCACTTGAAAATTCCCAAAGTAAACTGATCTCTAAAGATTGACGGAAACTTAGCTTTTTATCGCTCAGGATGCGCAGACGGAGCACATATCCCAATTCTCTGCCGGCCAGCAAAACCAAAGCACCAAACAACCAGTAAATACTGGCACTTGTCCATTGGATCTGACGGTAGGGTTCAATGTCGAAATTTCTGAATACCAGCCAGAAGGTAGCAAGCAAACCAATCCCCACGGCGAGGAAAATTCTTCCCCCACTGAAATATTGATTGATTTTATGCCTTACTTCTGCCATGTAATTTGTCAAAAATAAGCTTTCACACCCTACCAATAGGTCATGTCTAGAACTGATTCTTTACCATATGTTTTAAAATCATTTGGGGCTTTCAGATGTTTTATTTAGATAAATTCTAATTTGCGCGCTTTTAGCAAAAACATGAGACTTTCGGAATTGTCAGCAGGAGGTGAAGCGAAGATAACGGGCTACAACCAAACCAGGGTTCAACAGAAACTTATGGAGATGGGTTGCATTCCCGGTGCAAGGGTCAAGTGGCTTTTCACTGCCCCTGGTGGCGATCCCGTGGCTTATGAAATTGAAGGATATGTGCTCTCCATGCGTTTGCAGGAGGCCGCTACGGTTAATATTGAGATCATTTGATGGGGAATAAAAGTATGAGGGTACTGCTGGCCGGAAATCCTAATTCCGGCAAAAGCTCGTTATTCAATGCCTTAACCGGTCTGCACCAGAAGATCAGCAATATACCTGGTACGACTGTAGAGCGAAAGAAAGGCCGTTTGTCTGCCTTGCATGAAATTGAGTTGATTGACCTCCCTGGGGTTTACAGCATCTATCCTTCATCACTTGATGAATACGTGGCACTGGAACCGCTCATCGTTGAGAATCACCCCGAAAAACCAGATCTGATTATTCAGGTCATTGATGCCGCCAACTTGAAAAGGAATTTGCTTTTGGCAAGTCAATTGGCCGATTTGGGTTATCCAATGATCTGGTGTGTGAATATGCAGGATGTAGCCAAATCGAAGGGATTGAGCTTGGATGTTGCCCTTTTGGAATCCATTACCGGTTTTCCAATTGTTCCGATCAACGCTCGGAAAGCTGAAGGTTTGGAGGAACTTAAGGCAAGAATCTTATCTGATCATTTTCAAGGGCATTTTACCTTCTTTGAGGAAGCAGAAACATACATGCTGCAGGTAAGGAAGTATTTTGCCGATTGGGATCACTTGCAAAAAAGTCATCAAACAAAAGTTAGCTCTGATGGACAAATCGGCGATGAAACCCTGAAGCGTTATGAGAAAATTAATCAGCTGCTTTCAAGGGTTGAGCAAAAAACCAGTGAGGCAAAACTGCGCACGACCCAATTGGACCGCTGGCTTGTGCACCCGTTTTGGGGGCCAATGGTGTTTGCCTTTTTTCTGCTAATTATTTTTCAGGTGATTTTTAGCCTGGCATCCTACCCGATGGATTGGATTGAAATGATCTTCTCCTTTGCATCCACTGCTTTGAGTGAACGATTCCCCGAATCGTGGTTTTCGGAGATGTTGGCAGATGGCCTCATTCCCGGAATAGCCGGGGTGGTGGTTTTTGTTCCGCAGATATTTCTGCTCTTCTTTTTTCTGGGAATCATGGAAGATACCGGATACATGGCCCGTGTAAGCTTTATGATGGATCGCTTTGTGAGGCGTTTTGGTCTCAGTGGTAAATCAGTTGTTCCCATGGTTAGCGGGGCAGCGTGCGCCATTCCTGCCATTATGGCTACACGGCACATAGAAAATTGGAAGGATCGCCTCATCACTATGATGGTTACACCATTGATAAGTTGTTCGGCCAGGCTGCCGGTTTATATCCTGCTCATTGGATTGTTTGTGCCCGACCAATCCTATTTCGGCCTCATCAATCTGCAAGGCCTGATCTTAATGGCAATGTACTTGCTGGGCGTTTTCGCATCACTTTTCTCTGCTGTTGTTTTCAAATGGATCTTGCGTCATGTTGCCGGAGGTTATTTCATACAAGAACTGCCGGTTTATCATCAACCGAGATGGAATGACATTCTCCTGCATGCTTATCAGAAGTGCGGAAACTTTATTTCTGAAGCCGGTAAAGTAATCGTACTGGTAAGCATCTTACTCTGGTTTTTGGCAAGTTTCGGCCCTCCGGGGCATCAAAACCTGAAGGAGGTCTACAAACAAACAAGCAACATCGAACAAAAGACAGAATTGCGTTCTGAAATGCTCGAGAGATCTTATGCCGGATATTTTGGAAAGGCCATAGAGCCAGTTATTGAACCCCTTGGTTTTAACTGGAAGATAGGAATAGCCATCATCACATCCTTTGCAGCAAGGGAAGTTTTTGTGGGAACAATGAGCACCATCTACAGCGTAGCCGATGAAAATGGCCCCCAAACCCTCAGAGAAAAAATGCTTCGTGAAAAAAGTGGAAAGAACGGTGAACCCCTATACAATATCGCCGTTGCATTATCGCTCATGATCTTTTATGCCTTTGCAATGCAGTGTGCAAGTACACTGGCCGTCATCAAAAAAGAAACTGCTTCATTTAAATGGCCGTTGATTCAATTTTTGTACATGGGGTTCTTAGCCTATGCCGGAAGCTTTCTTACCTACCGAATTGTTTTATTTTTCTTGTAAATAGAACAATTATCGATATTTTTGCCGATTCTACATGCCAGAGAAAAACAAAGCATCTCTTTCAGCGTTACATCAGTCCAATTAAATTCATAAACAACAGATGAGGCAGCTCAAAATCAGTAAACAGTTCACCAATCGCGAGAACAAATCACTCGACAAGTATCTGAATGAAATCAGCAAAGTTCCTATGATCGATGCACAAGAGGAAGTTGAGCTTGCAAGAAGAATCAGAGAAGGAGATCAGGCTGCTCTGGAGAAATTGGTGAATGCCAACCTCCGATTTGTGGTTTCTGTATCAAAGCAATACCAAAACCAGGGACTTACCCTCGGAGACCTGATCAACGAAGGAAATTTAGGTTTGATTAAGGCTGCAAAACGTTTTGATGAAACAAGAGGTTTTAAGTTCATTTCTTACGCAGTTTGGTGGATTCGTCAATCCATTCTTCAGGCGCTTGCCGATCAATCAAGAATTGTTCGTTTACCACTGAACAAGGTGGGATCCATTGGTCGTATTTCAGCCACCGCTGCTAAACTGGAACAGGAACATGAGCGCGAACCAACGGCTGAAGAAATTGCCACAGCATTAGAAATTCCAATTGCCGAAGTTGAAAATGCCTTCAAGTCATCCGGCAGACATTTGTCGATTGATGCACCGCTAACCGAGGGAGAAGACAATACGCTTTTAGGGGTGCTCGACAACAATGACGAGCCTAACCCTGATACCACCCTCATGGCTGAATCGTTGCAAAAGGAAATCAATCGCGTTATATCAACCCTCAGTGATAAGGAAAGAGATGTATTGCGCTATTATTATGGCTTGGACGGCGGTCCTGCACATACCCTTGAAGATATCAGTGAAAAGGTTGGTCTAACACGTGAGCGCGTGCGCCAAATCAAAGAAAAGGCCCTGAGAAGACTAAGAAAGTCAAACAAGAGCAAGATTCTCAAGTCCTACTTGGGTTAATTCATGAAAAAATATGAAATCAATCCCGGTCGCATGGCCGGGATTTTTTTTTAAATGATTTCCAAAACCCTTTCCGGTGGTCGGGCCACAACCGCTTTTGCTCCATTGACTACAATCGGTCTTTCAATCAAAATGGGATGATCCAACATGGCCTGAACCCATTCTGCTCTGCTGAGTTCTTTC
The DNA here is from genome assembly GCA_964647785.1 of uncultured Chitinophagaceae bacterium. GTDB lineage: Bacteria > Bacteroidota > Bacteroidia > NS11-12g > UBA9320 > CAZYJD01. Next base: position 16,024 of record CAZYJD010000002.1, read on the forward strand.
CCTTTGTAATGATCCTTATAAACGGTTTCGTTTTTTCTGATTAAATCCTCTGGTTCCACGCCTAATTTCTCTAGTAAATCCAGTAATTCTGATTTGGATGGCATGTCTTTCAGGTACAAAATTGTTTCATACGCCAGTTTTTTATCATCCAAAATTTTCAAACAGTTCCTGCTCTTACCGCATCTGGGATTGTGGTATACTTGAATCATGGCACCAATCTAAGGCCCATTTATCCAATCTCCAAGTGAAGTCCTTGCACTTAAACGTCCTATTTTTGTGAATACTGGTGAAGCCGATTCAATCAACTACGCATTTAGAGCAACAACTCAGCGCCAATGATCTTTATGAAGAAGTGCTGCGACAGGCATGCAAAGATCTGGGCTCATTTGCACCTTTCCCCGGAACCATACCTGATTTGCCAGACGCGCAATGGTTGATTTCTTTTTGTGCAGATCAATTTTACAAGCTCTCTCAATACCATCACGAACAAATGCTGCAGCTTTTGTACAGAACAGATGTGCGTGAACGTCAATTCACCGAGGTATTGCAGAATACCGAATGGTCCGAAAAGGTTAAAGCGGAAAAAATTGCCCTCTTATTCCTGAACAGAGAACTCATGAAAGTTCTCACCAGAAGAGCCCATAAAAAGGGGTAAGGTGATTAAGGGAATTTGGGATATTTATCAAAGTCAGGCTTCCGTTTTTCTAAAAATGCACGCTTTCCTTCTTGCGCTTCATCCATTAGGTAATACATGAGGGTCGCATCGCCTGCAAACTCCATCAGCCCGCGCTGGCCATCCAACTCGGCATTGAGGCCACGTTTAATCATTCTCACAGCCATTGGGCTTCTTTCCATAATGGTTTCGCACCAATCCACCACCTCGTCTTCCAGTTGATCAAAAGGCACCACTTTATTTACCATGCCCATTTCATGAGCCTCAATTGCACTGTACTGGCGACATAAAAACCAGATTTCGCGAGCGCGCTTTTGGCCCACATGTCTGGCGAGGTAGCTGCTTCCAAAGCCGGCATCAAAACTTCCAACTTTCGGTCCGGTTTGCCCAAATATGGCATTTTCTGATGCGATGGTCAGATCGCAAACCACATGCAGTACGTGTCCGCCTCCAATTGCATAACCGTTCACCATGGCAATAACAGGTTTGGGAATTTCCCTGATTCGCTTGTGTAAATCAAGCACGTTCAATCTGGGAACACCATCCGTACCAATGTACCCTCCGGTGCCCTTAACATTTTGATCCCCACCACTGCAAAATGCCTTATCTCCAACACCGGTTAAAACCACTACACGAATGTGCTCGGCCTCTCTGCACCAATCCATTGCTTCAATCATTTGCATATTGGTGTCAGGGGTAAATGCATTGTAAACTTTAGGCCGGTTAATGCTTATCTTGGCAATGCCATTGTATTCTTCGAAAAGAATATCGCTGTATTCTTTGATGCTTTTCCACTTTCGCTGGCTCATATTGTAAGGGCTTTCAGTTGTTGATAAAACGTAAGGTTATCGCTTTTGTTTGTGCGTATTTCAAGTAAAGCGGGCAGTTCTTTTTCGGCGCTGAATAATGGCCAAATTTCAGTTAATTCTTCAAAAGAATCGACTTTGAAATATAGCAGCCCATGATCTTCTGCGACAAACTGAGCGGTGCGCTTGTGTGGCGTCTCCTGAAATTTAAGCGCTTCTGGATATTTCTCCGGGCCACCAATCATGCTGAATATATTTCCACCTCCGTTGTTCAGAAGAATTACCTTGAAATTGGGATGCAAGTAATCGTTCCAAAAGGCATTGATATCGTAAAAAAAGGCAATGTCTCCACTGAGTATATAGGTGGTTCGTTCTGTACATAGCGAAGCCCCTAAAGCGGTTGATGTACAGCCGTCAATGCCGCTGGTGCCCCGATTGCTGTGAACAACTACCTCATGAGAGGGAAGGTTCAGCAGGCTGAGATACCTCACTGGCATGCTGTTTGAAACATGCAGTAGGTCGTTTGAGCCAAGTTGCTGGGCAACCCAATGAACGGCACTCCAATCATTCCAGCCCGATCGCACAAGCGGTTCCATTCCAGTCGAGATTTCCCGGCAGAGTTCAGTCCACGCATGGTGGTAATATTCAGCTGGTCTCAGTTGATCTGCAATGGCTTTAATGATCGGTTCCGAATGGTGCGTTTGAATGATTTCAGCATCAGTCTCAAACATATTGCCAAAACCTTGCCCGGTATCAATGTGAATGTGCCGGAGCTCTGGGTTCTTTCTCAAGAGTAGTTTAAGTCCTTTACTCAGGCTATACATGCCAAAAGTGATGAGCAAATTGGGCTGCAGCTGCGGCTTGTTAATGGCATTCTGGGTGCTGAGCAAGGCATCCCAGTAATCATGTGTTTGAAGTTTGCGCTGACCCGATAGTATGTCAGCCAGCACCACGCAATTCTTCGGCCATCGCATGGCACATACATCAAAGGAGGATGCCCCATATAAGATCATGACTTTGTCGTATCTCTCAAGATGTTCGGGGGTGGTAAGCTCTTCGCTCACAACTGGATCCTTATGTTGAGGAAATACCGGCTCTAATAACTCACCTGGTTTTTCAGAATAAAGCGGTTCCTCCATTGCAATGTTGATGTGCAGGGGAAGCTTTTGTGAAAGACATCTTTGTATGGTGATGAAAATTTCATTCCATTCGCTTGGGTTTAGGGCCTTTTCTTCAAGATGTATCGAAGCACCGATATGAGGTTCGTAAAGCGCTTTTTGATGGATGCATTGTCCATCCCATTGATCAATGAGTCTTTCAGGTCGGTCAGCTGTAATTGCAATGAGAGGAATCCTGGCATACCAAGCTTCGCAAACTGCCGGATACAAATTCAAAGCGGCAGTACCCGAAGTACAGCTCACCACCACCGGTCTCTTTTCTTCCATGGCCATGCCCAGTGCAATAAAAGCTGCAGAACGTTCATCGGCGGCGCCATAATTGGAAATATCACTCTTTAAAAGTGCTCTAATCAATGGCGCGTTTCTGCTGCCAGGAGCAATGACAGACTTCTTAACACCCAGGTGTGTCAGGAATTGAAGGATTGGAGATATAAGATCAGTGTGCACCGGAACAGGTTTCAAAACTACAATTTTACCCCAGTATCAACCTCAGGCGAAGGGAATTGTTATACTTTTGCAAACAATTAGAAAGCGACATGATTGAGCTTAAAATACCTTCTGTAGGAGAATCTGTTAGCACCGTTACGCTCTCCCAATGGTTGAAAACCGATGGTGAGTGGGTGGAAATGGATGAAGCTGTGGCAGAACTTGAATCGGATAAAGCAACCGTAGAGTTGAATGCGGAAGCTGCAGGTATCCTGAAAATTTTGGTTGAAGAAGGCGCAGATGTTGAAGTGGGTGCGGTTGTTGCTCAAATTGATACCAGCGCAGAAAGACCTGCCGATGCAGCCCCAACAACAGAACCAAAATCAAATTCACCTGAACAAGCTGAGAAAACGGCTGTGGTTGAGAATGTTCCTCAAAAAGAGAGCTATGCAAGCGGTACGCCTTCTCCTGCAGCAGCTAAAATTTTATCGGAAAAAGGACTGAGCCCCAATGATGTAAAAGGCAGTGGGAAAGACGGCCGAATTACAAAGGAAGACGCTTTGAAAGCTGAGGTCACAAGTAAAGGAGCAACCCCAGAATTGAACTATGGCGCATCTGTTCAGGCTAGCCGCGAAAGCAAACGCGAAAAAATGAGCAATTTGAGGCGCACCGTGGCAAGAAGATTGGTGGCCGCTAAGAACGAAACAGCCATGCTCACCACTTTCAATGAGGTGAATATGAAACCGATCATGGATGTTCGTTCACGCTTTAAAGATAAATTCAAAGAAAAACACGGAGTAGGACTCGGATTCATGAGCTTTTTCACACGGGCATGTGTGCTGTCATTGCAAAAATTTCCGGCAGTAAATGCTTTTATCGATGGTGAAGAGGTCTTGTACAATAGTTTTCAAGATATCAGCATTGCCGTTTCAGGTCCGAAGGGCTTGATGGTTCCCGTGATCAGAAATGCCGAAACCATGACCCTTTGGGAAATTGAGGCTGAAATCATGCGCCTTGCTGCCAAAGTTAGAGATGGTAAGATCAGTATCGACGATATGAGTGGGGGAACCTTTACAATCTCCAATGGAGGAGTGTTTGGCAGCATGCTAAGTACGCCCATTCTGAACCCACCTCAATCTGCCATTCTTGGCATGCATAATATTTTGGAACGCCCTGTGGTAGAAGGGGGGCAAATTGTTGCACGCCCCATGATGTATCTGGCGCTTTCTTATGATCACCGCATCATTGATGGAAGAGAGTCTGTTGGCTTCCTTGTGAGTGTGAAAAACTATCTGGAAAATCCCGAAAGTCTGTTGAGCGGAAAAGATCCGATGCAGGAGCTGATGGGCATGTAATTGATTGAAACAATTTCTGTTTTCAATCGGAATTGATGAGGGTCGTTTGAATCCATTAAATAAGAAAATACTCGCGAGCTGAATCGAATGCTTTCATTTCGAATCATCTAGCACTGAGTTTTTATCAATGTCGAAATACCATGAAACCTTGATTTTAATGGAGTCTTGTTTAAGGTTCAATATCTCAAGTTAAATGGTACGGGTAACAGTCATTAATGAAGTTACTTAATATCAATGACGGGTAGGTCTGTGTTTTGGTCAAGAGGAGCCGGTACAATGGATTTAATGAGGTTCTCGAGGGTTGATAGCAATCTTATTTTGGCAAAATTCCTACTGGTAATAAGGCTTACTTGTCGGGCGGTATGATCCCCCTGTATGCTTCTCACATGATCACTTTCTTCAGGAAAGAGGTCAAGTACTGCCCATTGAGGTAATACGGTTGCACCTCCTTCTACATCAACCACTCGCTTAAGGGTTTCCAAGGATCCACTTTCATAAATGAAATTACTTCTACTTCTAAGCATTTTATCCAGAGAACAAATTTTAACGGATTGGTTTCTAAAGCAGTTCCCTTCAGAAAGCAACCACAAGGGCTCTTGCAATAAATCTTCAGTAGTGAATTCTTTTTTATGGTATGCCGGATGACCGGGGTTTACATACAACATGAATCGTTCTTTGAATAAAGGCCTTTCTTGAAAACCTTCGGCATCAATGGGGGTGGCAGCAATCCCCACGTCTATGTGGTCGTTTTTCAAGTTTTGCAGAATCGCCTCCGTAAACATCTCCTTAACACGAACCTTGATATCGGGATGTTTTTCACTGATAATCTTTATGATATGAGGCATCAGATATGGAGAAATGGTTGGAATGATGCCAATTTTCAACTCTCCACTAACGGTATTTTTAAACTCAAGAAGTACGTTCTCGATTTTTCTCGTCTCTCGGAGAATTTGTCGGGCCTGTTCCACAACGATCATGCCCACATCTGTTGGTATTAATGGCTTTCTGCTTCTGTCAAATAAAAGAACCCCGAGTTCATCCTCCAGTTTTTTTACCTGCATACTCAAGGTAGGTTGGGTTACGTGGCAGGCCTCAGCAGCCTTCACGAAATGTCGGTGTTCATCGAGAGCCACGATGTACTCCAACTGAATCAGAGAAATGTTAAGCATTTAGGTTTGGTGTAAAGTTGTTTCAGATCAATTAGTTGTTAGGAATATGATGGTTAACGTTTTTTTGGTTGTAGTATTACATTCTATTGACGTTCCAACACAATATGAGATTTGCATGACATTTCCATCGCTGTCATTTTTCGTTTAGATTTACCTCTTGAATCGAATGTATCACTATTACTCATGAAATCAGCGCAAAACATCCTGCTATTTTTTGGCCTTATGGGCTTCATTTCATGCCGGTCAACTGAACTATCTTCCAAAGATCAAGGCACGAAAATGTTGCTTGAACCCATTTATCGATCAAGCCCATGGTTGCCTGACACTTCTCAAACCAGAGGGTTGATAACGGCTTCATTGATGGTGGAGGGTGTAAATTATGCATTGCAGGGGGTTCGTCAGCTGATTGAAAGGAGCAATGAAGCATACAGCACGGAGTATATGGCAGCGGTTTCAAACCTTAAATTTTATGCATTCAATTCCAACCATGGTGCGCTGGACCCATCTGGCCTGCAATTGGAGGGTTTTGTGTTAACGCGAACTTTTGTTGATGAAAATGGGCAGGAAAAAGAGGCTTTCAGAATCCATATGAGTCTTCTGGAGGAACGCTTCCCCGACCTGTTACAAAATGCCAAATATTATCTGAAACTTGATTCTGCTTTATTCAACTATGCTGGGGTCAAGATCAATAAGCGTGATTGGTATCTGCCCTGGACCTGGTTCGTTAAATCGCAGCCTTTCATTGATATGGATGTTTACCTCGATATTCTGGTGAACTGGATTGATGAAAAGGGACAAATTCATACATCGGTGCCCTATGGTTCATTTGTGTTGCCACTTCGAAAAATTCCTCTTGAAGCTTCCGAGCTGGAAAAAGAGATTTATGCACGCTCATTGAGGAATACTGAACTGCAAGGAAGTGCATATACCGCACCGAGATCATCTGTCTTTTGCCTTGATCAAAATGGTTTGAAGGCTTGTTTTGGTCGTGGTGATTTGACCTGCTTTGTCCGCGTCGTAGAGTCGAGTCAGGAGAGCCTGGTAAATCGCCTTGTTATACAGAATTCAGATGGTCTGCAAGAGATTAAAATCAAGGAGGATGATTTAAAAAAACTTCTAAAAAACGGATGGCGCTAAATTGCGTATGTTTACCAAACGATTTCAATGAGTAACTAAACCATAAAATCCATGCGAAAACTCCTCTTATTGTTGCTATCTGTGTTTCTGGTAAGTGAAATCAATGCACAGAAACTCTTGGTTTCTTATGATTATCTAAAAGATGATTTCAGCTATTACAGGGTGAAAAAAGGGAAAAAGAAAATAATGGATCGTGCTGTTGTAGGAAGGCGATCGGATGTGAAAGTTGAAGTGAAGAACTTCAATCCTTTTGTTTATTCAGCCCAGGCTGGTTTTATATCAGAAGAGCGAATAGAAGAACCCAACATCAGTTTTTTTAGCTTGTTATCTCCCGTTCCTTTGAGTACAAACGGTAAGAGTTTCCTTGAGAAAATAGAATCTGATGAAGCAAGCAGGGGTGGGGCGGTAAGTGGAATGCTGAAAGATGCGAAAGTGTCAGCTTCATTTGGCTCAGTACAACAGGCCTACGCCAGCATGTATGAGGCTGAAAGAACCATTGTTTCGATTGATTACGCCATACAAAAGTTGCAGGAACTGAAGTATAGCACTTACCTGCCAACCGATACCATTAAATACTACACCAAATCACTTCTGGCACTCATTACACAAAAACCAGAAGTGAATACCGGAGATTTTCTTGCCCTCGGTGAAAATTTAACGGCTCAGATCAGTGAAAGCAAGAGCGCATTTAAAATGGCACATGGCCAATTCAGCAACATCGCAGAGTCTTATGCACTAACCAACGGAATCAATGCAGCAGCAGACCCCTCATATAAAATGGCTCAGCAATTTGCCAACGAAGCGGCTCAATTCAGTACCTTCTATAATGATGAAGTGGTGAATGCCAAAGTATCGCTCCTTGAAAACCTTTATCAAAGCATTGTGAATACAAATTTTAACTTCAATGCCAGCGAAGTTTCGGAGGGGGACGAGATGACCCTGACACTGGATTTTTATAAAAATCAATTTGATGAAAACGGGAATCCGATAATCGACTTGGAGAACCTTTCAAACCTGAGCAAGATCAAATCAAAGAAAGTTAGAATCACGGTGAAGAATGACATTAAAATCAATAGCAGCATCGGCTTAGGCTTTCCTTCTTACAAAAACAACAACGATTTCATTAACCGCGACAGTGTAATTACCGCCGTTTCTGGAAACAACTTTACACCAAACATATCGGCTTATATGAACTTTTATCCGTACAGCGGAAGAAATCTAAATATAGGTGGAACCTTTGGTGTGGGAGTGCCGATGGGCGACGATGTTCGCAACCTGAATATGTTCATTGGTTTCAGTGGAATTTTAGGAACCAATAACAAAGTGGTCCTGCATGCCGGTGCAAGCCTAGGACAGGTCAATCAACTCGACGCAGGCTACCAGACCGGTGATAAGTTGATTTCCGCCCTTGAAACAGTGCCTATTCGCCAGGCCTATCAATGGGGGGCTTTCGCCGGAATCTCTTTCTCAATAGCCAATATCCGCAACTGAGGCAGGGCTTACATATTCGCAATCAGTGCTTCACCAAATTCAGAGCACTTCAAAAGTTGAGCGCCTTCCATTAACCGATGAAAATCATAGGTCACCTTTTTTTGACCAATGGTGGTTGAAATTGCTTTATAGATCAAATCTCTGGCTTCGGTCCAGCCCATGTACTCAAGCATCAACGCTCCAGATAGAATTACTGAACCCGGGTTTACTTTGTCTTGCCCAGCATATTTTGGAGCGGTTCCATGGGTGGCTTCAAAAATGGCATGTCCAGACCGGTAATTGATGTTTGCGCCCGGTGCAATTCCAATTCCACCTACAATGGCTGCAAGCGCGTCTGATATGTAATCTCCATTCAAATTGAGGGTTGCAATCACTGAATACTCTGATGGTCGAAGTAAAATTTGCTGGAGAAATGCATCGGCAATCGAGTCCTTGATAAGTATCTTTCCTTGAGAAATGGCTTCTTTTTGTGCATCAATGGCAGCGGCCTCTCCTTCTTTTTCTTTGATACGGTCGTATTGTGCCCATGAGAAAGTTCGATCACCATACTCCCGTTCTGCAAGTTCATAGCCCCAATTCTTGAAAGCACCCTCGGTAAATTTCATGATATTTCCTTTGTGTACCAGGGTTACTGAAGGAAGGTTAAACTGTATAGTATATTCAATGGCACTCCGAATGAGTCTTTCACTTCCTTCTTTTGATACAGGCTTTACGCCCAGTGAACTGCTTTCTGGAAATCGAATTTTGTTCACAGATAATTCATTTTCCAAAAAGTTACGAAGGCTAATTGCCTCTTCACTTCCTGCCATGAATTCAATTCCGGCATAAATATCCTCAGTGTTCTCCCGGAAAATAACCATGTCTGTGTCCTGTGGGCGCTTCACAGGAGAAGGAACGCCTTCAAACCATCTTACAGGTCGAACACATGCATACAAATCAAGTTGTTGGCGCAGTGCTACATTCAAAGAGCGTATTCCGCCACCTACGGGGGTGGTTAATGGGCCCTTAATACCAACATAATGCGACCTAAAGGCTTCCAATGTTTCTTCCGGCAGCCAATTGCCTGTTTGATTATAAGCTTTTTCTCCTGCATAAACTTCTTGCCATTCAATTTGACGATTGCCTTGATAGGCTTTTAAGACCGCCTGGTCAATTACCTTCACTGCTGCCGCCCAAATATCAGGACCGGTTCCATCTCCTTCAATGAATGGAATAATGGGTTTATTAGGCACGTTTAAGTTGCCGTTTTTAAAGGTTATTTTCTCTGCTTTCATCGTTTGCGAAATTATTCGCCTTGAGTAAACTAAGCAATTTAAAACGACGATTAATTATTTCACAGTCTCGCCACCGAGTGTTTGGTCACATATGCTGGAATAAATCCTTTGGGCAATGTTTTTAGGGTTTGCATGGTTGATTCATCATATTATTATATACCTTTGGTGTGCGTATTTCAAAGCCTTTTTCAGTCGTTATTCGATTATTCGTAAAAAAAGTAACAAAAAGTGCACTGAAAGTGTTATTTGGAATGTATATTTGCAATTGAAATAAATAAAAGTTATGGATAATATTTTTAGTGAGTCAGATTTGGCTGCGATGAAAGTTTTTTATCAAAGAGAACTTCAAGAAACTTTAAATAAACTGGAGCACATTAAATCAGTACTTTCAAAACTCGATTCATCGGCACCTAAAATTGATATTTTTATCACCGGAGCCGGAGATGCTTCAGCTCTTCAGGTAGTTACTCCAATTGCCAACAGTGTTAAGGCGAAGAAAATCAAAAGAAAAACAAGGAAGAAAACAGGCCCAAAAGCCATTTGGGGAGAATTCATTATCAATAAACTGAAGGAGGTGAATCGCCCTCTCACCTATGAAGAACTCATAGATGAGGCCATTAAGCACTTTAAAACCCCCGCGGAAAGAACGCTGAGCACCAGACAGGCAGTAATCAACAGTGCCTTCAGACTTAGAAAGCATCATGGTGAAGTAGAAACAGTGGCCAAAAAGGGTCAGAAGGAGAAATACCTATGCTTAATTGATTGGTTCAAAGATGATGGTGAACTGAAAACGGATTATGCCGATGCCATCGGTATCTAATAGAACTTAATACCAAGCCCCTTTATGGGGCTTTTTTTTTGATCGAATGGGAAATAAAAGGGCAGGTCTCATCAGGCATGCTGTTTAAAACAATGTTCCTATTGATGTGTCCGTCATCTCTTAGGTGAAAACTCCCCAAAGATCTTGGTATGATCATTTGTATTTTTTAATCATGAAGTACAAGAGAGGGAAAAACCCCTTGTGCAATGGCGCGGGGTTAAGGAATGGAAGGAATAGTTAAAAAAATGGTTCTTTGACCACCCTGAAGAATGCTCATAAGTTTGATTATCTGTCCTTTGCCTTAACTGATAAGAGACCTGCTAATCAATTGAATGGTCTCATTCTGCTTTCAGTTTGATGAACAGAAAATCTGAACTGGAAACATCCTTGCCAAACCTGCCATAGGAGGGTTGTGAAGAAAGTCGTTGCATGCTGCTTTGCAGATCGCTAGAGCTAATCACCCGCTGCCGGTTGTCTTGAAGTTCACTCAATAATTTTCTGCAAAAAGGACTGTGTGCTCCCGGCCGTCCATCAGGCACTTCATAGGTATAGGTGCCAGAGGTTAAATACCTGCGCACACTGCATTCCATGCTTCTTTTGATGAAGTCGGCATCATTTAGTTCGGCATAAAGGTCATTCCAGTTAACCGTATTGCTTGTTTGGCAGGAGTTGTATGAAAGCATACTAGCATCGCGAATAGCTCCACCATAGCAAACATCCAATATGAGCATGGTATGATTGCAGTTGAAGTTCTCAATGAATTGAACCAGTTGATGGAATTGAAGATATGATTTCATAAAGCGGTCATCTTCGGTGGGGCGCGAATCAGAGAATGCCACAAAACCCGCTTTGAAATCTTCATTGTACATACCATGACCTGCAATGAATACCAGTAACTGATCGTATGGGCCAAACTGCAACGTATCTTTTATGGTCATAAGTTGGCTTGAAACCTCTGCTTCACTTCCATCCGTTATGAGGATTGTATGAAAGCCATAATCCTTTTGAAGCAAATCTGCCAATGCCCGAGCATCGGCAACAGGGTTGTATAAATCTGAAAGCGATTCGTATTCATTTGTAGCGATGAGAATGGCGTGATTTTTCATTTTAATCGTACCACTTTGAAGGTCATTTCCTGGCTTGACTTCTATTCTTCTGGTGATTCCACCTCTACTTTGGCTGGGTGGCGTAAGACAGGCCGTTGGGTTAAACAAAAAGCCGTATTGGCTTGCAAACTCCCATTCTTTGAACACTTGGGTGTATCCATTGAATAGTCTTGATGCGTAAGGGTCTCTATCCACTATTTTTTCCTCGAGTTTCCTAATTTTTGTTTCGGTATTTCTCTCAAACTTTGATTCTGTAAACAGGTCAATTAAAGAACTACTCGAGTCAAGTTGAGAGAGTACAAATGACAACATACCGGATGAATCAGGCAGATAATCAAAGCCATAAGTGGTTGGGTAAATGAATACGCGTTTTCGATTGTTTACTTCCAATGAAAAATCAGATTGGACGCTCAGGTTCTTGAAAAATTCGGGCATGTAATACTCGCTGCGACCGGCATCCACGATCATCATTTGACAACGGGCACGAACCTTATTCAACCAGAATTTTAAGCGCTTCATGCTCAGTATTGGTCCGCTGATACTATCAGATGAAACTGAAGCCCCATGAAGCAAAAACTGGTTAGCAATTTCTCCGTTTTCGTTTAAGCCAGGTGTTGTTATTCCAGAATAGAAAAAGATCACGGCATCGTTGGGTTGGGCAAGAAGTTCAATGCTATCAAAGGCATTTTGAATATGATCCATCGTTGCATTTGCACCCGTGTAGGTGTAACTGTAAAGCGATGAATGGCTGTTGCCTATTTTCCCAATTTGGCTGATGGTGTGTTCGAACTGCATGCGATCGTTAAACTGCCAAGCATCGTTTTCACAAAATTCACAATACAATCCACTGGCCCCCCGATCTGTATAATTCACCCCTATACTGATTACAAATACATTGTTGATGAATGGGGTGTCAAAGCCTTTACCCTGCTCTGAGTTGGGGTTCCCTGTCATTTTTGCTATGCCGTTTGAAAGCCACAGAAAAAGAACCATATACGCGTAAATGCTCCTCAATTTCATTGACCCTTTTCAGCTTTTTTTAATTGTTTTTTCAAAGTCTTGTATTTGAGTTTCTTAGCCAGTTTACGGGGCGTTTGACCGGCGTAATTCTTATGCGTTGGATCGGCGCCATTTTCAAGTAACAGGGCAACAATACTTGTACTTCCTGTGCGAACCGCCGCATGAAGTGGGCTTTCACCATCTTTATCAACCGTATTCACGGAAGAACCGTTTTCGATTAGTTTTTTTACAATCGCACTGCTATAGCGATCAATTGCCCAATAAATGGGAGTTCTACCTCCGTCATCTTTATCAGTAAGGTTGTAACCTTTTGAAATGATTGCGTCTATCGCATCTGCATTTCCATAATGAATTGCATTATACAAAAGATCTCGCCCGTTTTGGTCTTTCCTTTTGTAGTTGGCTCCTGTCTCTAATATGCGCTGAAACATTTCGGTTCTTCCTTTTTTCAGGGCCAGAATAGCCAAGGGGTCATCTTCGCTCAGGGTTTCTCGAACAAGCCCAACGGTATCTTCTGTGATAATCCAGGTATATATCATCCATTTATCAAAACGATTCTTATCGTTATTTTCAATGGCAAAAGAAAGGTTGTCGTATACGGCGCGGATTTTCACATCCCAAGGTAATGAAGTAATGCGCTGCACCTCTGTGCTTTTTCCACCTTCGGCAATATTGAACCAGTCATCCATGAGGGAAGTGGCCTCATAGTCTTCGTATTTCACCTCTTTTACGCAATTGCAAGCCTCATCGATATAAAAACCTTTTAAGCCTCGATCTACGCGTCCTCTCACCAGAATGCCTTCAATCATTCCTAAACCTTCGGTATTGTAAACGGGGCCACCTGAATTGCCACCAAAGGCATCTAGATTGGTGCCAAACCAATGTGTTGCAGAATTGATTTTCACTTCAGCTCCATCAGTAAGCTTTAAGGGAACGCCAGAAGGTGAACCAATCATTGCAAGCTTATCTCCTTTCACCACTTTTGCCCCTGTCCTAAAGCGAAAAGGATCGCGAGTGGTGCTGCGGTCCAATTGAATCACCGCATAATCAATCTTGTTTTTCCAGTCGAAAACACTCACCAGCACTTTGCTTACTCGGAATCTCTTGGAAGATGGAATATCAGCTTCCAAGAAATAACCATAAGTAGAACTGTAGCGTTGGGTGGTTTTAATGTCATTGGTGTAGTCAAATACCCAGTACTTTTTATCGTAGTTGAACTGACCATATTTATTGGCATTGGGGGCATGGCTGATGACTTTCCCGTTTTTAATCTCGTGTGCATCTGTTGAAATGCAATGTGCAGCGGTTACCATAATATCAGGGGCGATAAGAAAACCGGTACAACCACCGAATGCAGGCTGGTCTTTAAAGCGCAGATTGGGATCAACTTTATCTACCTGAAAGGAACGTTTGAGTAAATTCTCAAGACTGAATTGGCGAATGGTGCTTCCGTCAAAGCTGTTTTGATCCATCATGGTCAATACGGCCTGGGTGTAATTATTATAGCCGTATTTCGGAGCTTCTCTTCGACTATCATAACCATAAATGTCGCGAGTTGATGCCGTGTCATCCATGAATCCAAAAGGGTTCTGAGCTAACACTACAATGCTGCTGTTCAGGCAAATGAGTAAGAATATTCTGAAGAAATTCAATTGTTTAAGGTTTTTTGATAACAAAAGTTTGTGATACGGTTTGAATACCTGATCCACTGGAAAGCGAACCGGTTCGACCTCCCCTGCTTCCTATTTGATAGGTACTGCCAAAAAGTTTCTCAACCTCGTTTTCGGTGCCACGGGTCTGATTGCCTTTGTTGGTATGCATGGCACTGAAATCAATGGGCTTTTTACTGGCAAATATTTTAAAGACTTCTTTGCCGTATGGAGGAAAAATTTCAATGTACTTATTGCTGAGATAGCTGCTGTTGGCAGGGATTTTGAACTCTGAAGCACTTTCATTTTCATTAGGATCAGGCATCAGAAGGTTAATCACCCCATCGGGCTGAATGTCCAAAAGATTGAAATACACAGGCATCGTGCTGTGATTGGTAATTTTTACCAATAGTTTCTGTCCCTCAGAAACCTCCATCAGGCCGTTGATGTATACTTCAGCATCCTCAAGCGTGTCAATAATTCTTCCTTCTTGAATGCTCACAGGTATTAACTCAAATTGCACCCGAATTCCGGGATCGTTCATTTCTACATTTTTAATAAACTTACCCTGTGCATAGGCCATTATTGTGGTTTCAATTTCTTCTTTTGCCTGCTCTGGGGAAGTCGATATGGCACTTGGGGAGTTGGCTGCATTGAAAAGAGCACCACTCTTGGCATCAAATAGATGAAGCTCATCTGATTGAAGCTTTAAACTAAAATCAGCCGGCTCTTTGCCTTTGACCACCTCAATCAGTGGGTGATTTTCAAATTGTTGTTCGAGGGCTTTATTCAGCTTTTTATTTCCACTCTTATTGAGTCGAAGCGCAATTCTTTGCTCACCAAAGCTTTTTACGGTAATAAATGCCCAATAATCCGTTGCTCTCCCGGAAATGGATTTTTCCAGCTGAAGATTGCTTTCAGTGGCACTTGCACCCACAATTTCACCTGTTGCCAACGCCTCTTTTTCGGCCGTATTGATGGTTCCTGCCGGAAACAAGGCAACCTCTGATCCTTTAAAAAGTCCATTCAGTTCACCTCCCTCCAGTACAACCCAATTCTTATCGAGCGATTTGAGCGGATAATAATTCTCCTGCAATCGATATTTCCCTCCGAATAACTCACGGTCTATATCTCCTTCAATTGCTGGATTTTGTCTTGGAGCAATCACGCTCATTTCTTTGATGAGCAATGCAAAAAAGCTGCGATAAGTGAATCCGTCTTTGAGTGCTGAAAACACCTTTTGGACGGCAACAGACAATGAACCGAAACCATTGTATTCATAGTTTAGTTCATCACTTCTGGCAGCTGATACAACCACCATTGGTGCCAATGCTTTGAGTCCCATACCATAGGCCTGTTCTTCAAATAAGCTGGCTTGTTTCTCTATGCCTTGTCCTGCTTTCCAATTGGGAGGTGCCATTGCCGGAACACCACCTCTTACGATGGCTTCACCCCTGGTGCCGGTTCCGCTATGACATGCGTCAATGAACACCATTACATCACCGCTTTCTCCGCATTTTTGGCGGAGCTTATCAAGCAGTGCCCCCAGTTCTTCATCGCGTAAATGTTTATCTCCATTGTAGTCTTTGCTGAAAAAGGCAGGGGCTCCATAAGCAACAATTGCCTCGTCATAACCATCAACTTCATCCCTATTCTCGTTATCCCATATTTGCTGTCCGTGGCTGCTGATGTGCACGATAACCTGATCACCTTCTTTGAGTTCTGACGAAAGCTGTTCGAAGGCCCCTATGATGCCTTCCTTGGTGGCCTTTTCGTTGATTAGCTTTCGAATTTCGTTGAAGCCTACTTTCCGAAATGCAGGTTCAAGAATTGCTACGTCATTTACAGAACTGATGTCTTTCCAGTCGGTCTCCTCAGGATAGTCTCCTATTGCGATGATTAAAGCATATTTCTTTACGCCATTTGCCACAATTAAGCTTGCAGTAGACAGGCATATTGCGATAAAAAGAAGAAGCTTTTTCATAAGATGTGGTTTATGAATTTAATATCGCTTGGGTATAGCAAAGTAAACATGTGTTTGCCAACCCCTTGTCAGACAAAGATAGAAGAACACGGCACTTCTTGCCATAGGACAATTATGATCTTTTACCCAATGCTCTGAAATTTTTAATGAGCACATCAAAGTCCATAGCGGGTTGGTAGTCCCTTGCATACAGGAAGTTAAAATGGGTTTTCAATTCTTCGTTCATTTCCTCATTCTTGAATCGTTCCCAAGGCTCGAATATGCCAATGATGTTCAGTGGAATTTCTGATGTAGGACCCCTAAAACCAACCCAGGTTTTACGGCCGAAGAGCGCGTTTAGTATATTTAGAAAATAGCCTTTTTTATCATGCTGAAATAGGATGATGAATGGCGATAGCAGCAACAATAACAATGATAAAAGGCGGTCTGATAAACGTTTTTTTCTTAAATTATCGGGGTTCAGAAGGCGGAGTTGTAATTGATCTGTGTAAAGTTCGCCACTCTCATTTTTTGAGTGGCTGCCAATGATGAAGCGGCTGCTTTCAGGAACAATTTTAAATTGCACATCGAGGTCGGCAGTCCGGTTCATCCAAAGAATAATATCAGCGGCAGGTACATCTTTACCACAAAAAATCACTTCCCCAATTTGGTACATGTCAATGATTTCTCTAAGCTGACTGAGTTCACCAATCAATTGAGAAGACTTGTTTGCAGGCTCGGGGCTCACAAAACCCATGAAACGATTTGGCGCCTTTATTTTGTTCAGCAAATCAAGTACGCGTTCGCGTTCATCTTGATTGCCCACGATTACCGTTTGAAGCTCTGGTGGCATTCCAAGATTGAAATTTCTGTACTTCATAAAATGAAACATCAATCTGAGTCCAGTCATGGACAATAGTGTCCAAATGGCTCCAGTGAGTATGATACCTCTTGAGAAGCGTAAATTTTCTGGGAATAAGCTGTACACCGCGAGTATCAGGATTGTTCCTGTGAAAACCCCCAGCGCAATTCTTCTTACCGATACGGGGTTGGTGTATCCTCCTGATATAAAAATGGAGCCGATCCAAAACAAGGTGTAGTAGGGGAAATGGAGGCGGATCAGCTCAGGAGGGTAGGATGTTATATACTTGATGTGTTCTTCCCAATAAGATTTGATGTAAAGCAGCCCACCAAAAATAATCAAGGCATCCAGCATTATTTGCCATGATTGCAACGCCCATCTTCTGGTTAAAGACAGTGCTGCCCGAAATACTACAGCTATTCTGATCAATGTGCTAAACGCCTGCGCCTTGCCTTTTCCGTAGTGTTTTTGAGCAAAAATGATCATCGCCTGGTAAAACACCTTTACATAGTTTACAGAGAACTTTTTGGTGCTTTCGCCTTTGTAATGAATAATGGTGGTTTCAGGGAAATAATAGTTCTTAAAACCCACCTGCTGTATTCGATATGAAAGATCGATATCTTCTCCGTACATGAAGAAGGTTTCATCCAGTAAGCCTGTTTGATCCAAGGCACTTCTTCGCATAAACATAAATGCACCTGCCAGGACATCCACCTCATGGGTTTCAAATTCATCCAGGTAACCCAGATGATACTTGCCGAAGCGCTTGCTCTTTGGAAACAATGAACTCAAACCAAACATTTTATAGAATGCCGTTTCGGGATCCGGAAGCCCCCTTTTACTTTCGGGTAAGAATCGACCACTTCCATCAATCATTCTCACTCCCAAAGCACCCGCATCTGAATGTGCATTCATAAAGGAGATGCATTTAATGAAGCAATCTTTTTCAACCACAGTATCCGGGTTTAGCAGCAGCACATAGGTTCCGGTTGATTGCCTTATGGCCTGATTATTGGCTTTAGAAAAGCCCACATTTTGGTCGTTGGCAATAAGGTTTACCCAAGGAAAATCATTTCGCACCATTTCTACCGATCCATCGGCGGAATGATTGTCAACCACCCATACTTCGGCTTCGATTCCGCGACAAGCCTCTATAACTGATTTCAGGCATTGTTCAAGAAAATACCTGACATTATAATTGACAATGACAATGGATAGTTCCATCGCAGATTAGTAGGCTCGAGCAAAAAGTACGCGCTGTTTGGATGGTTTCCCGCTGTACACGCAAAGTCCATTTTCACTTGGGTTATTCAAAGGAATACAACGGATGGTAGCCTTGCTTTTTTCTTTGATTTTCTCTTCTGTTTCGGAACTTCCATCCCAGTGCGCAGAGACAAAACCACCTTTGTTTTCGACCACATCCATGAATTCATCCCAGCTGTCTACAGCATGGATGTTTTCATCCCGAAAATCAGAGGCTTTTAAGAACATATTTGCTTGTATGTTTTCGAGTAAATGGGTGATTTTTTTGCTGATATCATCCATTTGATAGGTGGTCTTCTCAAGGGTATCTCTTCGGAGTAACTCAACTGTTCCATTCTCAAGATCTCTTGGGCCCAGAGCGAGGCGCACCGGAACACCTTTTAATTCCCACTCGGCAAATTTAAATCCTGGTTTATGGGTGTCGCGATCATCGAACTTGGCAGAAATGCCCATGCTTTTTAATTCAGCAATCAGGGGTTCTACTTTTTCGCTAATGGCTTCCAACTGTTCTTTGCCCTTGTAGATAGGCACAATGACCACCTGAATAGGCGCCAGCTTTGGAGGGAGCACCAGGCCATGATCATCGCTATGAGCCATGATTAAAGCACCCATCAAACGAGTACTGACTCCCCAACTTGTGGCCCAAACGTACTCCTGTTTGCCTTCTTTACTGGCGTATTTCACATCAAATGCTTTGGCAAAGTTTTGTCCCAGAAAGTGTGAAGTTCCCATTTGAAGTGCTTTACCATCCTGCATTAAACCTTCAATGCAATAGGTGTCTTCAGCTCCTGCAAATCTTTCATTTGCTGTTTTAATTCCCTGTATCACCGGTATTGCCAGGTGTTCTTCAGCAAAGCGAGTGTAGACACCGAGCATCTTTTCAGTTTCTTCAATGGCCTCTTCTTTGGTTGCATGTGCGGTATGCCCTTCTTGCCAGAGGAACTCAGCGGTTCTTAAGAAAAGTCGGGTTCTCATTTCCCAACGCACCACATTGGCCCATTGATTTAAGAGAATTGGCAAGTCGCGGTAACTCTGTATCCAGTTGCGGTAGGTATTCCATATGATGGCCTCACTTGTAGGACGAACAACCAACTCTTCTTCGAGCCTTGCTTCAGGGTCTACCATCAATTTTCCCTCTTTTGAAGGGTCGGTTTTGAGTCGGTAATGCGTCACCACTGCGCACTCTTTTGCAAATCCTTCGGCATTCTTTTCTTCCGCTTCAAAAAGACTTTTAGGAACAAATAGTGGGAAATATGCATTTGAATGTCCTGTTTCTTTGAACATGCTGTCTAATTGAGCTTGCATCTTTTCCCAAATGGCATAGCCATAGGGTTTGATTACCATACAGCCCCGTACGGCTGAATGCTCTGCTAAATCAGCATTGATGACAAGGTTGTTGTACCATTTTGAGTAGTCTTCTGACCTTTTTACCTTTTCAAATGACATGGTATTAAGTGAGTTTGGAATGTTTTTTGTAAAATTAGATGAGGAAGCGCAAAAATAGCCTATTGCGCGCGTTAATTTGAAAACCCCTTGGCCTATGAAGCTTTATAACTTACTACTGATTTCAATTGTATTGGTGTTGAGTTCTTGTTCATCAGCACTTAAAACCACTTATCGCAATGGAGACTTCATTGATGATGTATACCACCAGCCAGACATGGACGACAGAAGGTTGGCTTTGGACAGGCAGCCCGCTCCCATTCCTCAACAAGAAGAAGAGTCGTTGAATTTGGTGCCCTACACAGGAAGCAATGCGGAAGATGTTCAAAACCAATCGGTTCCACGAACACAGGAAAATGCAAGTTACAGTCGCGACTTTTCATACGAGAACCATTTTAATCGGTTGAATGGCAATGATTTCAACACTTATGACGCCTATCGCGATGGCTATCAGGATGGCTATTCTGATGGAACTTTTACCGGTCGCAGGTATAATAACTGGTCATATAACACCTGGGCTGACCCCTGGTACAACCCCTATTGGTATGGCGGTGGCTGGAATACATGGAATCCAAGGCCTCGCAGTGGTTTTTGGGTAGGTTACAACACTTGGTCAGGTTGGAATGCAGGTTTTGGTTGGGGGTATGATCCTTGGCGCTGGAATAGCTGGAATCGTTGGAATGCTCCTGTTTACAACCCGTGGTGTGGCTCTTTCAACACTTGGGGGGGCGGATACAACCCATATTGGGGTTGGGGAGGCAATCACTGGTACTCGAACAGTTGGAATCCTTATTGGGGCGGAAATTTTTACCAACAGAACATCTATTATGGGAATGGTTGGAACCGCAATACAGGCAGAACCATTTACCGCACAACGAACAATGGCTCTTCAGGTAACTCTGGAACACAGTATGTGCCTAGAGGTCGCACGGATGATAATGCGCCACGACAAAGTGGAACGATTCGCCCGGGCGATAATAGTCCGAGACCGCGCATGGTAACCCCTCAAAATGGAAGCGGAACGGATGTGCCTGCGAATAATAACCATAATCAGGTGCGTCCCGCTGAAAGGCCAAAACCGGATGTGCAACCCGATCAAAGTAGCCCGCGTTATCCAGGAAACAATACTGTTCAGCCGGGGGGTGTTCAAAGAGATCGGACTCCTTCTCGCTCGAATGACCAATTAACCCCTCGATCACCATCCAGTGGCAATCCGTCAAATCGCACGCAGCCGAGCAATGCCCCTGTACGACAGCCAAGAAACGATCAACCGGTGTATCGGGGTACACCATCCGGAACTCCATCGAATGATAGACAACCTTCGCCTCGCTCACCAGGAGGAAGTGGAACGTATCAGCGCTCTAATCAACCATCTGGTAATTCGACGAGAGACAACTATTCAGCTCCCTCGCGTTCAGGTAGCCGATCACCTTCGAGCTATTCAACGCCTTCACGGAGCAACAACACCCCGTCTCGGAACTACTCGAGTCCTTCACGGAGCAGCAGCACTCCATCTCGTAACTACTCGAGTC
>CAZYJD010000002.1:37290-47125 GCA_964647785.1 uncultured Chitinophagaceae bacterium
CGTAACTACTCGAGTCCTTCACGGAGCAGCAGCACTCCATCTCGTAACTACTCGAGTCCTTCACGGAGCAACAACACCCCATCTCGTAACTACTCGAGTCCTTCACGGAGCAGCAGCACTCCATCCCGTAACTACTCGAGTCCTTCGCGGAGCAGCAGCACTCCATCCCGTAACTATTCGAGTCCTTCACGAAGCAACAACACCCCATCTCGAAGTTCCTCAGGCAGAACTTCGGGTGGTTCATCAGGGTCAACGCGAAGCAGCCGACCTAGATAAATTAACCAATAACAAAACCATATTGAGGAAATGAAAAATACGATATTCACCATCGCCTTGACCATTTACGCCCTTTGCAGTTTTGCGCAAACCGATGTAGATGCGCTAAGATATTCACAAAGATCGATCAGTGGTTCCGCTCGAACTGCTGCCATGGGAGGAGCTGCAGGTGCCATGGGTGCCGATGTACTTAGCATGGCCATCAACCCGGCCGGTATTGCTCAGTACAGAAGCAATGAATGGAACATTGGCCTGGCATATAATTTGGGCCTGAATGAAGCAAACTACCTTGGTGGTCGCTCAACTGAACTCCGATCTGGGGTCAATATCCCTGCCACTGGTGTGGTGTTTACGAATTTGTATTACGACCGAGATGGAAAGCTTCGAAAAGATGGATGGGTGAATCTCAACTGGGGCATGTCTTTTCAAAGAGCAGCAAACTACAATCGCACCATTGCATTTGATGGAACGAACAATCAAAATAGCTTCCTTGATCACATAGCCGAAAGATCGCAGGGTCTTACAACTTTTGATTTCGGGGGCAGTAGTCAGGATTTTAATGAAGGGTTCAGTTACCTGGAGGATATGTTTTGGTGGGCATATCTCATCGATAGCAGCGGACCAGGGCAATATATGGGCTCTTATGATCCACGTTTCAATGTTATGGAGCAAAGGGGGTTGCTTACACAAAAAGGTAGCAGCAATGAATGGCATCTAAGTGTGGCTGCCAATTATTCGAATAAGGTTTATCTGGGTGGCGGTTTGCATATCAGTCGCTTTCGTTATGAAGAGCGGATGGAGTTTCAGGAAATTGACGACCCCAGAACCGTTTGGAATTTCAATGAATATACCCTTGAACGCTCGCTATCGAGCAGGGGTACAGGATTGGGGATGAATTTGGGCGTGATTGTGCTTCCAACCGAGAGCTTAAGGGCTGGTGTGAGCTTGCAAATACCAACAGTGGTGAGTTTGAATGATGAGTTCAGCGATGAATTGAGTACACTGCTCGACAATGGGGAACGCTTTGATTACCGCACACGCGACAGTCGATTTGATTATGAGCTGAGCACTCCTTTGAGAACCACCGTGAGTGCTGCATATCTTTTTGGAAAAAAAGGGCTGATTTCTGCCGATGTAGAAATGTTGAATTATCAAAGCATGCGACTCAATCCTGAAGAGAGTGGTTTCGGCTCATATTTCGCCACGCAAAACCGCAATATTTCTGATAAATACGATCGTGCTGTGAATTTGCGACTTGGAGGAGAGTGGAACAGTGGGAATCTTCGTTTCAGGGCGGGCTATGCAAACCAAGGAAATCCGTTTAGGAATAACCCCAATTTCAACCGTTCACAATACACCGCGGGTTTTGGTATTCGTGAAGGGAGAATCGCCCTGGATGTTGCTTACGTGCATACCCGGATAAAGGATGTTTATTTCCCCTACCAACTGAGTAATGGAAGCGCTCCTGGAGTGAATAACCTTTGGATAAACAATGCCATTATGCTCAGCTTATCCGGTAAATTTTAGAAGGATTAGTAGGTCTTCGAAAACCTTCTGCTGATGATTTGGTCTTTGTTCTGAATTCTGATAATGTACATGCCGGAATTCAAGTTTTGAACATCAATTTGGCTTAACTTTTCCTGCACATGACCTTCTCGAATCAACTTGCCATCTGTTGAAAGAATGGACCATTGAAAAGCATTGGCCTCCGGAAAGTCAATGAAAAGTTTAGAATCCGTTGGGCTAGGATATACTTTAATGTTTTCAGTTTTCTTATCGTTGATGCTCAGGCCCCATCCGTGAACATAAAAAGTCGTGGTGGCTGAAACAGCAGGGTCACTCTTTGCGTAGATGCGAATGCGGTTATTGCCTCTACCGAGGTTATTCAAGGGATAGAAGTTCACCTTAAAGTCGAAACTGTCACCGCTCGCCAATGTAAATTCAGCAGAGTCAATTTCGATGGCGTGGCAAAGGGCATTATCGCATACGGCTGCCGTCCATTCGGCGGGCAGTTCATTGGTTTCGCGAATCCATATAAATTCTGTGTGTATGGAGTTGTTCACGAAGGTGTTTTTTGCGATGATTTCAAATTCACTGATATACCCCGAACCATAAGAGGAGTTTGAATGGAATTCAATTCCCTGCCCAAAGGCATTGGAGAACAATAAAAAGCACAGCAAAGAGAGTAAGGATTTCAATTTCATATCGTTGTTCATGTAAGATTAGCGACAAATTTAGCTTTTTCAGATTCGTGCAAATAGCACAAGTGTGTGAGATTGTATACAGATTGTAATAAAATGACGGAAGCGAAAATCGTAAAAGGTGCAGTGGATGGTATCTTCGTAGGAATATTGACCGCTTTCATACCTATGTATCGTCTGTTCTTTCTCATGTTGGGGGGGCTGCTTTTTGCGGAGTGCTCTTGGGCACAGCTGGTTGTTAGCGAGGTGAACGAAGGCACCTTGGTCAGAAATGTTTTGGTGGGCAATGGCATTGAAACGCAAAACATCAAGTATACCGGTTATAGTGGTTCGTTGGGATTCTTTGACAACGGCGCTGCCAGCGGCCTTTCTGTTGATGAGGGTATCATGATAACCACAGGGGTTCTTGATGGCGTAAAAGGTCCTAATCAAGAGCAGTTTTTTAATTCGGGAAACCAAAACACAGCCGGAAGCCCTCTCTTGGATAAGTACGCCACCAGGGCAACAGGCGATGCAGCAATACTGGAGTTTCAATTCAAGCCATTGGCAAAGGATGTGGTTTTCAATTACATATTTGCTTCAGAGGAATATACTTTTTACGTGGATCAGGGGGTCAATGATATTTTTGGGTTTTTCATTAGCGGGCCCGGAATAGCAGGTGAGCAAAATGTGGCCTTGATTCCAGGCACCAGCATCCCCGTGGCTGTAGACAACGTTAATCACAAGAGAAATACCGAATATTACATCGACAATCCATTTGATAATAATTTATCCCAGCCTGTGTTGCATGAGTATTTGCAACCCAACGGATTTACCACGCGTTTAACAGCATCCTTGGAATTAGAGCCATGTGAATGGTACACCATTAAACTGGCCATTGCAGATGTGGGAGATAAACTTTTGGATTCTTGGGTCTTTATTGAAGCTGGAAGTTTCAGACACAAGACCCTGATAGGAAATGATACATTTTTTTGTGCCGAAGGATTTAAACATACATTGAATGCAGGTCATCCCGGTGAAAAGGTAGAATGGAGTACCGGTGATACCACCCAAGAGATAATGGTTAGCACCTTTGGTACTTACTGGGTGGATGTATACACCAAGTGCGGGAAATTCAGAGATGAAATAACCTTGAGACCAGCCATTTCTGATCTCAATCTCGGCAAGGATACATTTGTTTGTGGCAATGAAATAGAATTAACGCTTGGGTTTAAGAACCGGGTGTTTGAAAAATATCTTTGGAACGATGGAAGCAGAGCAGATACCCTCGCTGTTAGTAGTCCTGGTAAATATTGGGTTGAGGTGGAGCGATATGGCTGCAAGGCCTCTGATACTTTGGAAATCGTAGAAAAGGAGATCCCGGTTTTTGATTTGGGTACAGACAGCTTGTATTGCGGAGCTTTTGATCGTTTGATTTCACCTCCTGCAGCGGATAGCTTTCATTGGTCAGACGGCCATCTGCAAATTTCCCGAAACATTAATCAGCCTGGAAAGTATATTTTGTATTTGGAGAAAGACGGATGTCATTACAGCGATACGCTTTCAATCAGTCAGATCTTGCCGCATACCACTGATCTGGGACCAGATATTTTTGTTTGCGAGAATGATGCCATCCGATTGAAATCAGGAATACTGGATACAGCCAATTATTCTTTCACCTGGAGCACGGGAGAAACAAGTCCGGTCATTTTTGTAAAAGAAAGCGGAAGCTACAGCCTGTTGGTTCGTCAGAAAGAATGCGGTTTTGAATCAACCGATGAAGTAAATGTGGTGATTGTTGAGGGCAGTTCTGGTATCTTCACCCCCAACGCTTTTAGCCCTGGTGATGCCGATGGAATCAACAATGTATTCAAACCCATACAGCAGTTTGTTACCATACAAGGCTACACTTTGCATGTGTACAATCTTTGGGGCGAATTGTTGTTTGAGACCAATGATCCTGAAATGGGCTGGGATGGCACCTTCGAAGGAGAACTCATGCCCGAAGGTATGTACATTTGGTCTTTGGAAATTCGTTCGAATTGCATTCCGCCTGAGGAACAATTCAAAAGGGGTACATTGATGTTGTTCAGATAGAAGTTCTAAGCTGCTTCTGCTTCCACAGCCTCTACTCCGGGCACCATCCTTTTCAATAGGTTCTCTATACCCGCTTTGAGGGTCATGGTAGATGACGGGCAACCACTGCACGATCCTTTCATGATAACCGTTACAATTCCATCTGAGAAGCTCTTGAAGTCAATGGCTCCACCATCCATTTCAACCGCTGGTTTCACATGGTCATCCAGCAACTGTTTAATCTTTTTCACCGCTTCTGTTTCTTCCTCTTCGCTAAGTTGTGCTTTTTTGGTGATGATTTCTTTACCTGACTGCAGATATTCTTGAACAAAACGCTTCAGCTCAGGAATGATATCAAACCATTCATAGCTGCTTTCTTTGGTAACAGAAACGAAATTATTCATGATGAATACGCCATTTACAAAAGGGTACTCAAACAGCTTTTCCGCCATTGGGCAGTTCTCAACTTTTTCTCTGCTTCTGAAATCGATGCTATCGTTTGGCAATATCATTTTGCTGGCAACGAATTTCATGCTCTCCGGATTTGGTGTTGCTTCGCTGTAAACAGTTATGTTCTGGTCTATCATCTTATTTAGAATCTTTCTACAAAGTTAAGACCAATTAATTCAAAAATTGTTTTCAATCCTCCAAATTGGAGGGATAGATTTCTTGCTGGAATTCACACCAGCTGCAATCTCCGCAACCATCGCTGAATTGAAGGGCATTGATTCCATTCCAAACAGTTTTCATTTGTTCAATAACCAACTGGCAGTCTTCTGTGGTTAGGGGGCGGCTTTCTCGCACAAAGCTTTGGCCATCTGGTTCTAAAAAATCAATCATTCCAATGTTTACGCGATGTTGATGCATTGGATCATTCTCGATGAGCAGTTTATAGAAAATCAATTGCCGCCAGTAATCACCCCCATATATCTTTTCAAATTTGTCATCTTCATTTGCATTTGTTTCAGGCGCTTGCAGCTTGAGTTTTCTGGTTCCCTTATCAGATTTACCTGTCTTAAAGTCAATGACAAGAGCTGTTTTATCCGTTTCGTTCAGAATCATTTTGTCGATGGTGCCTTTAACCGGTATCCCAGCAATTTCAATTTGGCTGATATTTTTTTCTGTTTCGAACGGGATTTCTGCAGGCCATGTGGATTGGTATTGTTGGTAGTATGAACTTAAATACTCCAGGCCAGAACGCATTCTTCGATCAAAATGTATTTCGGCAAAATTGTGTCTTTGCCTCTTCATTTGTTCTTTGAATAGATCGAGTAAATCATCAAGCTCGGGGAGTGATTCATAGTTGTTAGCCTTGTACCGGCTAAAAAAATCGTCAAGTGAAGCATGCATGGCGTTACCAAAACTCATGTATTCATTCATGGCTGCCGGAATTTTCAGAAAGTGATCATAGAAGAAGGCCACCTGACATTTAAGATAGGCTGAAATATGGGTTACGCTCAAGCGATAGTTTTCAAGAATACGCCTGCACCATGCATCCATTCCGAGCTTTTCAGGAATGCCTGTTGTTGGCAGAATTTTAGAAGCTCCAAACGCCATCATTTCACGATCTGAAAGCCCAATTTTTTCGAAGTTCACGGCATGCGTTTTTTGCTTTACCTCATTTACAAATTGAGAGGGCTGAAGTTCTTTGTCTTTGAGATCGAAATGCGGATAGCATATGTACAAGTGGTTCTTGGCTCGGGTCATGGCCACATAAAAAAGTCGCCTTTCTTCTTCGAGCGCGCTTTCACGATCTGCTTCAAAGAGTTTGTTCAGCCCAAATGGTGCGGGACGAAATTGCTTTTTCTCCCATTGATTGTCGCGGCAATCAATGATGAATACATGTTCAAATTCAAGTCCTTTGGAACCGTGCGCCGATAAAAAATTGATTCCGTCGGTGTGGTAAAATATACTTTCTGTTTCGAGCGAGAGGTCTTCTTCATCCATCAACCGAAGGGTGTCCAGTACATCTTTTAAGATGGATTCTGGTTTTTTCCGAACCTCTTCTTTGATGAAATCATAAAGACTATTGGCAGCCTGAAGTATCTGTGTTTTGTTAACCTGAAGCTTGAGAACATGTTCAATAAATCCACTTTTTCTGAAGCATTGCTCAATCAATTCAGGCAGGGAACACCGATGATAATCTGCAATAAGCCCTTCGAGGATGCCTGCAACACGACTGAGTTCTTCAATAAAATTAGGTTTGAATTTGTCTTCAGCGGTCGAATCATAAAGATTAAAATCGCTTAAGATGGAACGCAACTGATGCTGATCTTTTTTACGATCACTGCGCACCCAGGCGAAAAACCTTCCAATTTCAAGAGGTTCAAGTTGAAAGAA
This sequence comes from uncultured Chitinophagaceae bacterium, assembly GCA_964647785.1. Classification (GTDB taxonomy): domain Bacteria; phylum Bacteroidota; class Bacteroidia; order NS11-12g; family UBA9320; genus CAZYJD01. The sequence goes on from CAZYJD010000002.1 coordinate 44,163, forward strand.
GGGTGCATTTAGCAGGGCAAAGAGTTTGTCATTTCCACTAAATGCTTCGGTGCTTTCGTTTTCAACGTAGTTCAGCAACAACAAGAACTGTTTAATGAGCGGAAGTTCAAGAATGTCCACGCGCTTCTTCAGGTGAATGGCTGTTTGGCGATCAACCAATTCAGGTGTTAGAAATTTCTGCAGGCTTTCACATTGGGCATGATTGCGGTAGATCACTGCAATTTCTTTTGCTTTAACTCCCTGATCGATTAGTTCGAGAATTTTCTTCCCCACCCATGCAGATTCGTGCATCTCATTGTGAAATTCAAGAATTTGAATGGGTTCACCCTCAATCTCAAACGCAGAGTGCAGGTTCTTGTCAGGAATGAAACGCTGCTGATTGTGGTGAATTAGGGTGGAAGCCGCATCGAGTATGAGCTGGGTAGATCGGTAGTTTTCAGAAAGCACTACGGTGGTGAGGTGATTTTGAAAGCGGGTGCCAAAGTCTTTAATATTAGCAACGTTTGCACCTTGGAAACGATAAATACTTTGATCATCGTCTCCCACCACGAATAGGTTTGGATTATCCTCCCAAAAAGATGCCAATAACAGGAGCAACTCATATTGAGAACCATTGGTATCTTGAAATTCATCCACCAAAATGTACTGGTACTTTTCTTGCAAATTGAGCAAGAGGTCTTCTTCATTCTTAAGCAGCTCAATGACCCACAAGATCATATCATTGTAGTCGTATCGGTTATTCTGCTCCAGAATTTGGTCGTATTGAGGAAGGCATGCTGCGGCAGCCATTAGCCTATGAATGGACTTTGTTTCCTTTTCAATTTCGGCAAGTTTCAAATCGCCGGCATTGAATTGCTTGTATTTGCGTTGATAAACGAACGTATCATTGTTCGGTAAATCATCCAGATAAGCCACAGCCTTTTGATGGATTTCATCTACGGAAAGGTCTTCACGTTTCATGCTCTCCATGAGTTTGAGCAAATCTTTCAGGTCGTAATAAATCTTTCCTTTTCCACGCCATAGCGGGTTGTCCATATCAAATTGGTCAATCAGCTCTCGGCCAAACTGTAGCCTTTCGAGTTCAGAAAGTGGTTGTAAGTCTTTTTTGTTCAGTCGCTCTTGATTGCTTTGAATGATGTCATTGCAAAGCGCGTGAAAGGTGTAAATGGGGAAACGGTATGCCTCAGTTCCTAAAAGGTTGAGGAGCTTCTTGCGCATAGCAACCGTGCCTGCGTCAGTGAAGGTGAGGCATAGGATGTTTTCTGGTTTGCTGTCCGTTTTCTCAAGAATGTTCAGAATCCTATTTGAGAGCAGGGTGGTTTTTCCGGTGCCTGGGCCTGCGATAACGAGGACGGGACCTTCAATTGCATCAACGGCTTGTTGCTGAGCCTGATTCAGTGAGCTTTTATGATTCTGCATGGGCACAATGTCGAGGTTTAGGTGGGATCAAATGAAAACTTGCAATGTCATTAAAATGTCAAATCAAATAAAAAAAGTAAAGTGAAAAGTTTTACTCCTTTGATTTTTTTCTTGTAAACCAATGATAATCAAATATTTATCAAGTGAGCACGTGTTTGCATTTGCTTAATAGATAATTTTGAGGGTTGGTATTGTAATAAACAATAAAACCTTAAATGTTTCGCGGGTCAAATAAGTATAAAATTGTCTTATGAACACAAAAATTACTTTCAAATTACCCGCAGAAATTGCTTTGAAAAAGTATGTTTATAAGCACGGAGGCCTTCGAGGCTTATTGCTCGTGCTACTTGGGTTTTTAGTGCATACGGGAGCCGTTGCACAAAATTATTGTGCTGCAGGCCATACGGCTGCAGGATGTCCTACCTATAATATGTATATAGGGGAGATTGAAATCCTTCAGGGATCAAATCAGATTTTCTACAAGGCCAATGATCAATGCAATCAAACGGCAACACCCAATTACACCTTGATGTCTAGCACGCCTTCTTTTACCTTAACTGGTGGAGGCGATTACAAGTTTCGTTGTCATACAGGGCCAACTTATGCAGTTCACATTGGTGTGTGGATCGATTTAAATGGCGATGGAGATTTCTCAGATGCCGGCGAGTGGATTTCGACCAATAAATGGCAAGACATGCCTGGAGGGGGGAACATCATGGAGTATAACTTCTCCATTCCTTGTCAAAATTTGAAGGCCGGGGTTACCAGAATGCGTGTTCGCACCGATTATTTCGGTTCGGCACAATTCAATGCTAGTAGCGCATGTGGAAATGTGAACTATGGTGAAACAGAAGATTACACCATTGAGTTGGCCTTGCCTTCATCCATTACTGCAAGTTTCTTTTTGCCAGACACTGCTTATGTTGGCACTCCAATCCGATTGGAGAGTGCTACCAAGGGTGCTTTCCTTACACAATGGGATGTTTTAGATGATGGCACCATTGATTACACTGGAGAGAATGCCACTCATATATTCAATACCAAAGGGCGCTACAGAGTAACCCTGAAAACAGAGAACTGTCTCGGTCGCGACTCCATTACAAAAAGCGTAGAAATTGTTGAGCCCAATGCCCCTCCGGTTCCTGATTTTGTATCGAATAAAAACAAAGACCTATACATAGGTATTGATGATATTCAGTTGACCGATCTCTCTACCAACGGACCCACCTATTGGGAGTGGTTCATGTATGTAAAAAGCGATTCGGCTAATACGCGCATTGATGGAGATGATCTCGGATTTGACATGTTCACAGGGAACGACCCTTATTACAACAAGGACCCATTCTTCTTTTTGGATGAGTTCATGTTCACGGAAGGTGTGTACTCAGTTTGCATGCGCGCCCAGAATATCAAAGGGTTTAGCCAATGGAAATGCAAAGAAGATTATTTAGACATTCGTTCATTCCCAGATGTTTACATGGATGCATCAACCTTCAACACCGACAGAAACCCAATATTGCTACCTACCGGTAACCTGATAGACG
>CAZYJD010000002.1:47225-78185 GCA_964647785.1 uncultured Chitinophagaceae bacterium
AAAGACCATAACATACCATACAAAAAGGGGGCGGTAACGTCCCCTTTTTTTATGTTCCTGCCTTAGACTTTCACAAAAAAGAATTGCAGTAAGACCATGGATTGAGAAATGTCATGAAAGTGTCAATATGGAGTGAAATTATAGGAAAAAGAAAAAAAAAATGCTCTAACTATGAAACCATTCGAATTTGGGGGGTCATATGAATAGAAAAAAAATATATTTGCTCTCAAACAAATCAATTTGACGTATATGAAAAACAGATTTACTCAAACATTAGCCTTGCTCAAAATGGCACAACGCGGAGCGCTGTTGCTGGCTTTTGGGTTGATGGCTCTTCCTGCATGGGTGCAGGCACAGTACACCGAGCCCGGCCATTATTATGGTTGCGCCTGGCAAAATGGTGGAAACAATTACGACCGCTATGCGGCCATTGAAGAAATTGTCATTGAAGACCAATTCGGCAATCCCGTTTTCTCAAAAACAGGAGATGGGTGTAATCAAAGAGCTCAGTTGAATGGCAATGCAGCGCATTTTAATTTGATGTCTACCACGCCTTCCTTCACATTGGCAGCGGGTGCCACCTATGTGTTTAAGATGAAGACGAGCAACCCAGCCGGAGGTACCATTCAGAGTGCAGCGGGTGTGTGGTTCGATTTCAACGGAGATGCTGATTATGCCGATGCCGGTGAGTTTGTTTCCCGTCCTAACTGGGTGTTTAACGTAGGCCAGGAAGTAAGTTTTACGTTCAGCGTGCCATGTAATACGGCCGCAGGAAACACAAGAATGCGTGTTCGTACCGATTATTACTTCTACACATTCAATGCCGGCAAGCATAGCGCTGACCGTTTGAATGGTGGGGTTTATTACGGAGAGACCGAAGACTGGACGATGGATTTCTCACTTCCAACTTCACTGAATGCCCAATTCACGACATCGCCATCAGATACGGCCTATGTAGGAACGATTGTAAACTTGGTGAATGGCAACCAGCGCGGCGGCTATTTTTCACATGAGTGGGATATCAATGACGACGGTACGATCGAATACCGCACCACCGATGCCCGTCATATTTTCAACACCACGGGCAATTACAAAATCACATTGAAGAGTGAGAACTGCTTGGGAAGAGACTCCATTACCAAATCAATCCAGGTAGTTGATCCACCGGCCCCTCCCGTACCGGACTTTGTAGCCAATAAAAACAAAGATGTATACATTGGTATCGACGATATTCAATTGACAGACTTATCGACCAACGGACCTACCTATTGGGAGTGGTTCATGTATGTAAAAGGCGATTCAGCCAACACACGAGTGGATGGAGATGATCTCGGATTTGACATGTTCACAGGAAACGATGCCTACTATAACAAGGATCCGTTCTTCTTTTTAGATGAGTTCATGTTCACCGAAGGAACATATTCAGTATGCATGCGTTCACAGAACGTAAAAGGCTTCAGCCAGTGGTTGTGTAAAGAAGATTACATCGATGTGAAGTCATTCCCAGATGTGTACATGGATGCATCGACCTTCAACACCGACAGAAACCCAATATTGCTACCTACCGGTAACCTGATAGACGAAGGAGGAAGAACAGGAAACTACCCGAACAACAAATTCTCAAGAGCACTGATCATTCCATGTGCCGCAACAGAAGTGAGTTTAACCTTCAGCCAGCTGAAGTTGGCAGCCAATGACTTTTTAACCGTATATGATGGAGTAGACGCACGCGGCGTTCCATTGCACAGCGGAAAAGGGTATACCCTTGGATCAACGCCCCAAAGCGTAGGAACGTTGGTGGCCAAGAGCGGTGCGATGTATTTAGAGTTCGTATCGAACGGAAGCGGCAACGACAGCGGATGGATTGCGACCTGGACCAGCAAGCTTGGAGCAAAAACCCCACCTGTAGCCGGTTTTAACGCCCCCGATACCATTTTCCAGGGTGTGCGCGTGTTCTTTGAGAACACCACCACCAATGCCTTGCCTTCAGATGTGTGGGAGTGGACCGTAAACAGTCAAGTAGAAAGCAATATGATGGAATACAATGACACCTTCTTGAATCCGGGTATTCCATTGACCGTATGCGTAGATGTTACCTCATGTACAGGTACAGATAATTTCTGCAAAACCATCCCTATCAAGCCTGCAGGAGCCAGAGCCACCAGTGTAGACTTTGATGCCAGCTCACGTCGTGTACGTACCGGAGAAGAAGTACAAATGACAGCGATGACCGATAACGCCAATCGCTTCAAGTGGACCTTCTTCCCACAGAATGTAGATTACGTACAGGGCACCAACAATGCATCCATGAACCCAGTGGTTCGATTCTCACAGGCGGGACCATACACCGTAAGCCTCGAGGCCTGGAACTACATTGACAGTGCCAAGTCAGTAGCCAAGCGCATCAAAGACAAATACATCATCGTAGTAAACTTCTGCAATCCGATCATCGGAAGCGCTGTGATCAACGATGTATCGATCAGCTACTTTAAGATGACCGATGCCATGAACAATGTATTGTTTGAAAATGAAACTGAAGACGAATTGGCATCCTACACATTGTATGACAACTTGCCCGAGCAGACCCTTTACTTCGGATCTAAGTACGACCTTACCATCGCTCGTCCAAGTTCAGTAAACAGCATGAGCCGCAAGGTATGGGTAGACTGGAACATCGATGGAACATTCGGAGCAAACGAAGAAGTTGTTTATGAAGCATCAGCCAATACCGACACCTTGCATGCAAGCATTACTGTACCTGATTTGGCAAATGCCTTCGAAGGACGTACCCGTTTGAGAATAGGCGTGAGTTATGCCAATGATCCAAACGAGCCATGTGGAGCAGCCAGCTCAGTGAAGAATGCCAACCGCATAGGAGAATTTGAAGATTACGTGGTTGTATTGAGCAATGACGGAACAGATCCTACATTGACCTTGAATGGAGATGATACGCTGTATCTTGAGCTGGGCGGTACTTACACCGAATACGGCGCCACAGCGATCGACCCAACCGAAGGGGATATCAGCAACCGCATAGACATTGTAGATGACATCGACATGAGCCTGAGCGGTATATACTATGTAACCTACAGTGTGAGCGATGCATCAGGCAACCAGGCCCCATCCGTAACACGTGTGGTATATGTGGTGAAAGACCAGACCCCACCAGCATTGACTTTGAACGATGCCGATACCATTCGTTTGAATGTATTGGTAGATGCATACAATGAGCCTGGAGCCACTGCGATGGATGCCCAGGACGGCGATGTTACCACGGCAATCATCATCAGCGGAAATGTGAACACCGACGTAATCGGAACCTATGTAGTTACCTACTATGTTCAGGATGCACAAGCCAACGGTGTGAGCAAGGATCGCATTGTGATTGTAGAAGACGTTGAAGCACCGGTTATCAGCAATGACGACATTGAGGTGATCAATGGCGAGAACGTAGTGAAGGTACAGCTTCAGTCAATCTTTGTTGACCGTACAAGCGTACGCGACAACTATTACAATGGAGTAAATGCCAGTGCAGTAGAACTGATGATGATGGCAGGAGCGGCCGGAGAAGTAGATACCCGTTTCAAGGGCAGCTATCCGGTAACCTATACTGCAACCGACGGATCAGGCAATATGGCCACTCCGTTGGTAGTAAATTACATTGTAGAAGACTACATCGCACCACAGATCAGCTTGAATACATTGGATACCGTATTGCATCCGGTAGGCGCACAGTACAATTCAATACAAGCAAGCGTTGTAGATAACCTTTACGGACCATCAGAGATCAGCTTGCGTCGCAGTTCGAATGTAAACCCATTCGTATTGGGACTTTACACAGAGGTATATACGGCCACTGATGCATCAGGCAACGTAGCCACCAAGACCCGTTATGTACGCGTGTTGGATAACGTTAAGCCAGAGATCAAGGGTGTACAAGGAAGTCTGATAAAGATAGGTGTAGGATCATCGTTTGATGCCTTGTCACGCCTTGTAATGACAGACAACTACGATGCACCATCAGTGCTTCGCAACAATGTAGAGATCATATACAATGACATCAACACCTACGAAGAGGGCTGGTACTCAGCAACCTTCCAGACCAGCGACAACTCAGGCAATGAGTCAGAGCCATTCACGCTTCTGGTACACGTAAGCTATGACTACGGCATTGTAGGCGTAGAAGAAATAGAAGGCTTGAATTTGTTGAATGTGTATCCAAACCCAAGTACGGGCGTAATCAACATCAAGGTAGATGCACCTTCAAACGAAGAGGTACAGATAGCCGTGTTTGATTTGATGGGTTCACAGGTAGGAGCCTTGAACACTGTAAGCGGAATGAACAACAACTGGACGATGGATCTTGGCAACTATGCATCAGGCGTGTACATGGTACGTGCGGTAGTAGCCGGTAAGGTTTACGATCAGAAGGTTGTGATCAGCCACTAAGCGAAAAGACCATAACATACCATACAAAAAGGGGGCGGTAACGTCCCCTTTTTTTATGTGGTAATTTTGCAACCTTTAGCAGAAATTGTGTCTTATTAATGAGCAAGCCGGATAAAATACCAGAAAGCCTTATTCGAAAGGCACAGAAGGGAGACCGGAAAGCTCAAAAAGCGTTGTTTGAAATCATGGCTCCCTATATGATGGGGGTTTGCCTCAGGTATACAAAGAATCGTGAAGAAGCTGAAGATCTTTTACATGATGGTTTCATAAGGCTCTTTGAAAGATTGGAAAAGTTCTCTTTTCAAAGTTCCATTGAGGCCTGGACTAGAAGGGTTTTTGTAAATATGTGCATCAACCACATTACCAGAGGAAGAGCCAAATACCATCATGAAGAACTGGAAGAAGATCAGTTTTTAGATGAAACTGAACCTTCAACCTCTTCATCAGAGTTGTTAGATCGCCTGAGTATGAATGAAATTCTCGAATGCATGAATGAGCTACCCGAGAAATATGGTTTGGTGCTCAATTTGTTTGCCATAGACGGTCTTTCACATCAAGAGATAGCATCTATTTGCGGCATCAGCGAAGGTGCCTCAAAAAGCAGACTATCAAGAGCCAGGATTTTATTGAACGAACGCATAGTAGAAATACTGAAGAAAAAGAAATGAGCGACCATCGCCATATCGACGATAAACTGAAAGAAAAATGGGAGGATGCCCGTTTTCCTGTTGGAGACGATATGTGGAAGCGCGTGTCTGCCAGTCTGGATCAAAAGAAGCGGCGCTTTTTCTGGTGGACCTGGACGTCAGTTGCATCTGTTCTTGTAATGATTGGAGGATTTTTGATTTGGATATATCATCCGTCAATGCAAGAAAAGAATGAGGATGCCGAAAGAAAAGGATTAACAGAGCAACCGTCTTCAAATAAGGCTCAACTTAAAGGGTCAGATGAGCCAGATTGCGTTGAACATGATATTTTGCCCGAGCTTGAGAATAACGCAATAAGTCTTGATACAAAAAATAATGAACAGGTTTCTGAGGTAGTAAAGGTGAAGCCAAAAGCAGAACCAAAGGAAGGAAATGATTTGAATGTGGCTGGTAAGCGGTTTACACCCATGGCATTGCCATTCAAGTCATGTGTGAAATGTTTTGAAGTTCCTTACGTCTTATTTGAAATGCCTCCCTTGGCGCAAATGGACATGGTTGTTCCTGCAGTTGCACCTTCAGAGAACCCGACTCGCCCAGATATTTATTTGGGGCTGCATATCAATCCGGCAGGTATCCTAAACGGATGGGCTGCAGTACAGGGGAAGAATGCATTCATCAACCGCAGGTTTAATGATGTATTGAACCAAAGCCTTGCCGGTAAATATTTGATGAATTATGGCCTAGAGACGCAGGTTTTATACAACAGTGGTTGGGGTTTCGAGTTGGGACTGGATGTAAGCAAAACGGAAGAAACCTATGCCTACCGATATGAAATCAATGAGTTTCCTGTGGTGGATGAAAATAAGGGGATCGTGGCATATTTACCATTGGCTCCTCAAGACAGAATTTCAGTAAACCAGCAAAGTGCCAATCATTGGTTGATGGTGCAATTGCCGGTTACAATGCTGTACGATAAAAAGCTGAAGAACGAAAAATTTGGCTGGACAGCAAAACTTGGGTTGAGCCCTGCTTTGCTGTGGAGAACGGAAGGATACCTACCAGATGAAACGAATCTCCAAATTCGCAATTTGACGGATAAAGTGCAGGATGGGTTTCATTTGGCTGCGCGATTCGGTGTATCTTTGAATTATATGCCTGCTGCTAAATGGCGCATCAGCACAGGGCCAATCCTTACTGAAAATCTAAGCAATATGGCAAAAACCGGTACGGCACTTGAACTGAAACCAAGGGCACTTGGCTGGAACCTGAGCACAAGCTTTCAATTGAGTCTTTGAAGAAACTGATCTACATATCGATATTGCTTTTCAGCACCTTCTTGATCAAGGCACAAGGCGTTCACAAGGCAGGCTTTTTAGATATGCAGGGTGATTTATATGCCTTGAGCACCATTGCAAATGCAAGTGTACTTCAAGTCGGCGATACATCTTTATGCCTCTATAACTGGCAATCCGTAGAGTGGGAGAAGAAAAGTGAAGTTGATTATGTCACATTGGACCTTGTGCCCGGTAGCTTTCAATATGTGGCCGATGTGACTTATAAAGAAGATATTTACTTATTGGCCAAAGGTGTTTCCATCAGTCAGGGTACTGAGCACTATCAACTTTTTAGAATTTCTGAGGAGAAATGGTTTAGGGTGAGTCCAGCGCAGCTCGAGAGTGCGCAGAGCATTAACGATCTTGTGGTGCACGATGAAGACCTTATTTTGTTCGGTGTTTTTTCTGAAGGTTTGATGATCAGAAATATGCTTCAGTTTTCCGGCGGAGTATGGAATTTTACAGGGGCAATTTTAACAAGAAGCATAGCCTCTGATACCATCATGGATGTTCAAAGCTTCAATGGAGTCTTATTTGCCTGCGGTATTTTTACCATAGACGGAAAGCGTTACACGGTGGCTTATCTCACCAATGGGGATTGGAAGCCAATGGACTATCCACCCTTCATTGATTATAGTTTGAATTTTGAGGTATATCGCGATAAGCTTGTCTTGTTTGGAGGTGATCCGGAAGAGAAAGAGCGTTTTCATTATTGGGATGGCAAGCAATGGACGAATATCTCACAAGGAATGAAAGATGTTCAAGTAGAGCGTTTGAGCGATTTATTTGCATACAAGGATGAGCTGTATGCAATGGGTCTCTTCAAAAGAAATGGTGAACAGTATAGTTTATTCAAATTTGACGGCCAAAGCTGGCAGCCCGTTTTGTTAGGAAATGCATTCTTTCAGAGCGTCTCGGTTACGGATGATGGCGTGTTAATGACCATGGAGGATGAGCAATTCATGGGCTACCATTTCAGGAAAAGAATGTTCATTCGTTCAGGTTTTCACTATTGGTATGCAGGTTATTACCTGGATAAGGATAACAATTGTATCTACAATGCTGGGGTCGATGCGCCATATATCTCCGCATCGGAGTCAGTAAAAGCAAGTGGTATGAGATTTTTCGCAGATCAAGATGGTGAATTGGCAATTCCACTGAGCAATGGTGAATTGTCTGTACAAACGGATTTACCGCGTTTTTACCGATTGGCTTGTGATCTTAAATCAGATAGAAAAATAAGGTTCGATTCGCTGGGAATTTTTGAGCCCAAAAGAGCCGTATATGTTTATGAAAGCCGACCACAGGCAGAGATATTATTGCGCCCTAATTTGAGTTGGAACATACAGTCTGCTTCAGAAAATGAGTTCATCCTCTGTGTGAAAAATAGTGGAAGTGCCATCCTAAAATTAGCAAAGCTATCTGTAAGTTTTTCTTCTCAGTTCGATGGGTTCTGGTCAGAGTGGCCCCCTAACACGCTAACAGACAGCAGTGCATCATGGCTGATAGAAAATTTACTCCCCAATGAGGAACGCTGCTTCAGCATCCGGCTTCGTTTGGATGGAGGTTTGGTGGAAGGTGAACGACTTAAAATAGGAGCTGATATCGATAGCGATGAACTCGACTGGCAAGATAACTGGGGTAAAAAAGATGAACTTGAACTGGGCGAAGGCGAAGTGCCTGAAAAACCCGTTTATAAATTATCTGCCCAGAATGAAATCTTGAGTTCGAGCACCAATAGTTTAGACTACAAGCTCGGTTTTCAAAATGAAACAGGTGGACTGGTAACCCGACTGCGTTTTGTTGACACCCTTGATGAGGCGATTAGAATAGATCCACGAGGCATTCATTACATCAGCAGCCATCCCGTGAGTCTAAGCCCGTCGTATTACATCGATCAAAATGGCAAATACCGCTACATCCTGAATTGGACCATGAACGATCTGGAATTGTTGGATAAGAGTATCGATGCCAATCAAGCCAGAGCATTTGTTGATTTTAGGGTGTATTTGAGACATGAAGATGAAAAACAGTGGGAGGTATGCAATCAAGCCAGTGTTTTTGTTAATCAATTGGAACCTACCAAAACCAATGTGGTTTGCAATAGTTACAGCGATAAATTAACCATAGGGGTCTTGCCTCCTGAAAAAAGGCACTTAATGATCTATCCACAACCTGCAAATGGAAAAATCACCGTAGAAGGAAAGTTGTATCACCCGGTTGAGTTCTCTGTATTTGATATTCAAGGCAGAGAAATTGGTGCATACCATCTAGATACCGAACAAAATCAAAAGATGACAATACATCTTGCTCCCGGCACTTATATTCTGCGCACCTGTCATGGGGAAACACATAAGCTTCTGATTTACTAATTAAACTTCATTCTATTCCGTAAAAGCGAGTGAAATAAGTCCAATTGACCCAGGGTTCACTTTTGCCAGCTGCATCCAGCATGCTTCCATGGTTGCACCAGTTGTAAACACATCGTCCAACAGCAGTATATGGGTGTTCTCCAGTTGGGAATGATCCCTTAGGGAAAAGCTCTGGGATACATTCTCCCATCGGTCTATGCGGTTTTTTTGCGTTTGAGAAGGGCCGTAGTTCACCCTTAATAAGGAAGAATCGTTGAGTTTAATGCCGGTTTTTTCTGAAAAACCTTTGGCAATGAGTGCACTTTGATTAAAACCCCTGATGGCTTTTTTTCTAGGATGTAAGGGAACAGGAATTACCCAATCAAAAGTAATATGACCATAAAGTTGATTGAACAACACGCCCATCATATTACCCATATGCAATGCAAGGTTTTTTTCTTGTAGGTATTTGATTTGATGAAGAATACTTTGCGTTGGATTATCTTTTCGGTATACGAGATATGACCAAACCAAGTCAGCTGGAATTCGCCCGAGAATGGCAGATCTCATCGGGTGATTTTCGGTTGTTTGCAACTCATATCGAGGCAACTCCTTTTCACAAGTAAGACAAAAATATGCCTCCTCCCGGTGAAGGGGGCATTTACACAACAAGCAGTTACGAGGGTATATCAACTGCAACAGTCCGTTGAGCATGTCCTTTGCTCGGTACATGCTACCAATATATGTACTTTTGCCATCACATGGCAGAAATGTTTGAAAATGAAAGTAAACCGAATCTCGATCAGCTTGGCGAGTTTGGTTTGATTGATCACCTTTTGAGTAACAACGCAACAAGGCGAAAAGAAACGGTGCTTTCTACGGGTGATGATGCTTGTTTAATTGATGCCGTTGAGGGGCGATATCAAGTAATTAGCACGGATATGCTGGTAGAAGGGGTGCACTTCGATTTAATGTACACGCCACTGGCACATTTAGGATACAAAGCTGTTGTGGTGAATCTGTCAGATATCTGTGCAATGAATGCAAGGCCTGAACAGGTTTTGGTAAGCATAGCCCTTTCCAGCAAGTTTACCTTGGACGCAGTTGAAGAGCTTTACAAAGGAATTTACCTTGCCTGCGAGAAATATGAAATAGACCTGGTTGGCGGAGATACCAGCAGCAGCCAGAAAGGCCTAATCATTGGTGTAACGGCCATTGGAAGTGTTGAAAAGGGGAGGGAAGTAAAGCGATCAGGTGCCAAATCCGGCGATTTACTTTGTGTAACGGGTGACCTTGGTGGAGCTTACATGGGGCTTCAACTTCTTGAAAGAGAGAAAAGGGTGTTCATTGAAAATCCGGCAATGCAACCTGAACTGGATGGATTTGATTACATTCTTCAACGTCAATTGAAGCCGGAAGCTCGGGTGGATGCCATTGAGTTTTTTCTGAAGCATAATATTTTGCCCTCATCGATGATTGATGTTTCAGATGGATTGAGCAGTGAAGTCTTGCATTTGAGCAAGCAATCAGAGGTAGGCTTTAAAATTTATGAGGAGAAACTACCTATAGACCATCAAACAACAAACTTGGCCTTGGAATTCAATATAGATCCCAACACCGCTGTTCTCAATGGCGGCGAGGACTATGAATTGCTGTTTACCCTTCCACAGTCTGATTTTGACCACATAAAAAACAGCCCGGATATCTCAGTTATCGGCTATGCGGTTGAAAAACATGAAGGCAATACACTCATTACTAAATCAGGAGGAGCATATGATCTCAAAGCCCAGGGTTGGAAAAGTTTTTAGTTGCCTCTTCCTAATCATCAGTAGCTTTTTTGCTCATTCACAATCTGTTCAACTGAAGGAGGCTCAAGTACACAGTTTGCGCATGAGCGGAGGAGAACGCCTTGCGGGTCAACCGGTAGAACTGATCAGCTTTGAGGAAATTCAGCAAATGAATGTTCGAAGCATCGATGAGTTGTTGAGGTATTTGCCTTTAATGGATGTTCAGAGCAGAGGCATGTTCGGCTCGCAAAGTGATTTAAGTCTCAGGGGTAGTTCATTCAATCAGGTATTGGTTTTAATAGACGGGATGCGAAGTGGAGACCCATTGACAGGGCATTTTGCATCCTATTTGCCGGTAAGCATTGCTGAGATAGAGCGGATTGAAGTTTTACGAGGCCCTGCTGCTGCCATTTACGGAGCCGATGCTGTTGGTGGAGTGATTCACATCATCACCAAAACGAACCCCCTTGTTTCCATAAGAAATAATTCAGAAGAGGTTTTAAAGGGCACCTTCGGAAGCTTTGGTTTTAGAGGAATGGAAGGGGGAATCTATGGTAGAATAAGTACAAGAGAAGATGCCATTTGGCAGCAAAACGGAGGGATGCAATGGAATCAGGCAATTGGCCCTCCAAACTCTGATACAAGCCATTCCGGCTTCAATCATATTACGGGTTCATATGCATTGGGCTATCAATCTCCCGGTGGAAAATACCGTATGCAAACCCGCTATGGATGGGATGCCCGTGCATTTGATGCCAGAAACTTCTACACCCTCAGCAGATCTGATCAAGGTATTGAGGAGGTGGAGCGATGGATGCTGCAGCATAAGAGTGTGCTCAACCCTACCGGTCCAAACCCTTTGGAGTTGTCTTTAAACTTGGTAAGAGGCTCTGATAGCTTTTTATTCAGTCCTGCCTCACGAGCCAATGTGCACCAAACCAGTTACGCATCGGTTCAATTGATTCAACGCATGCGCATATCAGAGATGCACGAATTTTTATACGGACTCATGTTTGATGATCGTCGCATTGAAAGCAACGACAGAGGCAATCGAGTCAATCAAAGATGGAGTGGTTACTTCACCGGACAGTTCGTCAAGAATCATTTGCGGTTGAATTACGGGCTGAGAACAGAATGGGATGATCATTACAAATTCGAACCATTGCCACAGTTCTCTGCCCTCTATCACAAAAAGAGGATGGTTTACCGCATGATGGCATCGAGAGGCATACGAGGGGCCGATTTTACAGAGCGCTATTACAACACCTCGTTACCGACCAACCTTCTGCCGGGAAGAAACCTGGGTAACCCTGCCCTTCGAGCAGAGCGATTTTGGAATTTCGAAGGCGGGTTGAGATGGGCCAAAGGAAATTTACAAACAGAAGTGAATGTGTTTTATCGTTTGGGGAATGACCTGATAGATTATCGCATGGTAAATGGGGCGGCTATTTTGCAGCAGTTTATTCCTCAAACCACCTTGGATGAACAAGCGTCATATCTTTGGGCTGATAACATCAGAAGGTTGGACGTATACGGCCTGGAGTTCAGTGGTAATTATCACAAGAAATGGCGCAATTTGAGAACACTAGATGTCCGTTGGGGCTATGGTTATAATGGTTTGCAATACGAAAGGAGTGGATTTTCAAAATATATCTCTGGTACCACCAGGCATTTGTTGAACGGCAGCATTCGGTATACCCAAAGAGGAATATCTGTGCTGTCTCAGGGGCTATTAAAAGACCGATATGCCATTGACTTACCGGTGGCTGGTTTTCAATACGATAAAACGTATTTCCAGTGGAATCTGAAGTTCTCTGTGAATCCATCGTCAGATATGAGTATATTCATGGAGCTAAATAATGTTTTAGACCGGGTGGTCTCTGATATTTATGGCGCAGTGCTTCCCGGCAGATGGGTGATGGCAGGAATTCATTACGGTTTAGATAATTATCGCTAAAAATTTGACCATTAAAAAAAAGTATCAATACCTAATCATTGGCAGTGGGCCAACCGGGCTGGGCGCTGCCCATCGACTCAAAGAGCTCGGTATTACCGATTTTCTTGTGCTGGAGAAAGAAAACAAAATCGGGGGACTTGCAACGAGTTTTGTGGATGAGAAAGGCTTTACATGGGATGTTGGCGGCCATGTTCAATTCTCGCATTACCAATATTTTGATGACTTGATGATCAAAGCTCTTGGGGCTGAGGGCTGGTTAGAGCATGAACGGGAAAGTTGGGTTTGGATGAATAACAGGTTTGTACCTTACCCATTCCAAAACAATATACGTCATCTTCCCAAAGACGTGATGTGGGATTGTCTTCAAGGCATCATTCAGGCGCATACGGATAAAGGTGGGAGCCCGGAGCACTTTGCCGACTGGATAAGGGCAACCTTCGGTGAGGGCATTGCACGTCATTTCATGTTGCCTTACAATTTCAAGGTATGGGCCTATCCGCCAGAACAAATGTCTTATGAGTGGATCGGTGAAAGGGTGGCGGTGACGGATCTTGAAAGGGTAAGTCGAAATATCATATTTGAACAGGATGATGTTTCCTGGGGTCCCAATAATACGTTTCGTTTTCCTTTGAAAGGGGGCACCGGAGCCATCTGGGATGCCGTAGGTCGGAACTTAATTGGAATGGAGCATATTCGCCTGCAAGCACAAGTGAAGTCGATAGACTCAAAAATGAAGAAGGTATTGTTGTTGAATGATGAGGAGATTGAATATGAACACCTCCTTAGCACCATGCCACTTGATTTGTTGGTGAAGGTAACATCTGAAGCAACTGAGCAGGAGCATGAAAAGGCGTCATTTCTGAAATACAGCCATACCAATATCGTTGGAATTGGCTTGAGCGGTCAGCCGCCGGAACATTTAAAGACCAAATGTTGGATGTACTTCCCAGAATCGCACAGCCCGTATTACAGGGTTACCGTATTTTCCAATTATAGCCCGAACAATGTTCCATTGCCCGGAAAGCAATGGAGCCTGATGACCGAAACCAGTGAATCTGAGTATAAAAAAGTTGATCAGGAGAATTTGGTGAGGCACACCATAGAAGCACTCAAGCAGGATCAATTGATTTCAGCGAATGATGATATTCTCTCTGTATTTAAAGTCCGTTTTCATCACGGATATCCAACACCTACCCTCAAAAGAAATGAAGCATTGTCCCATTTATTGCCGTGGTTTGAAAAACACGACATGTACAGCAGAGGGCGTTTCGGGGCTTGGAAATACGAAGTTAGCAACCAGGATCACAGCCTAATGCAAGGCGTGGAGTGGGTGAACAGAATGGTGCTTGGCGTTCCGGAATTGAGTTTGCCATTTCCGGCAGTTGCCAATTCCATGTGGGGGAAGAAATAACTGATCATTGTAAATTTATATTGAAGAAGACAAACTCAAGTCGGATTCATACGTTCGTATTAAGAGAATTCGTATCTTGCTTTTTAATAATTTCATGTCTTTTTTCAAAAGTGGCTTATTGACGTTGTTCTTGCTCCTATCTTGGAATGCAAATGCTACTCATATTGTGGGAGGACAAATCTATTATTCATATTTGGGTGGAAATAGCTACCGAATTACCTTAAATCTTTATGTAGACTGCTACAATGGCAGTGAGAATGCCATCGATATGGACAAGCGATCGGTCATTGGTGTGTTTGATATGTCGAACAATGGCCGTCTTCGCGACAAATATTATTTGACCGATCCTTCAGAGCGAGAAATCAGTAAACTGAATTACAACTGTGTAAAACCGTTCAAAGACCAATGTGTAACAGAGTTTAAGTTTGAAAGAACCATTTCATTGCCCGCAAATCAGGAAGGATACATCATTGGTTATCAGCGATGTTGCCGAAATGATATCATCACCAATATCATCGATCCCGGAAACGTAGGAGCCACCTATTGGATACACATACCAGGAACGAAATTGGGCAGGGATAACAATGCTGCTTATTTTAAAAATCTTCCTCCCAACTTTCTATGCCTCAATGCACCGATGGTGTTTGACCATTCAGCCATTGATTCCGATGGCGATTCGCTGGTGTACGAGTTGTATACGCCCTACATTGGAGGAAATAATTCAAATCAGATTAAACCTGATCCCCCGCTGGGCCCTCCCTACAGCAGAATTAACTGGCGCAATGGCTACGGCACATCAGACCAATTGAATGGAAACCCCAAATTAGAAATTGATCGGTACAGTGGTCAATTAACCTGCACCCCCACCCGAACCGGGCAATATGTGGTGGGCATTAAGGTAACAGAGTATCGCAAAGGAGTGAAAATTGGAGAGACCATGCGCGACTTTCAATTTTATGTGCGCCAATGTGAGTTCGATGTTGTATCTGCCTTTAGCACGCCCGCCTATAACTGCGATAAGACCGTAAAATTTAGCAATCTCAGCCAAAAAGCAACCTATTACCGATGGGATTTTGGTGACCCCACCACCAATGCCGATACCAGTAATGCTTTTGAGCCTTCTTACACCTATCCGGAAGACGGCGAATATTTTGCCAGTCTGGTGGTGCGAAACAAAGATTGTGAAGATCGTTATTCGGTGATTGTTCGTGTTAAGTCTGAAATTGATATCCCCATACCTGATGATACAGCCTTTTGTGGTGATTTTTCCTTGGATTTGGATGCAGGCAACAGGCGGTCAACCCTTATCAGATGGTCAGATGGAACATTGGGGGCATACAACACCATTGATGAAGCAGGTGTGCATTGGGTAGAGGTGTCTTATGGAACCTGCACCAAAAGAGATAGCATCCTCATTTACATCGACACCTTTGATATCGGCTTGCCTCCGGATAAAATTTACTGCGATTCGGTGAGTGGAGAATTACAAGTACCTGCAGGAATCAAAGATTTGCAAAGGGTGCGTTGGGGCAATGGCTCTGCACAAAATTCCATTCCGGTTAATGAACCCGGTACTTATGTGCTTCAGGCCTGGAATAAGCACTGCACATCGGTAGATAGCATTGCTTTATTCATTGCCACCAAACCCTCCATTGGAGATTCATTCTTTTTCTGCAATGCTTTTGAATTGGAACTAGATGCAGGTGGTGGGAAGGATGCCACCTATCGCTGGCAGGATGGTTCGAGCAGTAGATATTTTACGGCCACCCGTAAGGGCTGGTATTGGGTGGAATTATCCCAACGCGAGTGCCTAAGCAGAGACAGCGTGCTGATCGTAAACCCGGTGATTGATCTTGAATTGGGTCCTGATGAGCATTTTTGCGACACCCTGTACAAAGAACTGATTGCGCCACCCAATATGGCAGATTATCAATGGAGTAACGATAGCAAGGAAGAAAGCATTGTTGTTCGTCAACCCGGTAAATACTGGGTGCTAGTTACCGATACCAATGATTGCAGCATTAAAGATTCCATCAACCTTACCCTTACCAATTCGCCGGTAATAAATCTTGGATCAGATACCTCAATTTGTCTGAGAACATCTGCCACATACCGCATTGAGCAAGACTTTGAAACGTATTTGTGGAGCAATGGGGTCAATGGCAGAGAAAACGCCTTCACTGACCCAGGGGTCTATTGGTTGCAGGTGATCGATGAATACGGCTGTACGGATCGCGACAGTGTCAAAGTGAGCATCGACCCGGAAGCTTTGCCGAACGAACTGTTCATTCCAAATGCCTTTAGCCCAAACAATGATGGCTTGAATGAATTGTTTCCTTTTAAAGCGTTTGTCAGTCAGCCGGAGTATCGTATGCGTGTTTGGAATCGATGGGGCGAGAAAGTTTTTGACTCACAGGCCTCGGAACAGCAACCTTGGAAAGGGGCTTATGCAAATGCCAGCAAAAACAGACCCGAAGCCATGATGTATTTGGTGGAGTACCGCGGGTGTGATGGCGACATACGAAGGGATAGCGGCACCCTCACCATATTGCGTTAGGCCAAAAATTCATTCTCATCGTGAAGTCGTTCGCTTTGGATGGAGGGAACATCATTCGCGACCAAGCTTATTTGCCTTGCATCCTATTTCGCAGCATTTCAGCCACCAACTGATCAATGGGGAAACTGAGTAACTCGCTTAGGTTTTCCCGAACATCAGCCCAGAAAAATTCAATGAAGTGGTGATCGTTTAAAGATTGTTTGCCCCGTGTAAATTCTTGGAGTAATTGCATTTCATAATACACCGAAATAAGCTGTTCATTTTGTTTAAAAGCGCTTGGTACAAAATGTTCAGTGGTGTAAATATGTTTTCCAATCGAAGGGCGTTGTCCCATCTCTTCTTCAATCTCGCGCTCCAATCCTGCTATTAATCCTTCCCCTAATTCAAGACCACCACCGGGAAACTTCACCATCTCATGTGAGCCAATCCATTCTTTGCACAATAAAACTTTGTGGGCCTGAAAGGCAATTCCATAAACACGGATGTTAAATTTGTCGATCTCCATGATTATGCAAAATTACCTCATTAAAAATGCCACGCTGATCAATGAAGGTCGCGTTTTTGAAGCCGACCTCCGGATCAAAAATGGTCGTATTGATAAAATAGACCACCAAATTACTCCTCAGAATGAAGAAATAATTGATGCTTCAGGGTTATGGTTGATGCCCGGTGTGATTGATGATCAGGTTCATTTCAGGGAGCCGGGACTTACACACAAGGCAGAGATTTATACCGAAAGCCGAGCAGCTGTTGCAGGAGGAACCACTTCTTTTATGGAAATGCCTAACACCAATCCTCCAGCTGTAACCCAACAAAAGTTGCAGGAAAAATACGATATAGCCGCCCAAAGGAGTCTGGCCAATTATTCATTTTTCATGGGCACCACCAATGACAACTTAGAAGAAGTTTTAAAAACAGATGGCAAGCAGGTATGTGGGGTGAAAATTTTCATGGGTTCATCCACTGGCAATATGCTGGTAGACAACCCACAAACCCTCGAATCCATATTTAGAGAATGCCCCCTTCTGATTGCCACCCATTGTGAGGATGAACAGATGATTCGAAGAAATACAGCTTGGTATGACGAGCATTTTGACGCGAATATTCCTGTGAAGGCTCATCCGGAAATTCGCAATGATGAAGTGTGTCACTTGAGCAGCAATTTGGCTTACGATTTGGCCACGAAGCACGGAACCAGACTCCACATACTTCATTTAAGTACTGAAAAAGAATTGCGTCTTTTCCGGAACGATATTCCTCTTCGCGACAAAAAAATCACTGCTGAGGTTTGCGTTCATCACCTCACATTTACGGCGGATGAATATGCCCATTTGGGCAGTCAGATTAAGTGCAATCCTGCCATAAAATATGAATATGACCGGCGCGCTTTGTGGGATGCCCTGTTAGACAATCGCCTCGACATCATTGCAACGGATCACGCACCGCACACCTGGGAAGAAAAGCAGAAACCCTACCACCAGGCACCCAGTGGCATTCCCCTTGTTCAGCATGCTCTGCTCATGATGCTGGAGCACGTTAAAGACGGGTTGATTGGCAAGGAGCGTATGGTTGAAAAAATGTGTCATGCCCCGGCAGAATGTTTCAGGCTCGAAGAACGAGGTTATCTCCGAGAAGGATACTGGGCAGATTTGGTGCTGATTGACCCCAATGCCGAAACCCTTGTTTCAAAAGAAAATATCCTTTACAAATGTGGCTGGTCTCCCTGGGAAGGAAAGCGTTTCTCGCATCAAATAGCATCAACATTTGTTTCTGGAAACCTTGTTTATCATCAGGGTGAGATCATCGAAGGAACGACAGGCAAGCGACTCACATTCAACCCCAACTGGTGAAAAAAATCATTTTCTTGACTTGGCTCTCCCTTTGTTCAGGAATTCTATCTGCACAACATTCCCTTGTGCAAATCGATCAGAGGAAGTCCATTGTTCCCAACGAGCCTTCCATTTTTATTCATCCGTTTGAAATTGAAACCATACTGGCAGGTAGCAACATTAACAACCTTTACCGATCTGTTAATGGCGGTAAGAATTGGAAGAAATGTGAACTGAAGTCGAGTTTAGGTGTTTGGGGTGATCCGGTTTTATATGCCGATTCATACGGCATGTGGTATTTCTCGCATTTGAGTCGCACGCCGGGGAAATCGCATTATGAATACATTGATCGCATCGTTGTGCAACGCTCTGAGGATGGCAAGCATTTCAATGATGGAGTGGGCGTTGGCTACAACGATGGCAAGGTGCAGGATAAGCAATGGATGAGCTCGGATGACCACAGCAAATACAAAGGACGGTTGTATCTCAGCTGGACCGAATTTGACAAATATGAGAGCGATGACACTTCTGATCATTCGCGAATACGATTCAGCTTTTCAGATGATCAGGGCCTTAATTTTAAGCCGGCCATCACCATTAGCGATACGGTGGGCGGGTGTTTAGATGATGATAATTCGCTCGAGGGTGCCACTACCGCCGTAGCTGTCGATGGCACTTTGCTATGCGCTTGGGCGGCATTTGAGAAAATCTATTTAGATCGATCCTCCGATGGGGGTGAGCGTTGGGGGAAAGACCGCGTTATTGCCCAACAGCAAAGAGGTTGGGTCATGGATATACAGGAGGTATACCGCAGCAATGGCTTGCCATTTATCGTAGCAGATCACAGCAGCGGCCCTTATCGCGGACGGGTGTATCTATTGTGGGGGAGCGAAGCATCTGGGAATCCTGATATTTGGTTGAAATACTCAGATGATGCCGGCCTTAACTGGAGTTACAGCATCAAAGTAAACAATACCTTAAATAGCGACACCAGCGATCAGTTCATGGGGCATCTGGCCGTAGACCCTTCAAATGGCAATGTTTATGTGGTTTATTACGACCGCCGCCACTCTACTTCCAATTTGTTCATGGACGTTTACGTGGCCAGAAGTACCGATGGAGGAAAGAATTTCGAGAACTTTAGAGTGACCCCAAACTCATTTGCACCTCCGGGAAGTGAATTGTTCTTTGGTGATTACAATGGCATTGCTGCCAGAAATGGTCAGATTCGTCCGATTTGGACCCAAACCAAAGTCAATGGCAAAGGCTTACAAATCAAAACCGCTTTGCTAAATGATGCCAATCTGCAGAGCCATCATGGAGAGGCTCAACTATCTACATTCATTCAACCGGGTAGAAGGATTCTCATTCATTATCGGTTTAAACAAGCTCCTCCTGAGAGCATGGAGGTCAAAATTAAAAGACGTTTTAAAACCGCTTATTCTGAGCAATTTAATTTCAGATCTTCAGAAGGTGAGCTGGAGATAGAAGAGATGGACTGGCTCAAACCCGGCAAAAAATATAAAGTACTTATTTCAGGAGAACGAACACGTTTGAAAGGGCATCTTAAACGCAGATTAATTGCTTATCCGCTGGCCTATTACCGCAAGTCTTTAAAAGAAGCCCGGAAGTTTAAAAGGCAGAACAAATAAAACAGTTTTGTCAATCCTTTGTGCTTA
This sequence comes from uncultured Chitinophagaceae bacterium, assembly GCA_964647785.1. Taxonomy (GTDB): domain Bacteria; phylum Bacteroidota; class Bacteroidia; order NS11-12g; family UBA9320; genus CAZYJD01. Next base: position 67,227 of record CAZYJD010000002.1, read on the forward strand.
TTGATATTTCGTGCCAAAAGTCATTATTTTGCGGACTTATTTTTAGCGCATGGCAGTAATACAGAAAATACAGCGACAGACAGGTTGTCTTCTCATTTTGGTGGGCGGAGCAATGATAGCGTTTGTGCTAACCGATTTGCTGAACTCCGGTGGAGCAATTTTTGGCGGTCGAAATGATAATAACGTAGGCGTGGTGGCAGGAGAGGCCGTTTCCTACGCTGAGTTCAATGAGCGATTTGAAACCATGGTTGCGAATCTTCAGGCAGCCAATCCCGAACTGGAAATCAATGAAGGCATCAGAGATGCTTATCGCGAGCAGGCTTGGAATCAGATGATCTCCGAGAAAATTATCGGCTCCCAGTACGACCAATTGGGCATCATGGTTACACCTGATGAAATGGAAGATAATACCTTTGGTAACAATCCCCATCCTCAGGTTATTTCTGCCTTCACCGATCCACAATCAGGTGAGTTCAACAAAGCTCGACTCATCCAATTTCTTCAGCAAGATATTGAGAACAACGAAAATGCAAAAAATCAATGGCTTGCTTTTGAAAAGGGTTTGAAGGAGCAATTATTGAATGAAAAGTATGCCACATTGATTAGAAGCAGCATCTATACCCCAACGGCCTTTGTGAAGCAAAGGGTGAAAGATCAGGATGAAACGGTTTCTGCGGAGATTGTTGGAATTGATTACACAGTAATTGCTGATACGGCCGTATCCTTCACAGACAAAGACTTGCAGAAATACATCAACGAGCATAAAGAAGACTACAAGCAAGAAAATGCACGAGATATTGAATACATTTCTTACAATGTGTTGCCTACCAGAGACGACACCATGTCGGTATTCAACTGGGCTGCTGACCAAAAAGAAAAGTTCAGCAAAGCAGAAAATGACTCCGTATTTGTTGAGCTCATGAACTCAGAAACCCCTTTGTTCGACATGTATCAGCCTTTGGGTGCTTTCCCACAGGAAATCGAAAGGGATTTGTTTACAGGTGATTCTGCCGATGTATTTGGGCCGGTATTCTCTCAGGGAAGTTTTGGTTTGTACAAGATCAGCGGCATTGGCACCGATAGTCTTTACTCGTTTAGAATGAGCCACATCCTCATTCCTGTTGAAGGCCCCACCATTGAAGACACCCTTGCAGCCAGAAGAAAGGCATCTGAAACAATGGCTGCTATCCGTTCAGGTGAAAAGTCGTTTGACGAGGAAGCCGTTAAAAATTACGATGGCAGTGGTGCTCGCAAAGGAGATTTGGGATATATTAGAGAAGATAGTCGCGCTCAGCCTAAAAAGCTCATCGATGCCGGATTGAGCAACGCCGAAGGAAACCTGTTTGTTGTTACAACCGATCGCGGGGTTCATATTGGTAAAGTGACCTTTGCCAAAACCAAACGCACACTCAAGGTGGCAGTGCTGAACCAAACGGTTAGCCCAAGCAACGAAACTTACAAAGAGGTTTATCGTCAAGCGGGCACCTTCATTGGTCTCGCCAATAAAGAAGGATTTGATGCCGCTGTAGATCAGCAGAAATTATCCAAGCGCATCGCGGAAAACATCAAAGAAAGTGATCGTGCAATTTCAGGTTTGAAAGATCCAAAGCCGCTCATTCGCTGGGCATTTGATGCTGAAACCCAAGAGGGTTCACTTTCTGATATACTAGAAATGGAAGACCGATTCATTGTTGCCCATTGCAAGGCAGTAAAGGAAGAAGGCGTTGCCGGTATTGAAGATGTTCGCACGGATGTGGAAAGTAAGGTAAGGGAACTGAAGAAAGCTGATTTGATCGAAAAACAACTGCAAGATGCCATGCAGAGTGCAACTGATTTTGCAGAAATTGCCAAGAAACTGAACACCTCAGTAAGGAGCATCCCATCACAAAGTTTTGACAATGACAATGTATCTTACATTGGTGTCGATTTCGAAGTGCTCGGAACGCTTTTTGGCCTGGAGGACGGCAATACCTCCGGAATTGTTAAAGCAGACAGAGGGGTATATCTGATCAAGCGCACCGGAACCAATGCCATGCCCGACATCCAGGAAATTGAGCCCATGCGCGATGCCTTTACTTCAGAATTGAAGGACCGTTCTGAAGCTGAAGTGCAGCAGGCCCTTCGCAAAAAGGCGGAAATCAAAGACTTGCGTTACAAGTTTTATTAAATCAAATATCAAATAGATAGAAAGGCCCCTGAAAAGGGGCTTTTTTTTTATCATTGACGCCATGAAGTGGCTATTTGTTCACGGTTTCTGCGAGCAATCTGAAATGTGGAATGATTTCCTGCCCTTATTAGGCGAGAAGGAAGAGGTGATTTCGATTGATCTGCCTGGTTTCGGAAAAGAACCCTTGAATGCGGAGATAGAGACTTTAGAAGATATGGCAGATTGGGTGCATAGCCGGCTATCTCTCCACGAAGGCCCCATCATTTGGGTGGGCCATTCAATGGGAGGATACATCGGTGTTGAATTTGCGGTGAAATATCCCGAAAGGCTTAGCGGTTTGGTTATGTTCCATTCCAGCTTCACTGCTGATACGGAGGAGAAGAAGCTGCAACGCAGAAAGGCCATGAGTTTTGTGAAAAGAAGTGGCATCAACGGCTTCCTTAGGCAATTCGTTCCGAAGCTGTTTAGCACCCACCAAAAGACCAATAAGAGCTTGCTGAGCAGAGCACATAAAATGGTTGGATCCACGAGTGAAGCGGCCATGTTAATGGCATCAGCGGCCATGATGAACCGCCGCGACCATTTGGGGTGGCTTCAGGAGCAAAGCTCAATTGCAGTTTGCATGCTCATTGGTAAATACGATGCACATCTGCCTTTGAAGTCTCAATTGGCACAGGCAGCTTGTATCAAGAATGGCTCCGTGGTCATGCTCACAGCAAGCGGTCATTTGGGGATGTGGGAAGAGCCGGAAGAATCTGCATCCGCATTGATCAATTTTTCTCGCTCACATTGTTCGGCCTGATTAGAATTTGATTTTTCGCATTCTAAGGCTTTGTGGCGTTACTTCGAGGTACTCGTCATCATTGATGTACTCCATGGCTTCCTCCAGTGAGAACTGAATTTTGGGTGCAATTTTCACGCCTTCATCCGAGCCGGATGCCCGAATATTGGTTAATTTTTTCCCTTTGATCAGGTTCACCTCCAGGTCATTATTTCGGCTGTGTTCACCCACCACTTGTCCCTTGTATATCTGGTCGCCAGGTTCCACAAAAAATCTTCCCCTGTCCTGCAAACGATCGATGGCGTAGGCCAGGGCCTGCCCCGTTTCCATGCTCACAAGGCTTCCATTGCTTCTCTGGGGGATGTCTCCTTTCATGGGGCCATATTCTCTGAAACGATGGTTCATCACTGCCTCTCCTGCTGTAGCAGTGAGCAGAAAATTCCTGAGACCAATGAGCCCTCTTGATGGAATATTGAACTCAAGATGCTGAAGGTCGCCTTTGGGTTCCATCACCAACAACTCACCTTTTCGCATGGTAACCAATTCAATGGCTTTTCCACTGTATGCTTCAGGAACATCAATGACCAGGGTTTCATAGGGTTCGGTTTGTTGGCCATCAATGGTTTTAAAAATAACCTTAGGCTTACCAACCTGCAGTTCATACCCTTCGCGTCTCATGGTTTCAATTAAGACACTCAAATGGAGAACACCACGGCCATAAACATTGAATTTGTCTTCCGTGTCGGTTTCCTCCACTCTTAAGGCGAGATTTTTTTCAGTTTCCTGATACAAGCGGTCTCTCAGGTGTCGGCTGGTCACAAATTTTCCTTCTTTTCCGAAAAAAGGAGAAGTATTGATGGTGAACAACATGCTCATGGTTGGTTCATCAACTGCAATTCTCGGCAGGGGCTCCGGTTCTTGAAGATCGGCAAGGGTGTCGCCAATTTCAAAGTCTTCCAAGCCAACAACTGCGCAAAGGTCTCCACTTCTTACCGCCTCACATTTCTCTTTTTCCAAGCCTTTGAACACATACACCTCTTTGGCTCTCACTTTTTTAAAGTTGCCGTCTTTTTTACAGAGCACGTAATCTTTACCTGCAACCAGATCGCCGCGGTAAATCCGGCCTATTGCAATACGTCCCATGAAGCGGGAGTAATCCAAGCTGGTAATTTGCATTTGAAGGGTTCCTTCTTTGTATGGGGCTTCGGGGATGACTTCCAATATGGTATCAAGCAAGGGCTCAATATCTTCCGTTGGCTGATTCCAGTCGTGGCTCATCCAGCCATGCTTGCTGCTGCCAAACAACGTTCGGAAATCCAGCTGATCTTCAGTAGCTTCAAGGTTAAACATCAAGTCGAAAACGGACTCTTGCACCAGTTCAGGGGTGCAGTTTTCCTTGTCCACCTTGTTCACCACCAAAATGGGTTTCAAGCCAAGCTCGATGGCCTTGCTTAAAACAAATCGGGTTTGAGGCATCGGGCCTTCAAAGGCATCCACCAGCAACAGCACCCCATCGGCCATCTTCAGCACCCGTTCAACTTCTCCTCCGAAGTCGGCGTGACCCGGCGTATCGATGATGTTGATCTTGACATCCTTGTAATTGACCGAAACATTTTTTGAAAGGATGGTGATTCCCCGCTCTCTTTCCAAGTCGTTGTTGTCGAGTATCAACTCGTTGTACTCTTTTCTTTGATCGAGGGTTTTACAGTGATGAATGATCTTGTCTACCAAGGTGGTTTTGCCATGATCGACGTGGGCAATGATGGCAATGTTGCGGATGGATTGCATGCGTAATTTTAAAGAAGCCGCGAAAATAGCCTTTCAAAAGCGCATAATTGTTACTTGTGTGAGAAGTAACACATGAAAGCAAAGGCGAAAGTACTTTTTTTGTACTTGACATGATTGAATTTTGGAATGAGCGTTATCGCGAAGAGGGTTGGGCATACGGCATGGAACCCAATCAATGGTTGAAAAAGAAATTGCATCCTACATCGAGCAATGCACAGGCATTATTTGCTGCAGAGGGACAGGGCAGAAATGCTGTCTATGCCGCTGAACAAGGATGGAAAGTAAGTGCGTTTGATCTCAGTGAGGCGGGCCGCGAGCGCGCTCTGGAACTTGCGCGGGAGAAAGGGGTTGAATTGGATTACAAAATTTCAGATGCCCTTGCAGTGGACCACCCCAAAGAAAGTTTTGATCTGTTGGTTTTGATTTTTGCCCATTTCCCCGCCGGCAAGCGAATGGAGATTCATCGTCATTTGCTCGAGTTGCTGCGTCCGGGAGGGCTTGTCATTTTCGAAGCTTATACCAAAGAGCAATTGGCGTATCAAAAAGCCCATCAATCGGGTGGCCCCCAGCAATGGGAGATGTTGTTTAATTTGGAAGAAATTGGCCGCGAGTTCAGCACTTGTGACATCATTGAGCTGGAGATGGGCGAAACCGTTTTGGCCGAAGGAAAATATCATCAGGGCAAGGCCCATACGGTCCGTTTCATTGGTTGCAAACGTTAGCCAATCGGTATATTTTCGTTTTCAAACGCTTACAAACGAGATCAAACGAAATACAAACGATAGGTGGTGGCTTTGAATTGAAGTTTTGTGGCTGATCAGGGGTCATTTAGAGGCCTCTTTGAAACCAAATTCTACACAATTAAAGTTTGTATTATGAATCAATTACGAAACAAGGTGATGTTGATTGGCAACATCGGAATGGATCCCGAAATTAAGGAGATCAATGGCGGAAAAAAGCTGGCGAGAATGACGCTTGCTACCCATGAACGCTACAAAACCAGGAGCGGAGAAAAAGTAGAGGACACACAGTGGCACAACCTCGTGATTTGGGGTAAATTGGCTGAAATAGCTGAAAAGTACTGTGCGAAAGGCAATGAGATTGCCGTTGAAGGGAAAATCACCAACCGAAGCTGGGAAGATCGCGAGGGCGTAAGGCGCTATACCACTGAAATTGTGGTGAATGATTTGTTGCTTTTAGGCCGAAAGAACCCTTAATTGTACGCTCTCCAGAAGTGTGAAATCCTTGGAATCATCCATCCGAAGATAAAAGTGGTGTTTAAAGTAAAATTTAGAGAGGATTAGGTTGTTTTGTTTTGTTGAAAACAAATAAAAATACTCACCGTACTTTATTTTTTTTAAATGCCACTTTATGATAAATATCAGCAGTACGCAGCATTCAAATCTCCGATGAAGGGTGAAAATTTGCTGAAGATGGTTATTCCGCAGTTGGTGGCCATGCTAAGATTGTGGTATGAAGACTAAAATAAATGCATTTGTTGCCCTATTGATGACCATGATCATGCTTTCTTCTTGTGCAGATCTATGGGTTGTGAAGCGCCGTTACAATCGAGGTTATTTTATCAGCCCAGGCTACAAGGAACGAAGCAAGATATTTGATCAAAAGCGAGCAATTGTGCTGCAGCAACGCAGTTTACAGCGCAATTTGACGAGCAGGAGGGCTGGGGCCATAACCTTCGACCAAAGAGTGGAGCAAGTAGTTGATCCATTGCCTCTCCTTGAGTCCGGCGATTGGGCCATATGCCCCACGGATGACACCGGGGCTGAGGTTGGTGAAGCCGAAAAAAGCATTGGGCCGAGGCGTCCAGCAACAATCCTAGCGAAAACCCAGGTGACATCTTCTGCACCTGTGCATTTGCCAATGGCAGCATCTTCCATGGACCAGCAAAAGGGTCAAAACCGGAATAAGGGCAAGGAAGCGAATCATTGGTGGTGGGGACTTGCAATGGCACTTTTATCTACCCAGCTTTTGTTGCAGAGAAAGACTGCAAAACATTCATACCGCTTGAGTCGATGGGCTGCGGCAAACCCCAATAAAGCCCGTGCATATATTGCAGTTTCTACCATAGCATTGGCGTTCAGCTCACTTCAACTGGGTCTCACCCTTGCATCTGCGGGCGTTTCATTTGGGAAAGAAAGTCTTTATGCATCATGGGCACTGGCTAGCGGAGGCGTACTCCTGCATTGGCTAGGTTCTGGCTCGCGGGCTAAACTGGCCTATATCATGCTCATCAGCGGCGGCACGCTGGGCATGTTACCAACGGCTGAAATAGCATATCATAGCACGCAAAATACAGCAGTTTTATCTGCCACTTATCATTCTACGGTGCAATGGAATCAGGATTTATATGCAAATCCGCAATCGGCTTTTCATCCGGTTGTTTTTGATGAGAAGCTGGAAGCAAAATTCTCTGATGAGCCAGTGGATGAGCCCAATCCAATATCTGCAGGAAAGGCTTTTGCGCTGATTTTATTCAGCGTTATCTTATTTGTTGCATTGCAATATCTCGTTCTGATCTTTGCATGTGGTATATATTGTTCGGGCTATGAATTGGCTGCGGCCCTACTGGGTTTTGGGGGGACAGCCCTGCTATTATTGGGTTTGATCCACTCCATTCTTTCCGTGGCAAAAAGAAGACGCAGAACCAAAGGAGTTGAACGCGAGCGCAGACAACAACCTGCCACTTGATTTTACGTAAGTACAGTTGAAAGTTGAACGCTTGGGTGCACTCAATTCATTGACTCAGCCGCAGTTTCGCGGGTCATTGCTTGGATGTTTTTTCCATGAAAATGAAAACGGAGAGCAGCAAGAAACCAATCCCACTCAGCAAAGGAGGCAGCATTGACTTGGATATGCCTAGATAAATCAGCCATGCCGCAATCACGAGCAAGGCTAGGATGATCAGGTTGTGTAGGGTCGATTTTTGTTGGATCATGTGTTAGAAGTTTGACCAAATTTCCTGATAATAGCTCGATGTACAAACACAGCCATGAAATGCGCGCGGTATTCAGACGAGTTGGCACATCGCCACAAATCATGCAGCGGGGTTAATGCAATGCTTTGTTGCCCAGGTATTCTGTTTTCAACAAGGGACAAATTTTATATCGCTCGTCGTGGGTATCGTTCCACAAAGCCTCCAGTGTCTCATAAACATTTTTGATGCCCATTTCATTGCACCACTCAAATGGTCCACCGGGATAGGCCGTACCCAATTTCATGCCCAGGTCTATATCTTCTTTGCTTGCTGTTCCCTCCTGAACGGTGTAGTAAGCTTCATTGATGATCATGCACAGCACCCGGGGGGTGTACATGCCAACCCTGCTTCCAACAAATCGCAAATCCCAGCCCAGAAATTCAGCGAGTGCAATCATCTTTTTCTTGCCTTCCTCATCTACCGCGCATACTTCTGTGATACTGCGGTTGATAAAACCCGGTAGACAATTCATGCCTGCGATGTGGCACGAAAGGGCATAGCCTGAGCGGCTAATGGCTTCTTCCAGTTGTATTTTCACACTCGAAGCCACAATGAAAGTGTTGTCGAGATTTGCATAATATTCCAATTTGCGTGGATTGTCATCAAAGTTCAAATCAAAGATCACATCATAGCCTCTGAAATGGTTGTCTGCAATTTCAGTAACTTCGCATTGCAATGCAATCTTCAACCTCAGTTCTGCTATTCGGTTTGGGGTTCCTGTTACACCTATCTTCATGTAGTTACAAAGATATGTCAAATGAAAAACCTCATGCCATGAATGAAAAGCAAATCATTCGCACCAAGAATGCCCCAGCAGCCATTGGTCCCTACAGCCAGGCAGTATTCCTCAACGGAACGCTGTATTGTTCAGGGCAAATTGCCATTGATCCGGCATCCGGTCAAATGATTGAAGGCGATGTTGCCGCAGAAACAAAAAGGGTGATGGAAAATCTAAAGGCGGTTTTGGCTGAAGCAGACATGGATTTCAGCCATGTGCTTAAAGTCAGCATTTTCCTCAAAGATTTGAATGATTATTCAACGGTCAATGCGGTGTATGCTTCTTATTTTTCTCAAAATCCGCCCGCGCGTGAGGCCGTTCAGGTTGTTCGGTTACCAAAAGATGCAGCGGTTGAGATATCCTTGATTGCAGCCAAATAATCGGGAGTCATGAAAGTTGCGCTATACGCAAGAGGGATTAGAAATCAAGAGAGCCGGGAGGTTTTTCAGGAGGTGTTGGATTATCTGCACCTTCAACAAGCAGAGGTATTGATTCACCCATCGCTTGCGGATGAAATGGGGCATCTACAGCTCAAAAAGAAACCCGATGTTTTACATGCACAGGATTTCTTGCGCTATCCTCCGGATTATTTGATCAGCATTGGTGGCGATGGAACCATACTCGATACTTTGAATATTGTGCGCGACAGCGGTGTGCCAGTTTTGGGAATCAACACCGGCCGATTTGGATTCCTGTCGAGTTGCAGGGCTTCTGAAGTGCAGGGCGCTCTGGCAGAGCTCTTTAGTAAATCATATAGTACCGAGGATCGAACGGTTTTGATGTTGGAAAGCAACTATCCTGCTTTTGATGATTTTCCCTATGCCCTGAATGATTTTGTGCTGCACAAGAAAGAAAGTTCAAGCATGGTCATTGTACACGCGTATTTGAACGGTGAGTTTCTAAATTCATACTGGGCTGATGGCTTGATCATTGCCACTCCCACCGGTTCAACCGGCTATTCGCTGAGTTGTGGCGGGCCCATTCTTTTTCCGCAATCGGGCAGTTTTGTGATCACGCCCATTGCACCGCACAACCTCAATGTAAGGCCAGCAGTAATCAGCGATGACCATGTGCTTTCCTTTGAAATTGAAGGCCGGAGCCGTTCTTTTCTCTGCTCGCTGGATGCCAGAAGTGAATCGATTCGGCACGATATACAGCTGGCTGTGAAAAAGGCCGATTTTCCCTTTCGGCTCATCAGGCTCAGCAACGAGAATTTCTTGAGCACCCTGAGAACCAAATTGATGTGGGGGCTCGATAACAGGAACTGAGAACGAAATAATCTTCGCGGCCTTATCGTTGCTTAAAAACAGCTATATTTGAAATCTTTTGAATTTTCAGAAATGAAACAGATAAAATACACAGCAACCTTGTTTCTGATGCTTGTGGCGCTTGGCTCACATGCACAGCAATGGAGAAAGGTGAGTTCGCTGGAGTTCGGGATCATGGGTGGAGGAAGCAATTATCAAGGAGAATTGACCAACTCTTTTTTCGAGTCTAAAGGAACCCATCTCGCAATGGGTATCTTAACCCGTTACAATCCCAATGAGCGAGTTACTTTCCGTTTGCAGGCCGTTCGTGGCAAGATTAGTGGAGACGACCAATGGTACCCAAGCATCAGTGAAAGAAACGTTAGAAACTTAGATTTTGAGTCGGTTCTTTGGGACTTTAAAGCCGGCTTAGACATCAACCTCAGGGTGCTTGATTTCAAACAAACCAGAGGGGTTATTCCCTATGTAACCACCGGGCTGTCTGTATTTAAATTCAACCCCACGGCACAATTCTTATACGACCCCAATAGCCCGCACGTCAACCGCGTTGGTTCTTCATACACCACGCTCCAAAGCAGAAATGAAGAATTGGTTGAATTGCAGCCGCTGAGCACAGAAGGCCAGCAAACCACTCAGTACAATGAAAGAGAGCGTTATTCGCTTACCCAGCTGGCGGTGCCACTGGGCTTTGGTGTCAAATTCAGACTGTCTGAAGATTGGGTGATGGGCCTTGAGTATGTGATACACAAAACCTTCACCGACTATTTGGATGATGTGAGTTCAAGCTACATTGAATCTTCTTATATAGAGGGTCAATATGGTCCGATGGCCGCTGCCATGGCAGATCGTTCACGCGTTTTGAATGAAGCAGGCGTAAGCCGTGGTGATGATTCAAATAACGATTGGTACGCCATATTCGGCCTTAATCTTACCTATCGTATCAATCTTAGCGGTGTTCGTTGCCCCGAGTTTTAACCAATAATTTGCCTATCGTACAGAGCGCTACTTACTTATTAAAACCTATTTGTAACTTTTGACGGTTTGGAGCCGTTCAATGACTTGAAGAGAATGATTAAAGTGCGCCGGAATATTATTTGGTTTATTACCCTGTTGCTCTCCTGCCATTCGGTCTATGCCCAGAAATGGGAAATAGGCGGAATGATCGGTGGATCCAATTATCAG
>CAZYJD010000003.1:0-60460 GCA_964647785.1 uncultured Chitinophagaceae bacterium
ATGTTTGCGTTCACTTCGAAGTAATCGTATTCGCGGACCTTGGCAATCATAATCTTTGGATGATAAGTTCCAATGGTATTTTCCTTGTCGTTTAGCAGCTCTTCTTTGAGTTTTTCTCCCGGCCTCAAACCTGTGAATTCAATTTTGATATCTTCATCGACAGTAAATCCTGATAGTTCTATCATTCTGGCTGCCAGGTCGGCAATTTTAACTGAATTGCCCATATCAAAAATGAATATCTCGCCTCCTTGCCCCATGCTTCCAGCCTCGAGCACCAATTGACATGCCTCAGGAATGGTCATAAAATAACGTGTAATTTCAGGATGCGTTACAGTTACAGGGCCGCCCTCTTCTATTTGCTTTTTGAATAGTGGAATGACTGAGCCATTGCTACCGAGCACATTTCCAAATCTCGTGGTGATAAAGCGCGTATGTACCTCTTTTTTAAGATTTAGCATTTTACAAATCGACTGCACATACATCTCAGCAATACGTTTACTGGCCCCCATAATATTGGTTGGATTCACCGCCTTATCTGTTGATATTAAAACGAATTTATCGGTTCGATATTCAACAGCAAGGTTTGCAAGTATTCTCGTACCAAAAACATTGGTATTGATCGCCTCATATGGATTCTCCTCCATAAGAGGTACGTGTTTATATGCTGCGGCATGAAAAACAACTTCAGGCCTGTAATGATCAAATACCTTTCTCATTCTTTGCTCATTGCATACATCTGCAACCATCGCCTCTGTATTCTTAAACGCTTGTAATTCAAGTTGAAGGTCATGCAAGGGGGTTTCAGACTGATCAAGCATCACAATTTGACCCGGAGAAAAAGGGAGGCATTGTCGCACGAGTTCACTTCCTATGCTACCGGCGGCGCCCGTTATTAATATCCGTTTGCCTTTGATGAAACTTGCTATATGCTTATTGTTCAATTGTATGGAATCTCTGCCCAGTAAGTCTTCAATCTTAATGCTCTCGATTTGGTTGAAGCTAAATTCTCCATTGATCCATTTTTCTGAATCAGGCGAGCGCTGCACTTTGACTCCTTTTTGCAACGCTGAATTCACTAAATGCTTCAACCTTGGCGGTGAAATATTGCTGGTTGAAATGATCAGCGTGGAAGGTTTAAATTTATTGTAGACTTCTTCAAATTCTTCGTCGAAGTTGTGTATTCTTACGCCATCTATGGTCTTGTGGATTAGCTGAGGATCATCATCGAAATATGCCACCACTTTAAAAGCAATATTCATATTTCCATCAATGGCCTTTTTGGTTATAAACCCACTTTCACCTGCTCCAAATATGATCATGTTGGTGGATTTCACAGTACTTTTCTCAAAAAGGCGATAGAGATGTTTTACCCCTATTCTGAACGTAGCAAGCCAGCTGACGAGAACAAAGAAATCGATGAATTGCAATGAGAGCGGAATCATGCGTTTCCCTGTGTTGAATTCGTAGATGTAATTCGTAAAAAAAATACCCAAGGAACTCAAGAGTATTGCCAATGACATCCGCACTGCATCCTGCGTGCTGGTATATTTGATGATCCCTCTGTATGATCGTGCTATCAAAAACCCTTGCAATCTGAAAAGCACGACAATTACACTGACCAAATAGTAATCACTGAAGCGGATGTTCTGATTGTTCAGATTGTAAAGTATGAACATCGAAAAATAAAAAGCACCCAATGATAGAAAAGTATCTACACCCAAAACCATCCACCTGGGCGTGTTAAGTAATACTATATATTTGAGTAAAGGCTTAAAACTTTTCATTAATCTTTTTGCCGAGGAGACAAATATAGATAATCTTTATACTTTTTATTTTAAAATAGTAACTGTTCCTTTCACATGGTGCACACTTCTGTCCCAGCCGGTGTATTTAATTTGATAGACGTACACGCTTTGGGGGGTCATGGTTCCATTTGCAAAACCATCCCATATCTCGTGCTTATCTTGTGTTTCAAATACCTTGCCTCCCCAGCGATCGTATACCTTCAAATCATATTCTTTTACAAACACCGGAACAATGCCCCAAAGTTCGTTGAGTCCATCGCCATTAGGAGTGAACGCATTGGGTACATGCAGCAGTGGTGGTTGAATGAGGTAAATCGCATTTGACCAACTCTCAGCCCCAAAGCCATTTTCACCTTCCACAGCTTTTACCTGATACCAATACCCTCCCCAATCGTAGTTTAGTTCATCATCATACAAGTTACTTGGGGATGGAGACAAATCATATTTTTTGCGAAGCACACCGGTATCCACCATGCTAAACATTTCAAAGCGTTGAATTCCTTTTTCCCAGCCCTCATAAGGATTCCAATAAAGATTGAAAGCAAATGGGGGTTCGTCTCCTCTCAAGACCATCGAACATCCAAAGTCGCCATATTGGCTTACATGGCCGCAATTATCTCTGATTCTCATTCGGTAGCAATAGGAATCTTCGTGCACATTAACCGATCGATCGTGGAAAAATGTGTCATCTCTATTTTCTATCACCTTCAGCAATTGCCAATCTTCTGTCTTATCACCAAATTGCTTCTTCCGATAAAGTTCATAGGAGAAAAAGTCTTCTTCCTTTGAACGAAACCATTGCACACTTAAAAAGTCATTTTCCTCTACTGTTACCGTATAAATGGCCGTGGTACTGATCGGTGCGATGAATTCGCCACTGGATGAAACCACATAGGAGGTGTCTCCCAGCTGATTGCATTTGTTTAAAACCCGGATGAAATATTGATAATTGTTCTTGGTTGGGGCGAGCAAGTCTGTATCCAGATAAACACCATTTGCAGCAGAACTTGAGCTATCGATGATCTTAGTGCTGCCATCAGGTGCTATTCTATACAGGTATAATTTTTCAAAATACTTATTGCTGTAAACATCTTCCCATCTTAAGCGCACATGTTGATCCTCATTCTCGAAAGTAAGGCAAAGAACTTCGGGAGGCGGCATCAGTGGTGGCGGATCCACCAGAATTGAAATGGTTGCAAGACTATCCTCCCGGTATGGACAACCCCGATCGGTTACCAATAATGGAATTTTAAGGGTATCGCCAGTGAACATTTCACAACCTGGCACAAATCGAAAATGATGTCTTGCAGTGTCAGGCCAGATGCTTCGCTCACTCCCTTTTAAGAGATAGGGCTTCATGTCATCTGGCAGAAAGAAAAACAACTCAATGGAGTCACCATTTTGATCATAAGCCATGATCTCAAAATCAAGGGTATCAAATACCCGAACCCGCATAAAGGTATCTTTGACAACGGGCTTCAAATTGATGTTTCCAAATTCGAATTTGAAAGATGCATTGCTACAGCGCGGACTCGGATTGCTCTTAGCGAAAGCGCCATCTGTGGTTGGGAAATCTGAAATCTGGCTTTGAAATGGATAATTCGACGGACAACTGGCACATACGCTTTGGTATACCGCTCCTCTTTTATCAAATCGGCTGGTTCCACCATCTACATGGTCATTCGTTCTATTACCGCCCATGTAGGTGGCGTAAAGCAGTTGCCTTGCATCTTTCTCAAGAACAAAGAGATAAAAGTCGCTGCCATCTGTGGTTTTGTAGGCTGCATCTGCAGTGGTAGGCAAATCTCTTGTATTGCTTCCGTTGACCAGGCTAGAAGCTCCTCCCCAGCCCGATGCGTATATCTTGCCACATTCATCCACCATGAAAGCGTTGATGGTTATATCGGGTACTCCACGGCCTGAACCAATGGTTGTTGAGAAGCGTAAGCTACTCAGGTCTTTGGTGAAAGAACTCACAAAAACTCCACTATTGGCATTGACGTAGACCTCAGCTCGCACCGGCATGCTTCCTTCGCTTTGGCCGATGACATAAACATTGCCGCTGCGGTCGAAATCGAGTGAAAAAACTTGATCGTAGCGCGCTGTGCCCCAATACATGTATTTACTCAGGGTATTTCCGGTTGCAGAAACAGCAGCAATAAAACCATCGGTGCGCCCCGAATAGCTTGCATTGAGCACCCCCTGCCCTCTCCCCATTCCCGCACTTGATGTTCCTCCAGATAAATAGATATCACCTCCGGATGGATGCACATCTACGCTGTACAAACCATCATTCCCTTCCCCACCTAAATATGAACCAAGAATGAGTTCGCTCAGATCAGGCTTGAATTTTAGTAGAATTCCATCGCTGTAGCCCCCCCCAAATTCCTTCTGGAATGCGCTATTCGTCATGCTCAAATCTCTCGAACTTGTGCTGCTGGCAATCAGAATATTACCTTGAGCATCAAGATTTACTTCGCCCCGGAAATTATCGGCATAGAAATACTTTAGATTCTCCGCTTCATTTACGCCATCCATACCGTTGCTGCCGAAATAGGTGCTTCCTGACAAGCGTGATCCATCGGCAGAAAATTTGGTGATCACCATATCGAATGAGTCACTGTAAAAAGGTTGATATGCAGTAACCGTTACAGGGTAATTCACAGACATGCTGGTGCCAAATACGATCAACTCATTTTCATCATTCACAATGAGGCTGTGCGGATATTCGTTGTTCACCCCTCCGAGATAGGTAGCATATAGCAGTTGTCTGCCATCCGGGCTGTATTTACTAATGCTAATATCACAGGCAAGCGAATATCCATAAATGGGCAATACCACTCCTCCGGCAAAGGTTCTCTGATATGCCCCTGCCGTGGCCGGAAATCTGCCATTTCGAAGTGCTGGAATCTGATCATAGGGTGAGGTAGCAATTCCTCCGGCATACAGATGCCCTTCTTCATCGAATGTGGCCGTAAAACCAAAGTTATCGACCGTACTGCCTGAATAGGTGCTAAAAACTAGTTCGGGATCAATGATCAATGGAACTCTTTTCAACAAGCCCCTGTTGCGAAAGCGAATAACGCCTTCTGAATCGATTTCATATTCAACCTCTGCTGGAACTTTTGAACCATTTTCCAGGTGGTATGAAAGAGGAATGCTTTCTTCTACCCATCCAATGGAGGTTTTCATTTTTATGCGCCCATGCTCTATTTTGATGCTCTCATAACCTTCATACTTCAGGGCTATTTGCCCGATATCGGCATCGGATGAAAGAATCAAGTTGTACTTCACCCCTTTTTCAGTCTCGAGTATCTCTAGGTCAATCCCTGGATACAAATCCTTTTTGTACAACTTTGAAAATAATGGAACCGATGAACGCCATTGCTTCTGATCGTTGCCGATGAAATAATTGTGGTGCTCGGAGTACCTCCCGCTTGATTCCAGATGATCTGACATTTTACTCGAGCCCAAGAAGTTCATTTTAAGCACATGGGCTTTCAATACAACGGGTTTAAGAGTAGCCGATCCTTTCTCATGATTGTGCATCACCAGTTGCGACCAAACTTCTTCATCATGTGTGAGCAGGGTAAAGCCATTTTTATCAAGATAAAAACGACCACCAATGGAATTACGGGCGTACAAAATTTCCGGATCCCATTGTCCCTTATTTTGAATAAAGCCTCCTGAGGATGCAAATGCTTGCCCTTGGCACAAAACAATTGTCAGGCCTGCGATGAGCAGTATAAGACCAACTGTTTGTTTAAAGGTGTGCAACATTCCACCCGCTAAGATACGCAAGATGGCGAAAAGGTTGCTCCTTTAATACGCTTCGGCGGTAAAGGGGAAAAGTGTAACGCTGTATTTAAAAGTTGATTTATCTGATAATGTGATGGTTACATCAAATATCGTCTCTTTGTCAATTTTTGAACGATCGATCTCGGGGATCCATACGATGGTGGGCATTCCATATCCTTCTGTGTATGTTTGTTGAGCAAGTTTTACCGCTTGTCCATTGCTGGTCATTGTAACTTTTGCCCCCTTTAAATCGCGGTAAAGTGAGAACGACCATTGATCGAAGGCCATCATTACAGGTAAATAGCCTTCATTGGGCCACGCAACATACTGCTCACGATAAACGGCAGAATCAGTACTTCCTGAGTCGTCGAGTGCCCAAATGCAACTGAAGTTTGTGGTACTTCCGTGTCCGTACTCCTTGGCATTCGGATACATCAACCATCTGCGATTACCGAGGGTTTTATTTTTATTATCAGCAAAGAAAGCAGTTACAGCCACCGAGGTATTCACCCCTTTGGTAAGCAGCCCGTATTTGGCTGCCTCTGCTCCTTCCGATGTATAACAACGCCAATTACGAGCGGGGTAATGGTCGATTTTATCATTGGCCTCCATCATCAATGCAGCTTGCTGGCACCAATCGTTTAATTCTTTTACGAGGTAAATCTCAGGCACTCCAGCATTTCTTCTGAAGTAATTGATTCTAGACTCGATTTTTCTTTCGATGGTTTTCTTAATTGTACCAGGGTAACAAGTGTTGGGATCGCCATTCCATTCAAATTCCTCTATCCATTCACCCAATACACTGTCTTTGGTCATACGGGTTTCATAATAGTTGTAGTAAAAATCATCTTTGGCTATGCGAATGCGCTGCTCTTTCCAATGTTTTTTATCCGTGGCACTTGATGCACGCTTATCTTCTTCTTTGGCTATTTCGGCTGCTTTGGCATAGCGGCCAGCTTTCATCAGTGGATCGAGTAATTCTGTGCTCACCTTTTTTAGTGCCATTAGCACTGCGGCATCATTTCCTGCATTGTATTCATCTACCAATAGGGTTCGTAAAGCCAGTGCTTCACTGATATCACCTGCTTTAGGACTGCTTTTCAACGCCAGGGTCTTCCGGTAGGTCTTGAGATCATCATTTTCCGGATATCTGTCTGTTCCAGACTTCATGATCATGGAAGCGAGTCCAAGACTTTCTTTCTCAGCAGCAAAATCAGTGATAATGATCCATCGTTTAACCAAAGCAGCTTCATCGGCAGATTCAGCAGTGAGATCCATGTAGTGCGAAATTGCCGATCGAGCTGCAAGGTCGTGACCCTCTCGATAATAGTATTTGCCCATTTTCCAAACTGCGTCACTCTCTTTCTCAGATACAAACTCATCGTGCTTCTGATAAATGCTCTTATCATCGGCGGTGTAGCGCTTCACCTTTTCTGCAGCAAACTCATTCACCAGCAGCAAGGCAGAAGAGGGTTCATTCTCCTCGACATACTTCCGATAAAGATACAGCAAGATGGCGTTGTCTTTATGCATGAGGGTCGTGTCTGTAGGGAAATACCTCAGTGCCTCCTGCACCTTTTCTTTCAGCAAAACAGACGGCATCATATTCTTTAGCTGTTCTTTATAGACTTCTAGAAGATAGTAATTGAGCCTAGCGTTGTCATCGAAAATTTGTCTGCCTGCGATCAGGTAAATCGCTGCTGAGTCGTATTTCTGGCGATTCCAGTAATATTCGCCGTAAAACAGGTATGGATCAGGAACCATCACTTTGCTTTTTCCCGATGCCGATACAGCGTCGTTGAATCGCTGCATAAGGGTATCATAAATTAAACGTCCGGCGGCGGTATCTCCCATCGTCATATTTGTTTTTCCCATCCAGAAGTAAGCGGTGGTATCTCCATTGAGTTCGTAACTCTTGGCAAATGTTCTTAGGGCTTTGTAGTAACCATTCACATTGTACATATCAATGGCTGCCTGGTTGTTCAATCCGGCTATTCTTGACAATAGAACCGGGTTTGCTTTCAAAAGGGCCGGACCATCTCCCTTGCGGGCGGCTTTATCGAGGTATTTAATGGCCGTGCTCACAGCATCAGGATATTTTTCGCTCAGATATTCATCGTTGTGAATGAAGTAGAGTGTTTCTGCTCCAAGTATGTATGGCACAGCACTTTTTCTCAATTCTGGATCTTCCATGGCCTCTTCGCAAAGCTTGATGGCTCTTTTATACAAACCGTCATCAAGCGCCTGCTCGATTTTCGTTACCATTTCAGAATTCTGAGCCTGAAGGGTAAAAGGCAAAAGACAGATGAAGAAAACAACAATTGTTTTAAAATTTCTTTTTCTGATTTTCATAGATTCTTCAATTATACAAAACGTTTAAACACTCTCGGTTGCATCCGACAGCAAATTCGTACTCCAAGCTTCCGCCTGTTGATCAAAAAGGGCTTTTGTTTGTTTCCAAGTGTTCTTAAACAATTCACTTTTTCTATAACGCTCAAGGGCTTGATCGTCTTGCCAAAGGCTATAAGTAAAAAATATTTTGGGATCATTTTTGTCTTGCAAAAGTTTAACCCCCTCACAGCCTTCAAAGGCCGCAATGCGATCTTTGCTTGACTCAAAAATTTCTTTGAATTGATGCACGGCTTCCAGCCTGAAAGTAAGTTTTACAATTCGGTTGATCATTTTCTTTCTATGATGATGTTGCTTCCCTTCCTCAACCCCAGCAAACCTGATGCATTGCCTTCATTGATTGACACCTGCAGATATCCCGTGTCATCAAAAAATGCCACAATTTCACCTGGTGGTAAGGCGTCAAAATCATCACTAATTTTCTCAATTTCCTCATGCCTGCTCAGGCGGATTCGAATTTTATCGCTCCCTCCTAATTTGGCCACTTCATCGCGGTGAACATTGGTGTACACATTTTCATAGCGATCAACGTATACCACCGTGCCTGTTATGCGATCGATGGTTCTGACAGGTTGCAGAAATGCTTTTTGATTCATTTGATCCAAAGAAACCACTGAAAATTCATTCCATTTACCCTGCAAGAGGTAAATGCAAGCAGCTGAAAATGCCTCTTTCACTGAAATCTCCTGATCGGGCAAAGTGAACTTTCGGAGTTCGTGAATTTCAGGAAGAATACTTAAGATTCCATTGTCGGTGCAGATGTATGTTCGGTCTTCAAAGCGGGCGGCCAGAAGGCTTCCATTTTTCCGAAGACTGGTATCCACCATGATCATGCAAATGTTATGGGATGGAAGATGGGGATAGGATTGTTTTAGTATGAATGCAGCTTCATTGCTGTTGTAGGGTTCAATGTTGTGCTCGATGTCTAAAAACACCAAATCTGGGAAAACAGAAAGAATGCGTGATTTCACACTTCCCAGCATGAAAGAGCCTGCGCCAAAATCACTTATCAGGGATACAGATTTGATTTGCAAAAAGCTTTAATTTTGAGAGCGAAATTAATGGTGAACCTGAACTTTAACTGAAGACTTTCAAAAAGATTGACAGAAAAAATTTTCCTCATTGACCAAATCAACCCTTTAAGGTTCTTCGGTCCTGATAACAAGACACTTAATCACATTAAGAATTCTTTCCCCGGAATTCGTATTGTAAGCCGTGGCAATATGATCAAGGCTACAGGGCCTGAAGATCTGCTGGAACGCTTTGGAGAGAAACTGGAGCAAATGATTCGATATCTCGAGGAGCATCCGGAAATTGAACATGAAGTAATTGATAAAATGATGCGAGATGAATGGGTGGATGTTCATCCGGAACTTACCCAAGGAGATCAGGTACTGGTTTATGGTCCAGGAGGAAAAAGCATCAAAGCCAGAACCCCCAACCAAAAGCTTTTGGTATATGAAATCGAACGAAACGACATCGTTTTTGCTTTGGGACCTGCAGGAACCGGTAAAACTTACACAGCCGTTGCGGTGGCGGTACGTGCTCTTAAAAACAAGCAAGTAAAACGCATCATTCTTGCACGCCCGGCAGTGGAAGCAGGTGAAAATCTCGGCTTTTTACCAGGGGATATGAAGGACAAAATTGACCCATATCTGCGTCCGCTATACGACGCATTGGAAGACATGCTGCCGCCAGATAAATTCATCAAATACATGGAGAACCGCACCATAGAAATTGCACCTATGGCCTTCATGAGAGGAAGAACACTTGACCATTGCTTTGTGATTCTGGATGAGGCGCAAAATGCCACCGATACGCAGTTGAAGATGTTTCTAACCCGCATGGGGCCGAATGCAAAAATTATTGTAACTGGCGATTTGAGCCAAGTTGATCTTCCGAGAAATCAAAAATCAGGTTTGATTCGAGCAACCCGTATTTTAGGGGGCATTCCCGGTATTCGAATGGTTTATCTCGACGTGGAAGATGTGGTGCGCCACCGTCTTGTGAAAAAAATCATCACCGCCTATGAAAAGAGTGATGAGCGGTCCGATTTGCCAAAAAAATTGCCTGCAAAAGAACCCACTGATCATCCTAAATCCAAACCAACAGAATGAAAAACTTACAACAAATACTTAAACGTATCGGCCCCACGTATTCTCGCATCTTTATCACTCTATTGCTCTGGTCAGCAGGGATGCAGCTCTTTGCTCAATGCGATTTCACCGAAGCTCGTTATGCCGTTCGAGAGGAATTGGATGTGCTCTATGGCATTCAAAACGATTGGGCGGGAAACCCCGATAGCCTAAGATTGGATTTATACAAACCCAGCGGAGATCATAGCACTGCTCGCCCTTTGTTGATGCTGGTGCATGGTGGAGGTTTTGCTTCAGGTGACAAATCCGAATTAAAGGCTTTGTGCACCTCCATCGCCTCATGCGGTATTGTTTGTGTGTCTTTAGAATACCGCCTAGGGTTTGTGCGTCCGCTTCAATTAGACTATCCATACAGCTATGATCAAGCAGAGGTGTACCGTGCCATTTATCGTGCTCAACAAGATGCAAAAGGTGCCATTCGGTTTTTAAAGGGGCGAAGCGATCTTGATTCTACCGATCGCAATGAGTTTTACACCGGCGGTTTTAGCGCAGGTGGCTTCGTAGCCTTGGCTACGGCCTTTTACACCGATAGCAGTTTGCGATTCCCATCAACCTTAGCCATCTCAGATGCTGTAAATCAAAGTGGCACTTATGCGCGGCCTGATCTTGGTTTGTTCGATGGTGGTTTGCACCGCAATGGAGAAAATGCCACAATCAAAGGGGTGTTCAACTTTTTTGGTGCAGTGCACGACACCTCTATCATCACCTCTTCAGGTCCAAAAATTTGGCAATACCATCAATCCGGTGATCCGGTGGTGCCATGTGAAAGAAATAAACCCTATCACGGCATTGGTTTATTGATTCCTGATAATTACCCTGCTGTAAGTGGCAGCTGCCATATACAAACCCGTTTACAAAATTTGGGAGCACAGGCACCTGAGCATAAAACCATCATTCATAATGGCAATGAACACGATGTACACGACATCGTTTCGGTACAAAAAGACATGCTTGAAACCCTGAGCAAATGGATTTGCAGCGGTCCTTTGTCAGCAACGGCCATTCAAAACAATTTAACGGCCAAGGTTTATCCCAACCCTTCAAAAACCCGAGTTGTGTTTGAACAAATACCCTCAGGAAGTCAGATTGAAATTTTCGATCATCAAGGCCGTTTGTGTGCAGAAATGACTTCGAATGCTTCGATTCTGGAATGGAAGCACCAATTGCCCGATGGTATTTATTGCGCTTTGATTGCAACGCCCGATGGCGGATGCAAACGTTTCTCATTCATCGTTTCCAATTAATTTCAAGGCCTTGTTTTAACAAACTTGGTGGTATAAAGCACCTCCTTGTCTTGACTTACGCTAAAGAAATAGATTCCAGAAGCCAGCTCAGGAACTTGAAAATCAAGTTGTGAAGCAACATTCAACTGATTTTCCCAGATCAGTTGGCCATTGATATTGTAGATGCGGAATTCCATTAAACCCGTATTCTCTTCGGGTATCTTCAATTTCAATTGGTTGTCCGAGAGAGGGTTTGGAAACAATCTCCATTGAGAAGTTGCAGTTAATTCCTCACGCCACTCAAAATAGGCCGATGAATCAATATCATTGATGAACCAAAGACCACCACTTACGCTACCGGCCCAAAATCTTCTCCCTGCAGGGTCATTGGGGTCTTGTAGAATGGTACGTGTTCGTCCGCCAATGTTTCTTGGACCACGTTCATTCCAGTCAATTTCATTGCTACGGGTTTTCCATTTTCCCGTATAAAGGCCTCTGCCGTGAGTGGCTGCAATGATGGTTTGGTCGCTTTCACGGTAACGCAGCATGCTTATTCGCAAATTGGCCAAACCTTCATTCGACGCATACCAACGAGTGTTCATTCCATTGAGGCTATCGGTGTAATAAACACCATTTTCAGTACCCAGCCAGCATACTCCTGGCCGACTTGGGTGGGTCATGGCCCAACGAACAGGCAAATCCGGCAAATTGCCATTGCAATCTCTCCAACGGGGTGCTTCGCTGAGCGCATTAAACGACTCCCAAACCTTGCTGATGCCATAATTGGTGAAGGTAATCAGCACGTGGTTGGCATCTGTTTCATCCACTTCAATGCAGCTCACATAACCCGGAGGTAAATCTTTTTGTCGGTCTACAAAAACAGTGCGGTCATTAGAAGTGGAGTTGTGCGCATTTTCGAGGCGATACACCAGACCATTTTGTGCCAAACCGACGAAAACAACATGCGCAGGTTTCGTGCTAAGTCCTATGGCTGATATTTGTCCGGTGGGCGCACAAGCCCGCTCCCATTTTGTACTATCTGCCTCGGAGGCATTCTTCAACCGCCACAACCCAATGTTGGACGCTTGAAATAAAATTTCGGGATCAACAGGGTCCAGGTGCAAGGGATTGATGAAAAGGGTGTTGCTATTTTGCAGTGCGGGATTGGTCAGGGTATCAATTCGGTCTTCATGGAATCGGTAAATTCTACGCAATTGTGTGGTGGTAAAAACCACTTCATTCTTAGGGTTAACCTCACAGAATCCGCCATCGGCCCATGATAAATTTTCGAAATCACTGATTCCGGCAGCAGTTGATCGGTAGGTTCCATTGTCTTGTGTGCCGCCTAAAATTCTCGGATCTCCCGCTTTGGGGTAAATGGCTGCCGTATAGTATTGGGTAACATTATAATTATCATTGATCGAATAAATAACGGGCGTATCTGCTCTAAAACTATCGCAGCGATAAATGCCTCCGTCATTCGTAAAGTATACCTCATCAGAATTGATGAAAACCACTTCATGCTGATCCACATGAACATATTGCAAATCACTTTTCACCCGTTTATCGCCTTCACATAATTGCTGCCAGCTGTTGCCTCCATCGCGGCTTCTGTACAAATTGAGCCCGCCGCAAACCACTACATCTTCATTGTTAGGATCCACTTCAATGATCAGATCATACCACCCCTGCAGCTTGGCCAACTCACGGTCACCCCCTGGCAAAGCAACTTCCTGCCAACTCAAGCCTCGGTCATCACTGCGATACACCCCGCTAATTTTTCTATCAGAAGCATGCGTAGGGATGCAGTATAAACGGTTGGGATTGCTCGGGGCAACAGCCAATTCTATACGATGAACATTGGCAGGAAGGCCGTTGGTGCGCTGCTCCCAACTTCCGGGATTCCCGCTATCCGAGAAATAAATACCATCGGTGTCAAAAATCCCAAAGCTTACCCAGAGGTTTCCATCAGCATCAATCTCAATATCTGCGGCTCTAGGGGTACGAGCACCTGAATTTCGTGAAAGTACGGGCTGAAAGCTGAGGCCACCATCTGTGCTTCGCTGCAATCCTCCTTCTCGGGTTGCGACATAAAGATGTCCGCTCGAGGGATGAACCACCATATCCTGACAATAATAAAAGGTGTCCGTTAATGTAGCGCTGAGTTGTTGCCAGTTCGCGCCGCCATCCACGCTCTTCCAAACACCATAGCCCCTGCTCGCATCTGCATTGAACCACCCCTCTCCTGTGCAGAAATACATCTCCTGCGGATTTTGAGGATTGAAGGTGATTTTGGTAATGGCCAAGCTGGCAAAAAAATCATTCACCTTTAGCCAGGCATATGGGAAATATTTGATTTGTTTACGCAGTTTTTCTTGCTGCAATTGGGTGAATGACATGCTCCCTCCCAGGGTTTTGTATCGAAGATGCGTATTGATCTCATCCGTATATGGGTTGCGTAACATCATCATTTCTTGTTCGATGAAGGCAGGATTTGGTGAAGATGAATCATCTGATTGCTTGGCTTTTCCAGCCATCCACTGCCAAAGTACTGCCGTCCCAACAATTAAAAGTAAGTACGTAATTCCGTGAAAGGTTAGCTTTTTCATTCGTTACAAAAATAAGGTGATCGTTGATCATCAAAGAAGGTATGAAGGTGTGCTATTTAGACCTAAGAGGTGCTCGTGAGCGCAAAACTTCACCCAGGAGCTCATATCACATTTCCCAAGGCTACTCAATACATGCATAATTATCGTTGCCTGAACTTTAAAAAGTTTTCAGATATTCAAACACTTGTTATACCGAGTATGTTTATTTACTTAGTGGTTAAAAATCAAAATCTTGGATAAGAAAAGCGCAATCGTCATCGGGTCTGGATTCTCCTCTCTTTCTGCCGCCTCACATTTGGCAGCAAATGGCCTAGAAGTGCAGATATTGGAAAAAAACGAACAAACAGGTGGCCGGGCGAGAATGATGAAAGCACAAGGTTTTGTATTCGATATGGGGCCCAGTTGGTATTGGATGCCTGAGGTATTCGAAAACTTTTACCGGCATTTTGGACATCAGGCATCCGACTTTTACGAACTAAAGCGTCTGGATCCTTCCTATAGGGTGGTTTTTGGAAAAGAAGACTACATGGACATCCCTGCAACGGCCAGAGAATTGGAAGATTTATTCGAGCGCACGGAAAAAGGTAGTGCCGTAAAATTGAGAAAGTTTCTGAAGGATGCCGCTTATAATTATCATGTGGCCATGACCAAAGTGGTTCATCGGCCTGGTTTTTCTTTGACTGAATTGGTGATGCCCGAAACCGTCAAGAAAGCGGGGGCCTTTGTGCGAAACATTCGCTCACAAGTGAGATCGATGTTCAAAGACCATCGATTACAACAGATACTAGAGTTTCCGGTGTTGTTCCTTGGGGCCAAACCGGCCGATACTCCAGAGTTTTATAATTTCATGAATCATGCCGATTTAAGTTTAGGCACCTGGTATCCCATGGGAGGAATGCATGAAATTGTAAAAGCCATGCAAAAAATTGCCGAAGAACAAGGGGTAAAAATCAGCCTCAATTCTGCAGTTGATTCATTCATCATTCAAAATGGTGCCGTAAAGGGGGTTCGCGTAGGCGACAAAGAAATCATGGCAGACGTAGTGGTGAGCGGTGCAGATTACCATCATACCGAAAGCTTGTTGCCCAAAGCAAACAGGCAGTTCAATGATAAATACTGGCAGCAAAGAACCATGGCTCCCTCAAGCTTGCTTTTTTATTTAGGAGTAAAGGGCAAGGTTGAGCATTTGCTCCACCACAACCTATTTTTCGACGAAAGTTTCGACCAGCATGCCTCAGAGATATACGATCAGCCCGAATGGCCTGAGAATCCGCTCTTTTATGCCTGTGTCCCAAGCAAGACCGATCCCTCAGTAGCACCTCAAGGTGATGAAAATATTTTTATATTGATTCCCATTGCACCGGATTTAAAAGACGATGAGCACATCCGCGACCAGTGGTTCGAAAAAGTAATGAAACGGCTGGAAGCTTTTTGCGGCCAAGAAATTCGCAGCCGCATCACCTATAAAAAATCATTTTGTGTAAATGATTTCAAGGAGGCCTACAACTCATTTAAGGGCAATGCTTACGGCATGGCCAATACCCTTTTTCAAACGGCTTACTTTAGACCAGGCTTGCGTTCAAAGAAGTTAAAAAATTTGTATTTTACGGGACAATTAACCGTACCAGGACCCGGCGTACCACCAGCCATTATTTCAGGCGAAGTTGTTTCCGGAGTAATCAAAAAAGATTTAGAGCTATGAAAAATTTATACGACAAGGTTTCATTTGATTGCAGCCGCTATGTAACCAAGAGCTACAGCACCAGTTTTTCAATGGCTGTCGGCCTGTTGGATGAATCAATACAGGCGGCCATTCACAGCATTTACGGATTTGTTCGTTTTGCTGATGAAATTGTGGATACTTTTCATGATTACGACAAAGAGGCTCTGATTGATACTTTTGAAAGAGACACCTACGAAGCCATTGAAAGCGGCATCAGCTTGAATCCCATTCTCAACAGTTTTCAGCTCACCGTAAATCGCTATCACATCGATCATGAAAGCATTGACGCTTTTTTCAAGAGCATGAAAATGGATTTGAAAAAGGTGAGCTATGACGATGATTTGTACAAAGAATATATCTATGGTTCAGCGGATGTGGTTGGACTCATGTGCCTGCGCGTTTTTGTAGATGGGGAAGATGAAACTTACCATCGCCTAAAACCCAGTGCCATGCGCTTGGGCTCTGCCTTTCAAAAGGTCAATTTCCTTCGCGATATGCGTAACGACTACGAACTTTTGAATCGCACGTACTTCCCTAATGTTGACATGACCAACTTCAGCAAAGAAGATAAACAGTTGATAGAAGAAGAAATAGCTGCTGATTTTGCCGCTGCTTACGAAGGAATTGTTCAACTTCCTGAGAATGCTCGTATGGGTGTATACATTGCTTATATCTATTACAAGCAATTGTTCAGAAAGATCAGAAGCACCCCTCCTGCCAAGGTATTAAAGACGAGAATCCGTATTAACAACGGACTGAAGTATAGCCTGATTGCCACTTCTTTTCTCCGTTCTAAATT
This sequence comes from uncultured Chitinophagaceae bacterium, assembly GCA_964647785.1. Lineage (GTDB taxonomy): Bacteria > Bacteroidota > Bacteroidia > NS11-12g > UBA9320 > CAZYJD01. Next base: position 16,523 of record CAZYJD010000003.1, read on the forward strand.
CAATTTATTGTGATCGCCTTTCTAATCAGTTGGCTCTTTTTATCCGAATCTCCTGTTAGCGCTTATGAACAGATAAGGCACGATTTTCAAACGATATTAAATTCAACCGAAAAAACTGCCCGTTTTATTTCAAAACACCATCATCGAAAAGAAGCACTGAGCATGGCTTATCTCTCAGCAGCAGAGGCCATGATGGCAGAAGAAGTTTTCAATCCATACACCAAGTACCGACATTTTACCAATGGCACAAAACAGCTTGATGATCTGATCAACAAAAACCAACAAAACATTGAGATGCGATTTTTACGGCTTATGATTCAGAAAGAATCGCCGTCCTTCTTGGGTTATAGGGATGATATTGGCGATGATTTAAATGCCTTTTGCACCCATTTCTCTAGTTACCGGGTCTGTGGTTCTGAGTACAAAACCTATATGAAAAACATCTTAATCGATATGTTTCGTGAAGATCGCCTTTATTTTACCCGTCTGAACAAATTAGAAGCATGATATCTATGAGCTGGATTATTTTGTTATTGACTTTTATACTCATGGAAGCTGCGGCATGGGGCCTTCATAAGTATGTGATGCATGGTTTCCTATGGAGCTGGCATGAAGACCATCATGTGCGACGTCCAGGGTTTTTCGAAAAAAATGATCGCTTCTTTCTCGTTTTTGCCGTTCCGAGTTCCCTTAGTATTTTTTTTGGCAGTTTACTGGGAATAAGCTGGTTGATGTTCATTGGCTTTGGCATTGCACTTTATGGCGCAGCTTATTCACTGGTGCATGATATTTTCATCCATCAGCGCATTAAAATATTCACCCGCAGCAACAACATTTATTTACGGGCCATTCGCAAAGCCCATAAGGTGCATCACAAACATCTTGGAAAGGAAGATGGAGAATGCTTTGGTATGTTGCTTGTACCTATTAAGTATTTCAAGGAAGCTGCAGCCAGCGGTAAATAACCTCCCCCCCCTCTTTTATTGGTCATTTGAAAGAGAGCTGACATCATTTATCCGCTTCAATCAGATTCTGTCTTTACTTTGTAACCAGATTTAATCATTTGAAGAAGCTCCATTTATTATTAATCAAGTCATTTGCAGGACCCTTTGTGGCCACCTTCTTCATTTCACTTTTTCTATTCCTGATGCAATTTCTTTGGAAATACATCGGAGATCTGGTAGGCAAAGGATTGGAATGGTATATCATCCTTGAATTCATCTTTTATTCATCGATTCACCTCATTCCCCTTGCGTTGCCATTGGCCATTCTTCTTTCAAGCATCATGACCATGGGTAACCTTGGAGAACGCTATGAGCTTGCAGCCATTAAATCGGCAGGTGTTTCTTTGCTTAAGGCCATGCGGCCCATGATGCTACTAATGATTTTCATGGCATTGGTTACTTTCTACACCACGAACATTCTCATTCCAAAGGCCAATTTGAGTTGGGGAGCCTTGTTGTATGATGTGAGCAATAAAAAGCCCGCATTGAATATACAGGATGGCATCTTTTACAAGGAGTTAGACGGTTATGCCATCAGGGTAGGCCACAAGCAAAGCGACAATCAAACAGTTGAGGATATCACCATCTATGAAGATGGTAGAAATCGCACCACCAAAACCATTGTGCTGGCAAAGAAGGGGAAAATGTACTTCACCGAAGATCAGCGTTACCTGTTGTTGGAATTGGAAAACGGGGTGAGGTATGAGGAGATGATCGACAACCCATCTTACAATCGGAATTTCCCACACAACACCATGCACTTCAAAAAACAAGAGATTGCCATCAATCTTGAAGAACTCCAATTTAAGCGCACCCGGAAAGAACTTTTCAAAGATGATTACCGCATGCTCAATGTGAAAGAGCTCAATGAAAAATCTGATTCACTCAACCGACAAATAACAACCAAATATCGTTACCTCAATCAATACCTCAGTCCTTATTTTCATTTTCCAAAAGACAGCACCAAGCACTACCAATTTAGTCCGTCTCAGATCAAAATGCCCTACATTGATCAGGTTGGCAACTTCATTAAACTGGAGAAAAGAAAATTGGCGACAGAAACCCTTGAACAAAATGTAGATGCCGGCGATGTACAAAACGGCATTGTTATCGAAGAGCAACAAAGTGCATTGGAATGGCCTCAAGAAACTGCTGACCGCAATCAATTAAAAAAAGATGCCCTCAGTGCAGCGGCTAATTCGGCGCGTAATATTCAGCGTGTTCTCAACAGCACCAACCAGGAAATAAAGGTAATCAATGATCTAAAAATGAAGTATGAAGTTGAATGGCATAAAAAGTTCACCCTGGCCATTTCGTGCATCATTCTCTTTTTCATTGGTGCTCCTTTAGGGGCCATCATCCGAAAAGGAGGATTTGGTCTTCCGTTGGTCATTTCCATATTGCTATTTATTGTTTATTACATCATCAATGTGGTTGGAGAAAAGTTGGCAAAAGAAGGTCACCTCCATATCATTACAGGCATGTGGATGAGCAGCGTAATTCTGTTTCCGCTGGCTGTTTTTCTTACTTATAAAGCCAGCACAGATTCCAGGTTGTTGGACGGCGATTCTTGGAAGAGAATGTTCAATTTCTTAAAGCGGAAGGAGCGTTGAAAATTCTCAATATTTCCAATCGGGTTCCCTATCCGCTGCACGATGGTGGAGCCATTGCTCATTACCGGCAAATCAAACATATGTCGGCACAGGGAGTACAAATTTTCTTGCTGGCGCTGAACACAAAAAAGCACCATGTTTCTGAGAAGGAACTAGAACAACATTTCGCCCCATTTTGTCGGTTCAAGTGCATTGATATCGATACCACTCCGGCGCTTTTCCCGGCACTCCGGTCATGGTCTTTGGGAAAAAGTTACAACATTGAACGCTTCAGGCATCAACAAATGCATGAGGCCATCGACCAATTGCTGCAAACCGAACATTTTGATCTCATACAATTGGAAAGCCTGTTTGTTGCACCTTATATCGAACAGTTAAAAACCTACGGGATCCCCATAGTTCTGAGACAGCACAATGCAGAATACGAGATATGGGAGCGCAAAACAGAAGAAGTTCACAACCCACTGAAAAAACTGCTGTTCAGAAAATTGGCAAAAGATATCAAGCGTGAAGAACGCAGAGCGCTTTTAAAAGTGGATGCAGTTGTAGCCATAACCGCAAAAGATCGCACGAGTTTTCAGGAAATGGGGTGCAAGGCTCCTATGCACGTATACCCTGCTGGCATAGAAGCGGATGGTTATGAAGAAATGCCAATCGCCAAACGAAATGTACTCTATCATTTAGGCTCCATGGAATGGGAGCCCAATCGCTCGGGATTATGGTGGTTTGTGAAAAACGTATGGCCGCTACTGACGGCTGAAATACCGGATATTCAAATGCGCATGGCAGGTAAAAGGATGAACGATTACTTCCCAGAGAAAACATACGATGGCATTGAAAATTTAGGCGAGGTTGAATTGGCCAGTGATGTGATTGAAAGCAGTGGCATTTGTATTGTGCCCATACAAAGCGGCAGCGGACTTCGGATTAAAATACTGGAAGCCATGGTTGCAGGAAGGGCTGTTGTGAGCACCCCAATTGGCGTACAGGGATTGGATCTTGATGCTGAAAAACATTTCTTACTGGCCAAAAGTGCAGACGATTTCAAGGATCAAATAAAAAGGTTGCAGGATCCAGTGTTCTTCAACAAGATCACCTCATCTGCCAAAGAAGCTTGCACAAAGAGGTATGACGCCTCGATCCAAATCAAACAACTCTTGGATTTTTATCTTCAATTGCTCCAAGCTCATACAAGCCAGGAAAAACTCTAAATAAGCCCACCAGCGCGAACGGCAAGGTAACGGTTAACCAAATGAAGGCTCAATTTTTCTGGAGGGGTAAGGATGCTTTGAACCCCATATTGCGCTAATTTCTCCGTGAGAACAACCTTTTTCAAAAGCTTATTTTCCGCAATCAATTGATCATAGAGATCTTCACGCTTTTTAACCTTCGAACGGCTAAAATCCAGCAGCAAGCTATTCTCAAAAAAGACCACCAGCAAAATATGCTTATGTGCCAAGCGGCGTAAAACCGGTATATTTCTTTCAAGGGCAGGCCAAGTCTCAAAGTTGGAAAACAACAGAAGTACTGACCGATGGCGAATGTGCTGCTGAACATGTGCATAAAGCACTTCATAATCAGACTCTTCGGTGCTTTCCTTTAGGTGATACAAAGAATTGGCAAGCAACTTCATCTGACCTGATTTCGATTTAGCGGGTACAAATGCATCCAATTTTGAAGAAAATGCGATCAAGCCCGCCTTATCACCGCTGCGGTTCACCACATTTGCCAATGCCAGTGAAGAGTTAACCGAATGATCCAACAAGCTCATTCCATTAAAGGGCATGAACATGCTTCGTCCCGTATCTAAGAGCATGTAAACATTTTGGGCCCTTTCTATCCGATATTGATTGGTCATGAACTGGGCCGCCCGGGCAGTGGCCTTCCAGTTAATTTTTCGAAAATCATCTCCTAGAACATAAGATCGAATCTCTTCAAACTCATACCCCTCACCCAGCTTCCTTTGTCTATGCACGCCCATCTTTGTTGCCAATTTTGAAGAGGTTCTTAGTTGAATCTCCTGCATGTGTATTAAACTGGGGAAAATATGAACTTCACTTGCCTCAGCAAGTTCTATTCTCCGACTAAAAAACCGAAGTGCATGCTGCAGATATACCTGTATGTGCCCAAATTTCCCTTCCCCTCTCTTAACAGGTTTGAGGAAATACGTGAATTGTTTCACCTCTCCCGCATCAAAGGGCATGGATTTTCCGGCCTGGAAAGGTTGAAAACCGAAAGGAACCTCATCAGCAAACCCGATGAATAACTTTTTTGAAGAATCATTCCTGATTTGAATACGTATAGGATTTTCATCCCCCAAAGAAAGTAGACGGGCATGTTTTCTGTTGCCTGAAACTTTGATATCTGCTGTGAATAGCGAAGCGCTCTCCCAAATTGAATACAAAACAAATAATACTGCCAGAATCACTGTGGGCACGTACAGCACAGAAAAAAATGCGGAACCGGCAAAAAGGGCAACAAGCAATGCAGTTGTTAAGAACCAATTTACTTCAGGATACCACCTAAGCTTCATTAACGCGGTATTTCCATTGCACGGGTAATGTCTTCCATCACAGCGGCAACCGAGTATCCTTCCATTTCTGCCTCAGCACTTAGCACCAATCGGTGACCAAGAACAGGCACCAATAAATCAACCACATCCTCAGGAATTACGTAAGTTCTTCCGGACATTAAGGCATTCGCCTGTGCACCTTTCATTAACACCATGGCCGCCCGCGGAGACGCTCCAAGGTACACCTGTTTGTTCTCTCTTGTACTTCTAATAACATCACGTATGAACATCAACACTTCATCACTGATGAATACTTCGGGCACCAGTAATTTCAGTTCAGAGAGCTCTTTTTGCTGAATGATTGCCGGTATGCTGGTGTTCATCGCTTTTCTCAGGTTTTTAAATTTCAAGAGCATTTGCAATTCATCATCGGCACCCGGGTATCCCATATCTATGCGATAGGCGAATCGATCAAGTTGAGCTTCAGGTAAGGCATAGGTTCCTTCTTGTTCAACCGGATTCTGTGTGGCAATAACCATAAAGGGATCAGAGAAAAGATGCGTTTCACCATCTATACTCACTTGCTGCTCCTGCATTACCTCAAACAAAGCTGCCTGGGTTTTGGCCGGAGCCCGGTTGATTTCATCAATCATCAGAACATTGGTGAATACCGGTCCTGGGCGAAACATAAACTCGCCTGTTTTTTGGTTGTAAATTTGGGTTCCCAGAATATCGCTGGGCATTAAATCGGGGGTGAATTGTATGCGGGTGAAAGCGCTCTCCAAGACCTGAGCAAATAAACGGGCTGCAAAGGTTTTACCTACTCCCGGAACCCCTTCCAATAAGACATGCCCATCTGTTAACAATGCATTGAACATCAATGAAACTGTTTTTTCCTGTCCAATTAACCATTGGCCTATTTCCCCTTGAATGCGCTTTTGCAGCGCAGACAATCCATCGGCGGATGACTGCTGTATGTCGGCGGAATGATCTGGCGGGCTCATATCTTGTGGTTCTTCCATTTTCAAAGAAATATTTCAAGGATAAGTTATTCTCGCTGAAATGTAAAAAACCCATGGTCAGGATTTTTTTTGAATGTTATCTTTTGACGTTGTTGTTTAAAGCAACAAATTTTATTTTCGCTTGGTAAAAAGGGCAATGGAATATCTGCTGCTGCCCGCACTAATGCAAAAAGAAATATGAAGTTTATTGCCAATACTTCCGCTCTGCTGGAACAACTGCAGAAAATCAGTGGTACGCTTGTAAGCAAACCCGTTTTACCCATATTAGATCATTTTCTGTTCGAGTTGGAAAACGGAAAACTGCGAATTACTAGTACCGATTTGGAAACATCCATGATCACTTCTCTGAATGTAGAGGCGGAAGAAGACGTAAAGATTGCTGTGCCATCAAAGCTTACCATGGATATGTTGCGTTCCTTGCCTGATCAACCGGTTACCTTTACAATCGATACCGCCAACCAAAGTATTGAAATCAAAAGTGAACAAGGGCGTTACAAACTCATGGGGCAGCCTGCTCAGGATTTTCCAAAAATTCCAGAGGTGAGTTCAGAGAAAAGTATTCAAATACCAAGCGGCATACTACTCGATTGCATTTCAAAAACCATTTTTTCCACTGGAAATGACGAGCTCCGCCTCAACCTAACTGGGGTATATTTTGTGCTGGATGATAAGCAAATGACCTTTGTGGCCACCGATGCAAACCGCTTGGTAAGAACCATAAGAACGGATGTTATGCCAGGTACCTCAGCCAGTTTTATCATGCCTAAAAAAGCGCTGAACCTACTGAAGTCAAACTTGAAAAACGACCAATCAGATGTGCGCCTTGAATTCAATGAATCAAATGCCTATTTCTCTTTCAACGAAACCGTTTTGGTTTGTCGTTTGATCGATGACAAATACCCCGATTACAATGCAGTGATTCCTGCTTCTAATCCGAATATCATGACCATTAATCGCGATGATTTCATGAACTCTGTGAAGCGTATATCCATCTTCGCTAACAAAACTACTCACCAGATCCGACTTAAAATTGCTGGCAGTGAGTTGGTTATCTCCGCCGAAGACATCGACCTTTCTAATGAAGGAACTGAACGCCTCAATTGTGTCTATGAAGGGGAAGATATCGAAATAGGATTCAATGCACGTTTGTTGGTAGAGATGCTCTCAAATATTGATGCTGAAGAAGTGAAGTTGGAACTTTCTACCCCCAACCGCGCCGGAATTCTACTGCCATCGGAAAATGAAGAAAATGAAGATTTACTCATGCTGCTGATGCCGATGATGCTCAGCAGTGCAGCATAAGCAGAGAAACTTCTCCTTTACTCCTACAACCCACTCATAGGCATTGGGTAATATAAAGCCATTTGCACTTCCGCAGTAGCAATTGTATCAGATGCTTATGATGCATCGATATAACTTGGCGTATAGCCTGAATGTGGTTTTTTATTGATTTTTTAGCTTGTTTTTGCGCGCTGCCAGGTGATCATCTGAAATAATCTTTTCAGCCACTTTGCGTCCCATTCGAAATGCGGCATTTTGTGAACCATAAAGCAAATAATCACCACATAGATATACTCCATCTTGCAGGGTGTATCTTGATGCATTAACGTCACCTAATACCGAGCTTTGAACGGGTAGCGCATTGGCTATGCGGTAAACCTTTAGAAGCTGCCAATCGCTTGTTTCGAAATACATCTGCATTTCTTTCTTTATATCAGCAGCCAACTGTACATCAGATATTTCAGGCAGTTGATTGATGCATACCGCAAGCAAATGCATTCCATCAGGAGCCAAGCTTGCATCCACATTGCTCATCACCACCAAATGATTGACCAATTTTTCGTGTGCCGTATTCAACATGATAAAGCCATGATCAACCGGTGCCTTCTCCATTTTAAAATAAACAGTCGTTCCTCCGGTATAGCTGTATTGCTCCGGCATTTTGCTGTCTTTCAGTAACGGCGCTGCTGCATCCGTTGCAACAATGACGTTATCTGCCTTCAGAATTTCACCATTCATTAACTCAACCTCCCCTTTTTTAATGGCCTTCACCTCTGAACTTAATCGAAGTTCATCCGCACTAAAACGCTCGGCAAGTTGTTTAGGAATGGCTTCTATACCGCCCTTAGGTACTGCAATGTTACCTTCGTTCATCATCTTAAATACAAAGTCGAACATTCTGCGGGAAGTACGCAATTCATTTTCTAGAAAGATACCTGAGAAAAACGGCTTGAAGAATGATTGTACGAATTGGGCTGAGAATCCTCTCTTATGTAAATGGGTTTTGGTGCGTGCCTCATACTGTTCAAAAATGTCGGTATAACTCATTTTTACCAACCTTCTTCTCAGTCGCATTAACCTTGTTTTATCCAGCAAACCAGCCAGAGGAAAGAAGAGCATTTTCAGCAGCTTGGATGGATCTCTAAAGGGGTCATACATTGGTATTTTCTTGCCTTTGTGCAACAAAACGGCACCCGGTGTAAAATACTTCAGTTGGAGGGCATTGAAATGCAGTATTCGCTGTGCATCTGGATAGGAAGTTAAGAAAACCTGAAAACCCCGATCCATTCTAAACCCATCTATTTCATCAGTTAATAACTTACCACCCGGCCGCTCATTTTTTTCAAGAATGACAACCTTGTACTGGTCTTTTTTTAAACGAGCGGCAGCGCTTAATCCAGACAGGCCTGCTCCAATTATAATGACATCAGCGTCTTTATTCATTGTCAGTCATTCATTGAAATAAACTCGATTATCTCCTCCACGGCCTGAATTAGAGGAAGGGGCATCTGATCTGACTGCCATGGATGTTTTGCTCCGAACGTGTGTCCTCCCTCATCAATCTCCACCAGGATGGCATGTTCAACCAATTCGTACACCCGCATAGCTTCTGTAATTTTCACCACCTGATCATCTGTGGCATGCACCAGCAATACCGGTTTATCCAAAAGTGGCAAATTTTTACCCAAATTCAACCGATCTTCATTTTGCATGTAATCTTCAACAAATTGATAATACATCGGATACCGATCACCTGTTCTTGCATTGTCGACCCAGCTTACCCCTGTTTCTTTCCATTGCGCTCGGGGAATCCAGTGCGTGTATGGCTCAAAATCGGAAACACCGGCAAGACTGATCACGGTTTTCACGCGTTTATCCTCAAACGATTTAAGCAAAACAATGCCCCCTCCTCTGCTGTGCCCAATGAGGTGAATATTCTTAACATTCACCTGTTTTAACTCCATCTCCCCATGGGATTCTACCCAATCAATGACTTTCCCTAAATCATCTAACTCGGTGGTTAAATTATTAAGGCCAAATGATTCCGGATCTGTAATTTCAGAGGGCTTCTCAATTCGAACCCCGTTGTATGAAAAATTAAAGAACATCGAGGCCATTCCTGCCTCTGCCAATTGTTGTGCCATCAAATGATTGCAACCCCAGTCTTTAAACCCTTTAAAACCGTGGCAGTAAATAACCAACGGAAGTTCATGACCTTTATCGGGCAAATAGAGATTGGCATGTATGAGCTTTTCGCGGCTTCCCGCTATTTCAATCAGATGTTTCTTCATTCCCAATGATCAGGTGCGAAAATAACTTTGGTATTTAGGTTTTCGCAAATAGAAAGCCGTATATAAAAAGGGGTACATCAAGAAATTCACCCAATTACGGCCGCTATCAAATTGAATGTCATCAACAATGATGCTTTGCGCTTCACCCGCCGATTTTACCATGTGTTTATGGCGCCATTTTTTGAGGGGAAAAGGAAGTTCTCTACCTTCATCTACAAAAAAGGACTCGCCAGTATGAAGCTGCCTTTCAACAATCTCAGCTTCCATAACCGAAGTAAACGGCCATTTAAATCGAACCCTCACCAGGCAGCCCGGATCATCACCCTCATACAAGTCTGCTGCTGCGAGAAAGGATGGCGGCATCAAATACTCAAATAACTGCCGATTGAAACCCTCAAACACCTCCGCAGCATTTCTTTCTACTTTGGTTTCAATAAGTATACGCATCAACGGGTGCCAGATTCTCCGGAAGTGCCCTGATTAAAAATCGCCATTGCATCCCAATTCTTTGCTTCTTTGCCTACCCGAATGATTTTTATGCTGAACATTTCATCGCCTTGAGCAATGGCGTCTACAACATCCTGTCCTTTGATAACTTTTCCAAAGACGCTGTGTTTACCATCCAGCCAAGGGGTTGCTTTGTGCGTGATAAAAAACTGGCTTCCATTGGTGCCTGGACCAGCATTGGCCATTGAAAGTACACCTGGACCATCGTGTTTCAATTCAGGGTGAAACTCATCTTTAAAACGGTACCCGGGACCTCCACGACCATTGCCCAGAGGGTCTCCCCCTTGTATCATAAAATCAGGGATAACCCGATGAAATTTTAATCCATCGTAATAGGGGTCTCCAGCTTCTCTGGCCTCATTGGGCATTTTGCCTTCAGCCAAGGCAACAAAATTTGCAACCGTTACCGGTGTTTTCTCGTGTTCCAGTTTTAGATATATTCCGCCTTTCATGGTGGCAATTTCTGCGTAGATGCCATCGCTTAGATCAAGTTCTCGGATGAGTTTTTTCCAGGGATCTCCGGGCATTGACCAAGAAATAAAAAGCGCAGAAGCAAATAGGGTTAAAACACTGGTGCGAAATGTCTTTTTCATTGTATTCATCAATTTTTTCATGCTTTCTTTCGGTGCAACAAATGTACCGAAACCTTCACTTCGTTGCGAACCCTATCTTTGCACCTTCATGAATCTAACAAGCGAGATCAGCCGACGAAAAACGTTTGGCATTATCAGTCACCCTGATGCCGGTAAAACCACCCTCACAGAAAAACTTCTCCTTTTCGGTGGGGCCATACAAACTGCCGGAGCCGTTAAGAACAACAAAATACAAAAAACGGCTACATCCGATTTCATGGAAATTGAAAAGCAGCGAGGTATCTCAGTGGCCACCTCCGTGATGGCCTTTGAATACAACAATAAGTTGGTGAACATCTTGGATACCCCGGGCCACAAAGATTTCAGTGAGGATACTTATCGCACTTTAACGGCAGTGGATAGTGTAATTCTTGTCATTGACTGTGTAAAAGGCGTTGAAGAGCAAACACGTAACCTGATGAAAGTTTGCAGGATGCGCAACACACCGGTTATTGTTTTCATCAATAAAATGGATCGCGAGGGCCGGGATCCATTTGAATTGCTGGATGAGTTGGAGAAAGAGCTGAGCATTTCTGTGCGGCCGCTTTCTTGGCCCATTGGTATTGGCAGAGATTTTAAAGGCGTTTATCTGCTTCACAACCACTCATTGAATCTATTTGAAGCCAACAAAACCAAAAAGGCGAGTGATGTCATTCGCATTGCCTCTTTGGAAGACCCCAAGCTCGATGCCCTTGTTACAGAAAAATATGCGAACACCCTTCGAGAAGAAGTAGAACTCATTCACGGGGTATATGAAGAGTTCGATACTGAGTTGTACCGCGAGGGCTTGCTTGCACCGGTATTTTTCGGAAGTGCTTTAAATAATTTCGGGATTCAGGAACTGCTGGACACCTTCGTAGAAATTGCCCCTAGTCCACGTCCACGCATGACCAATGTGCGCGAAGTGAAGCCAGAAGAAAACAAATTCAGCGGCTTTATTTTCAAGATTCATGCCAATTTGGATCCGAAACACCGTGATCGCATTGCATTTCTGCGCGTTTGCTCGGGTACTTTCGCAAGAAATACCTTCTACCACCATCCCAGATTGGATAAAAACGTTCGTTTCTCTAACCCATACAACTTTCTGGCTCAAAGCAAAAATGTGATCGAAGAAGCTTGGCCCGGAGATGTGGTGGGATTGTATGACACGGGGAACTTCAAAATTGGTGATAGTCTTACCGAAGGTGAAAACCTGCAGTTTATTGGCATTCCTAGTTTTTCTCCGGAAATATTCCGGGAGTTAATCAACCTCGAGCCCATGAAAACAAAACAGCTCGAGAAAGGAATTGAACAGTTAACGGATGAAGGGGTAGCTCAGTTGTTCCGGCAACAACCCGGCAACCGCAAAATCATCGGCACCGTTGGCGAACTCCAGTTTGAAGTGATCAAATACCGACTTGAACACGAGTATGGCGCATCTTGTAAATTTGATCATCTCAGTTATCATAAAGCCTGTTGGATTACCGGACCGGATGACAAAGTGGATGAGTTCATCAAATTTCGAAACAGAGACATCGTTACCGACAAAGAAGGACACAAAGTATTTTTGGCTCAAACAGAATTTGTATTGCAAATGGCCCGACAAAACCACCCAGATCTGGTGTTTCATGAAAATTCTGATTTCCGCATTGCCGATGAAACACATTAACATCACTGGTCCTCTATGAAAATTTATTTTCGACTGCTCAAATACACAGGAAATTTAAGCAAGTACCTTTTGCTTTACATCGCACCTGTTGTGCTTGCGGTATTTTTTGGCATTTTCAATTTTGGTCTTCTGATGCCTTTGCTTGATGTACTTTTTCAACCTGGAGAAGAAACAAGCGGTTCGCTTTCAGTAGCCCCCCAATTTGCCCTGAGTGTAGATTATGCAAAGTCAATTTTCACTTATTACTTCGAAAAAATTAGTATCGAGCGCGGTCAAATTGGGGCACTGGCCTTTGTGTGCCAGCTCATTTTTGTTTCGGTTCTCTTGAGCAACTTATTTAAGTACTTATCGCAAAGGGTTTTGGCGAGTCTTCGTACGCGGCTGGTCACCAATTTGCGCAATGCCATTTTCGCCAAAGTAAACCGCCTGCATCTGGCTTATTTCCAAAACCAAAGAAAAGGGGAAGTTCTTACCTACCTCTCTGCCGACATCAATGAAATAGAAAACACCCTTGTTAATTCCATTCAGATTTTTTTACGAGAACCTTTGATGCTCATTGGTTTAATTGTGGTTTTGTTTACCATCAGCGTGAAACTGACCTTATTTTCTTTGATCGTGCTTCCCGTGAGTGGTTTGCTCATTTCATTCATCACAAGAAAGCTGCGCCGACAAACAAGGTTGATGCAAAAATTTCTCGACAGTATCTTATCCATGGCCGATGAAACCCTTGGTGGTATTCGCATCATCAAAGCATTCAATGCAGAGCATTACATTACCGGTAAGTTTAAAAGCGAGAACGAAAATTACAGAAGAAGTTTACGTTCCATTTGGAATCGCCGCGAGCTGGCATCCCCTCTTTCAGAGTTTTTAGGGGTGAGTGTGGTGCTCCTATTGGTTTGGTATGGCGGCAAGTTGGTGCTCGAAGGCCAGAGTGAATTAAAAGCCAGTGCATTCATCGCGTACCTGGTATTTTTTTCACAAGTTCTTCAACCTTTAAAGCATATCAGCAATAGCATAACGGCCATACAAAGAGGGCTCGTTTCAGGTGAAAGAATTTTCAGCTTCCTCGATCAGAAAGAAGAACTAAAAGATCAAAAAGACGCCATTCGTCTAAAGGACTTTGATCAGGCCATTCGCTTTGATGATGTGAACTTCTCTTATGGCGAGAACATGGTTTTAACCAATATTCATCTGAATATACCCAAAGGAAGCAGCCTTGCTTTGGTAGGACCATCTGGAGCCGGAAAGTCAACCCTGGCAGATTTACTGGTTCGTTTTTACGATGTGAGTTCAGGGACCATAAGCATTGACGGAAAAGACATCCGAACGTTTAATAGCGCCTCGTACCGGCAATTTTTCGGAATTGTTCCTCAGGAAGCCATCCTTTTTAATGACACCATTTACAACAATATTGTATTTGGCCGTGAGGGAATTGGCAAAGAAGAAGTAGAGCAAGCAGCCCGTATTGCCAATGCGCACGAGTTCATTCAACAATTCGACAAAGGTTATGATACCATGGCTGGAGAGCGTGGAAGCCGATTGAGTGGCGGACAAAAACAGCGAATTAGTATTGCCAGAGCCGTGCTGGGAAATCCTGAAATATTGGTATTGGATGAAGCCACTTCTGCCCTTGATACCGAATCAGAACAACTCATTCAGCAAGCCATTGAAGAAATCATGAAAACCAGAACCGTTGTGGTGATAGCGCATAGGCTTTCTACCATTCGAAACGCCGATCATATCGTGGTTTTGAATGATGGCAAAATTGAACAAAGTGGAACGCATACACAGTTGATGCAACAGGAAGGTTTATACAGCCGGTTGGTAGGTCTTCAGGATTTTCGCTGAGGTGTTTTTAAAATTTCTTCAGAATCAATGATGTGCACACCTACAGAGGGCTTCAGTGCATGTTTAATCATACTTGCGGCGAGCTTTGTTACAGGCACTTTGCGATAGCGATACAGAGGACCAATAAGCAATGGATTGAGAACATTCATGATGACCGTAGCCATTTTTTCGCCAAACCTCCACTCCTTCCGATTTCCACCCAATAGTCCGGGACGATAAATATAGCGCATGGGAATGTCCATTGATTTCAGGCCTTCTTCAACCTCTCCTTTAATCCGGTTGTAGAATATCGAAGAGGAAGCCGAGGCACCTATTGCACTGATTAAATGAAATTGTTGCACCTCTGCCTTTTTTGATGCCCGAATTAAATGAACCACATAGTCGTGATCAACCGTTCTAAACGCATCTTTACTTCCTGCGGTTTTCATGGTGGTGCCTAAACAGCAAAAGACCGTATCAACTTGGCGCAGCGCGGCCACAAGTGCCGGTTCATCTGCATAATCCAATTTTAGGTCGCGCACTTTATAGTGGTTCCACAAATCGCCCTTCCTGCTAAAGGCAATGACTCCATTACATGACTCCAGCTCAGCCAATTGCTGAACAAGCTCAAATCCTGTTAATCCTGTACTTCCGGCTACTGCTGCTTTCATGGAATCGAAAATATGAAAATGACAACAATTTGTGGTATTTGATTCCGGTTTGTAAAATCTTGTTAAAATTGTAGAACAAATGACCGAAGAAAACACCAACCTCAGCGCAAGCGCGAATGAAGATAGTACCAATGCAAAGCCTTGGCCACTGATCATTCTTTTTATTTTGTCTTTTGCTGGCAACGGCTATCTGTTTTATGAATACTATCAGAGCAATCTAAGCCCCAAGGCCAAATCGATAGAAAAGAAGTTCGAAGCGCTGCAACTGAATTTTCAAGATCTTGAAAATGTGAAAGCAAGCCTTCAAGAAGAATTGGAGAATACCCGCAAACACCTGGAGCAAACCATGAGTGAAAATCTTGGATTTCAGGAATTGAATGCTGACTTGAGTAAGAAAGTAGATGAACAAACCATCCGTATACGTCAATTGCTCAATCGTGGTGGCAATGGAGATCCTGCCGCACTTCTCGCAGCAAAAGCACAAATTGAACGTCTCAAGAAGGAGAATGATCACTATCTGTTGCAAGTAGATAGCATCAGGCAAGTGGCGAATATTCAGGCAGAAAATGCCGTACAGGCGATTGCAAATAGCCGTAAATTAGAAGAGCAGGCCAAGGCCTACAAGGAAAAAACCGACAGCATTGAACAAAAATTAGAAAACAGCAGTTTGCTTCTTGTTCAAAACCTGAAAGTTGAACCCATCCGCACCAAACGCGGAAGTGAAGAGGTAACCTTTAAGGCCGGGCGAGTTGAAAAAATCAAAGTTACTTTCACCCTCGATGGTGGCGAATTGGTTACAAGCGGAGAAAAAGAAGTGGTGATGCGATTGATTGGTGTCAACAACGAGGTGCTTACCAATGACAATGAAGTTCTCACGGATTCAGAACAATTGATTACGGATAAAAAAGCGGTGTTGTACGATGGTGCGCCTGAAAAAGTAAAGTTCAATTACAAGCAGAATGCCGAATACCGAAAAGGCAGTTATAAAGTTGAGATCTTACACAAAGGTGTGCTCATCAACATGGGCAGTTTTGTTTTGGATTGATGGAATTCTTTCAACTGAGGTCTACCTCCAACTGATTCCGTACCAAATCTTCAAACGTTTCTCTTTTCCTGATTAAATGGGCCTCACCCTTGTAGATGAGTACCTCTGCAGGCCGGTAGCGGCTGTTATAATTAGAACTCATACTAAATCCATATGCCCCGGCATTGTGCATGGCAATGATATCTCCTTCGCGTACTTCATTCAGTTGCCGATCATAGCCAAATGTATCCGTTTCACAGATATATCCTACCACCGAGTAAATTCTTCGCGTACCACATGGATTGCTAATATTTGTCATATGATGATATGCATCATAGAACATAGGACGAATGAGATGATTTTGACCGCTATCAACGCCAACAAAAACGGTTGAGGTGGTTTGTTTAATCACATTGGTTTTCACCAAAAAATAACCCGCTTCGCTCACCAGAAATTTCCCTGGCTCAAACCATAGTTCCAGCTTTCGACCGTAGCGTTCACAAAACTGTTGGAAGCTTTTTGAAATACGCGCCCCAATGTCTTTGATGTCAGGAACCACATCGCCCTCTTTGTATGCCACCTTGAATCCTGAACCAAAATCCATGAAGTCCAGTTGGTCAAATTCGGCAGCAGCATTGTACAGAAGTTCTGCCCCCCGCAAAAAAACATCCGGATCGAGTATATCCGAGCCGGTATGCATATGCAATCCATTTACGTGGATGCCATAATTTTCAACGATACGCTTTACCAGTGGCAGCTGATAAATGCTAATTCCAAACTTTGAATCGATGTGTCCCACTGATATATGCGCATGACCACCTGCCATGATATGCGGATTAAGACGCAGGCATACCGGAACTTTTCCGCCAAAACGAGATCCGAATTGTTCGAGGATACTGATGTTATCAATGTTGATCAACACCCCATATTCAACGGCTTTTTCAATCTCTTCAATGGATACACCATTTGGGGTATAGAGAATTTCTGATGGCTCATAACCAGACCTGAGCCCCAACTGCACTTCCTGAATGGACACCGTATCGAGTCCAGCGCCTTCTTTTCGCAACAGTTTGAGCACATTCACATTGGTTAATGCTTTACAAGCGTATTTTAACTTCACATCTACGCCCTTGAAAGCAGAACTGAGCTTTTTGTATTGCTCGGCTATTTTATCTGCGCTGTAAACATAAAGTGGAGTACCAAATTCTTCTGCTACTTCGAGAAGATTTACTCCGGCAAGTTTGTATTGATTGTTCTCAAGTTGCATGTTGGCACAAAGATGCGTCAAAGGCTGAAACATGCAAAACAGCAAATCATGCTTCAGAATGGATAACCCACGGCAATATTCAGGATCGTTTGCCTCGAAATCCAACGGTCTTGTCCAAATTCACGGATAATCCATCTCTTGTTTTCAGGGAAAGTAGGGTCATGCAAGGGTATTCCCCAGTCGAAACGCAAGATGAAGAAATCGAAATCCCAGCGCAGCCCAATTCCTGTATTGATGGCCAGCTGCTTATAAAAATCTCTGAAATGAAAATTATCGTTAAAAAAAGTACTGTCTTCTGATACATTCCAGATATTTCCTGCATCAACAAACAAGGCTCCTTCCAAGTACTTTAGGAATATATCAAAGCGGTATTCCCAGTTGGCTTGCAATAACAATTCACCGGACTTGTCAATTCTAACACGTGCGTCATCTGAGTAAAGACCGGGGCCAACGGTTCTGGGTCGCCATGCCCTCAAGCTGTTCGACCCACCCACAAAAAAACGACGCTCAAAAGGCAAAAGTTCTGAGTTGCCATAAGGAATGCCAATACCTGTCCAAAGACGCGCCACCATTGAGTGTACCTCATTCCACACGCGGGTATAGCGTATATCAAACTCCGAACGCACGAATTGAAAATACCGCACACCAAGTAAGCTCTTGTCTCTTGCAGGCACCCCTTCAGAAAGACGGTGATAGGCTGAAATGGAATTGCCCGATAGTTCAAGCAGATGACTTTGAATCCACCAATATGAACGAGGATTCGTGGGTCGGTCGGTGTATAAAAAACTAAAACGAGAGCCACTTATCAAGTTATTGGCAAACAGTCTTGAAATAAATATACTATCCGAGTTATTTAACTGTCCTGTGAAAGTAGGGCTAACGCTTGCCTGGTTAAATGAAAGCTGCCAAGGAGCTACCAGAAAAGTGGTTCTTCGCTTTGAGAACTGATAGCTAACATTGAGCGGAAGCACCGTTCGATTAAAGTTTAAATTACGCTCGAGATAGTACGAGGCATTGAAAGAAGTTCTGGATTGGACCCAGTTTTTTCGGGCTGACAGGTTTTCGAAGAACAATAGTTGTGGAATGACATAACTGGCAGTGAAGTTTTGCAACACATTCACCACGGCATCCACCGAATCAACTCTCAACTGCGTTTCGAAAGAAGTCTTGCTATTGATGTTAAATTGATCTGCTCTACCGCTGATATTCTTATTGCGAAGCGTTAGATTGTTCACAAAACCATAGTTCCTACTTCGGTCTTCTTCCAGTCCAAGGCTTTGCTCCGAGCTCACCAATTGTGGTTCCCAAATAAAATCATGCCTTGCAGAAGGCATGAGCTGCACCACCACATCCATATAACCGCTGCTGTCATCGATTTTCGGATAATTAATATTTACAAATTTGAAGAGGTCCAGAGCAATGAGCTTTCTGTAAGCCTCATCTACCTTACTTTGGCTAAAGAACTGTCCGGGCCTGAGGCTCATGTTGCTCATCAAAACATAGTTCTTAATTCGCAGTCCGCGATCAGTAATGACCACCCCATCAACTGTATCTTGCTTGAAATAATTTGAAGACTGCTCTCCTTCAATGATCACATTGACACTTCTAAGCCGATACTGCTGATGTGGCTCCGTTTGAAGATAGCTATTAACGATGAGGTTAACTTTTACCTGCTTCGGCCCTGCACTCGTATCCACATCGTAATTGATGTAATTTTTGTTAAAACGAAAAAAACCATAGTCGCGAAGCATTTCATTCAACCGATTACGTTCTTTGGCCAATTGGTCAAAATCCAGTGCATCACCAACTTCAAGTTCCTCAAAACGAGTGCTTTGTAGTATACTATCCAGCACAAAATCATTTGCAAATTTCTCTTTTCTACCAATCGTATATGAGGGACCGGCATCAATCTTGTAAATGGCAACAGCCTTGTTTTTTTTCTTATTTTTTGTTTGTATCTCGTAGTTAACCTGCGCTTGAAAATGACCTTTATTGAACAGATAATTCCTGAGATTGCCCGCACTTCTTTCAACGGCCGACGAATCTGCAAAGATGGGCGCCTCACCTGCTGTTTCCATTAAAAACCGGTTTAACCTGCTGGTATCGAGTGCCATATCGCCATGTCGGTATCTTCTATTCAGCACCCTTTGGTGTCGGTTTTGTCCCGCA
The DNA here is from genome assembly GCA_964647785.1 of uncultured Chitinophagaceae bacterium. GTDB lineage: Bacteria > Bacteroidota > Bacteroidia > NS11-12g > UBA9320 > CAZYJD01. The sequence continues at coordinate 35,991 of CAZYJD010000003.1, forward strand.
GCATAGGTGCGTAAATGAAAACGAAACAATCCGAGTACCTTTCGATTGGGTCGAAGCAAAATTTGTTCTTGCAATTCGCCCGAACCAAATGAATTGGCTCCCACAATCTGATTGGCCGTTAACAGCTGCCTTCCTTCGGGAATGCTTTTTCTCAACCCGCAAGAAGAGCTCAGAACAACCAATAGCAATAGGAATTGATACGCGTGTCCGAAATTTAACAGACCTTTGTGACCAATATGGCGCTCGGCAGCAATAAGCTTAAGTTTCTTCAATCCCTTCAGAACAGAAAGTTCAGACGCAAATATGGCTATTTTATTGTGGAAGGTGAAAAGGCTGTTCGAGAGTTTTGTGAAGGATCGCTTTTTCAGGTGGATGAAGTTTACTCAACGGAAGAATTATTTCTCGAAGGTCTGGATCATTCAATTGATATGCAATTGATTAGCCAAAAAGAGATGGATCGTATTTCAGCCTTCTCTACGCCCTCTCCAGCCGCTGCGCTTGTGCAAATCAGAGCATTTGATATCACTGAATACCCCTGTGAGAAGGGATGGGCTATTGCGGTTGACCGCATGAACGACCCCGGAAATTTAGGAACAATGATTCGCATTGCTGACTGGTATGGTTTAGATCGTATCTACATCGGTGACGGAAGCGTAGATGCCTTCAATCCCAAAACGATTTCTTCAAGCATGGGCAGCCTGAGCAGGGTTATGCCAATAAATGTTGACCTCCAGCATTTCCTCGATACCCTCTCCATTCCATGTTATGCAGCTGTACTTGATGGAAAGGATGTTAAAACCATTGAGGCAAAGAAAGGTTTGCTACTCATAGGAAGCGAATCTCACGGCATTGAGCCAAAATTGCTCGAAAGCTGTGAAGAATTAATTTCTATCGGCAGAATTGGCAAAGCTGAAAGCTTGAACGCAGCCATTGCCACTGCCATTCTTTGTGAGCGGCTAATCAGAGGTTAATGGCCCAAAGCTTCCGTGATACCTGGGGCCGGCGGCCAAAATGAATTGCAACTCATTCTTTCCGGTACTTCTGCGAATTTTTAACACCGCCCCATAGCATTTGATAGCGGATCCACATTTCTTTTTTCCTTTTGAAATAATCATAGGTTCCATCCGGCAAATAGTGCTCATAATCGCCCTGCATCATTGGATTTGGTGGAACCAGGTTGGAAAAAACAATCATTTCATCCTTCTCCTCATACCGCAACAGCATGGTGGCCTCATCGGCAAATGTGAAAATAACCCTATTCTGCACCACATCATCCATCTGAAAAATAGGATGACCAAATACAGGCTCATCTAATTCATTGAGCTGCAAAACATCTATCACCTTTTTATTGCATCCGGCATCCTCCCCATCCCAACCCAATAGCAGGTAATAATCCTGTTTTTGATATCGGTAGTGCATTATTTGATAATACAGTGCACCCACCCAGTGTTTGTTATCAGTAATTTCCTGCTCCGGGTGCTCAAAAATTTGTGCGCTATCATACAAGCCATGTAACACCAGATCATCGCCATCCCCAATCTGAATGGCACCAAAATAGAGGTATTGTCCACTATCCAGCAGTAAATTCCAAGTAAAGATTCGGAACGCATCATTCTTAGGTTTGAGGATAGACACCGTCTTGATCAAACTGAAGTTGTAGTTGAATGAGCCCGGAATCTGAAGCGCTTGTTTCAAAGTTTGAATGAAATAATAACAGCTCGTTATTCTCTCATTCTCATCTTCACCATTGATGATTCGATAACTCAACCCTTCGAGTTGGTATTCAAAATCGCGAATGCTGTCCTTGAGAATGGGATCCGAAATCTGTGCACTGCCATGAAGGAACATTAAAATTAGTGCTATTAAAGTTGGCAGTCGCATCCCTTTTGAAAACGAAATCCGGGTGATAATTATTGCCGAATTACATTTCAAGAACCATGGCAGAAGCTCCGCCTCCTCCATTGCAAATACCGGCTGCACCCCATTTTCCTGATTTGCTTTTGAGTACATGCAAAAGGGTAACCAAAATTCGTGCACCTGATGCGCCAAGCGGATGACCCAGTGAAACAGCACCGCCATTCACATTCACCTTCGCAGGATCGAGTTTCAGCAATTGGTTGTTGATGATACTGACCACTGAAAATGCTTCATTGATCTCAAAGTAATCGATATCAGAAAGGGAACAACCCGCCTGCGCAACTGCCTTTGGCAATGCCTTGGCTGGTGCAGTAGTGAACCATTCCGGTTCCTGTGCAGCATCAGAAAAACCTGCAATTCGTGCCAGAGGAGTCAATCCAAGTTCCTTCACTTTTTGTTCGCTCATGAGCAAAATAGCAGCAGCTCCATCATTCAGGGTGCTTGCATTTGCAGCGGTGATGGTACCATCTTTCTGAAACACGGGTCGCAATTCAGGAATTTTTTCGTATCGAACGCTCTTATACTCCTCGTCTTCACTAAAAACGATGGGGTCCCCTTTGCGTTGTGGGATTTCCACAGGAACAATTTCATCCTTGAAAGCACCTGCTTGCCAGGCGGCTTCTGACCGTTTGTATGACTCGATGGCAAATGCATCCTGATCATCCCTGCTGATGTTATGCACTTTGGCAGTATTCTCGGCAGCATTGCCCATGTGGTACTGATTGTACACATCGGTTAGTCCATCGTGCACCAACCCATCAGTCAAAGTGATGTTGCCGAGCTTCGTTCCTGTTCTGGAAGCGGTGTGATAATGCGGCACCATGCTCATGTTTTCCATACCACCGGCAATCACCACATCATTCTGGCCTAGCATGATGCTTTGCGCTGCCAATGCAACCGCCTTCATGCCTGAAGCACAAACTTTATTGATGGTGGTACATGGGGTTTCGGGGCTCAATCCGGCAAAAATGGCTGCTTGTCTGGCGGGGGCTTGCCCCAATCCTGCCTGCAACACATTGCCCATGAACACTTCCTGAACCATTGCCGCATCCACACCTGCCTTTTCCAAAGCTCCTTTTATGGCAATGGCACCCAAACGAGGTGCAGGGATGGTTGATAAACTTCCATTGAAACTCCCCATGGGGGTTCTAACTGCTGAAACGATATACACTTTATTCATGGTCCCAAATTTTGCTGCAAAATTAGGGTAAATAGCCAGAGGAGCATACTTTCTTCAAAGAAGGCCCTGCGATAAAGTTTTCATTGCCAATTGTCTTACTTTTGCGCCCTCATTCAGAGCAGGGGGGATGTTAAATAGAAGACTCATCAGGGTAAAAGTGTTTCAGGCATATTACGCCGCTGAAACAGATAAGGAAGATAAATTGGCGCTCAGAAAGGCTGAATCCTTTTTGATGCACTCACTTGAAGGAATTGAGGAGGCTTTTTTCGCGGCTGTATTATTTCCTTATGACTTGAAACATTTCATGGAGCAGGAATTCGGAGCAAACGATCAGCCGCACAACCGCCAAAGCGAGCGAAAGAAAGCTGCGCGTCTGCTTTCTTCCATGAGTTTCTGGCAGCGCCTTGAACAAACACCTGCTATTCGTGAACGAATCGATAAACCCCGCTATAACTGGAGTCAGGATGCAGCATTTCTCAGGCTGATGCTGAAAGCCCTTTTACAGGAAGATTTTTTCATCGCAGCTATCGAAAATGAGCAGGTAAGCGATGAATACGATTTTATGCTCAACATGTATGATTTTTTCCTTCTTAAAAACGAAGACTTCATGCAGCAATTTGAAGGCATGCATATGTATTGGGAAGACGAAAGAACCCCGGTCATGCAGTCCATTAAAAAACTTCTGAAAAATAAGGGGGAAGTGTCTTTGGAAATCCCCGAATTATCTCCTGATTGGGAAGATGATTCAAGTTTTGCAAAAGCATTGCTTCGTTGTGCCATTGAAAATGAGGAAGCATACACCAAAATCATTGCTTCTTTCACCCCCGATTGGGAAACAGACCGAATGGCGAGAACAGATATGCTCATCATGGTGATGGCCATGTGTGAATTTCTTCAGTTCCCCTACATCCCTGTTAAGGTTAGCCTGAACGAATACCTCGAACTTGCCAAAAGATACAGCACCCCTCAAAGCAGCAAGTTTGTCAATGGCGTGTTAGATAAGTTGCTGAAAAAACTTCAGCAGGAAAATAAGGTTATTAAGAAAGGAAGAGGTTTACTCGAATAAGTGCTTCGCTGAACTTCTTAACTTTGCAACGGTTATACAAATCGAGTTATGAAAAAATACGCAATTCTTCTATTTACAACAGCGGTTCTCGCTTCTTGCGGTGGCGGTAATGAGGTAAAAGAAACCAGCCGCATCAACAATGACGAACCAAGCTTAGACGCAGAGCTCATCGAACAAAATGGCAGTGCCGAGGAACAAACTTCAACCGAAGGCCGCATCGAAGAGCCCTTCTTCTCATTTGCAGAAGAAGTTTGGGATTTCGGTGTAATTGTGGAGGGGGAAAAGGTAAGCCACACCTTTAAATTTCAGAACACGGGAGGAGCACCTTTGGTGATCAGCAATGTGAGCACCACTTGCGGTTGCACGGTTCCTCAATGGCCAAAAGATCCCATACAACCCGGTCAGGGCAGTGAAATAGCCGTAACCTTCGATAGCAATGGGAAAGCAGGAAACGTTACCAAAGACATCAATATCATTGCCAATACCAACCCTGTTCAGAAGATCATAAGAATCAAAGCACAGGTTGAACCGGCACAATAAGATTAACAACATATTATGAACCCAGCAAACATGAACCTCATTTTCATCGGACTGATGATTGCCGTTTTTTATTTCTTCATCATCTTACCCCAAGTGCGCAAAACCAAGGCGCAAAGAAAATTCATGGATGAATTGAAAAAAGGTGACAAAGTTGTTACCACTGGTGGTCTTCACGGAAAAGTAGATTCTTTGGATAAAACCACCATCATGCTGGATGCTGGCGGTGGCATCAGACTGAAAGTTGAAAGAAGTGCCATCAATATGGACACAACCCAGCTATTGGAAAAGAATCAGTCATAATTGATTAATCAACGGCATCTGAAAGCGGGAATTACAGGAGGAATCGGGGTCGGTAAATCAACGGTGTGCAAAATATTTACGCGCCTTAATATTCCGGTATATCAGGCCGATGATCGAGCCAAGTTTTTGATGAACAACGATGAAGACATCATCAAAAAGGTTCGTCAGGCATTTGGTTGGGATGCCTACGACCGTCAAAATAAACTGAACCGCCCTTATCTGGCCAAAGTTGTTTTTAATGACCCCAGACAGCTTAAAATTCTCAATGCCATTGTACACCCTGCCGTACTTCAGGACTATAACGATTGGGTAAAAGCACAAGAAGACATTGCTCCTTACAGCATCAAGGAAGCGGCCATCATGTTTGAAACCGACAGTTACAAACAGCTTGATCGCATCATTGTGGTAACTTCTCCCATCAATACGCGCATAGAACGTATCATGAAGCGCGATCACATGAAACGCGATGAAGTTCTGAAACGCATAGAGAACCAGATGACCGATAAAGAGCGACTGGAAAAGGCAGATTATGTTATCCGCAACGATGGCAAGCATTCTCTCATTAAACAATGTCTGGAAATACATCATGAAATCCTGCAACTTTGCAGTGCAACCGCCTAAATATGAACAATCATAACAACAGACAGGTTCTAGATCATCTTGCCATATTGAGAAGAATACGGCGCATGGCCTGGCAGATGTATGAAGAATCTTATGCTGAAGATGAGATGGTTATTGTAGGAATCAAAGAAGCGGGTTTACACATTGCCAAACTACTCAGCGATGAACTCGAACGCATCGGAGGAGAAATGACCATCACTCTTATTGGAGTAAGTGTGAACAAACAAGCTCCATTTGCATCTGAAATTCAGTTTGATCAGGAATTGGATATTAAATCGAAATCAGTGATTTTGGTCGATGATGTACTCAATACAGGAAAGACCCTGATTGCTGCATCCATTCCTCTGCTGCAGTCTTCTCCAGCAAGACTTAAGACAGCAATTTTAGCCAACCGCGACCACAAGCAATATCCGATTGCAGCGGATTACGTAGGCATTTCACTCGCCACCACCCTGGAAGAACACATCACTTTCAGCATCTCCGAAAACGGTGAAATGAGTGTTCAACTCGATTGATTGACTCCGGTTTCTAGCTCCATTCGTCTCACTGCCTCTTGGGCACAACGCATTCCATCTACAGCGGCAGACACAATTCCGCCTGCATATCCCGCGCCCTCTCCACAGGGATATAATCCAGCAACATCGGGATGCTGAAGATTCGTGGGGTCTCTCGGTATTCTAACGGGGCTTGAAGTTCTGCTTTCTGTTGCCACCAGCACTGCATCAGGGCTATGATAGCCCTTCATTTTCTTTCCAAACTGAATCAAGCCGTCCCTCAACGCCTTTGTTACAGCGACTGGCAGTACCTGGCTCAAATCAGCAGAGCGAATTCCCGGCACATAAGAACATTCAGGAAGACTCGATGACAAACGGCCTTCAATAAAATCGGTCATGCGCTGGGCAGGAGCTACCAAATTCCCACCGCCTGCAATATTTGCCTTTGCCTCCGTTTCCTCCTGAAACTTCAATGCAGCAAGTGAGCCATATTCCCCAAGCCAAGATTTCCAGTCGACCGGGCCCACAGAAACCACCATGCCGCTATTGGCAAATTTCCCATTCCTCTTCGAGGGCGACCAGCCATTTACCACCAGGTGATTTTGATCGGTGGAAGCTGGTGCAATGATCCCCCCGGGGCACATGCAAAAACTAAACACCCCCCTCCCCTTTGCCTGGGTAACCAAGTTGTAATAGGCGGGCGGTAAATAGGCATCCCGAAGGTCGCAATGGTATTGAATGCGGTCAATTTGTTCCTGTGGATGTTCGATGCGCACACCTAAGGCAAACTCCTTGTTTTCGAGCTGTATGCCTTTTTGGTGCAGTAGTTCGTAAATATCGCGAGCACTGTGTCCAGTTGCCAGAATGAGATCCCTTCCTGCAAAAAAACGGCCATCATTAAGTTCTACCCCTTCCACCCCGTGCTCACCCATGCGGATATCAGTTATTTTGGCTTCAAACAAGATTTCACCGCCCTTTTCGCGTATGCTGTTGCGGAGGTTCTCCACTATTGCAGGTAATTTATTGGTACCGATATGCGGTCTGGCATTTATACGGATGTCAGCCGATGCACCGTGTTGTATAAGGATATCGAGCACCTTGTTTACCTGCCCCCTTTTTTTCGAACGGGTATAGAGCTTCCCATCGCTATAGGTGCCTGCTCCTCCTTCTCCAAAACAATAATTGCTGTCGGGATCAACCTGTCCGAGGCGATTGAGTTGTGCGAGATCCCTTCTTCGTTCTCTTACCATCTTGCCTCGCTCCAGTACCACCGGTCTGATGCCATGTTCGAGCAGCTCAAGGGCAGCAAAAATACCCGCAGGACCAAATCCTGCAATCAGTACTTCACGCTCTTTAAGCGTTTTGGGATAAACCGGCTGAAAGGCATCCTGCGGTAGCAATTTACCATCGGTGCAATATTGGATCTGCAACAAAATGCGAACGGGGCTTCTGCGGGCATCAATCGATCTGCGTGAAATGCGCCAATCACTTATTTGATCGGCCGTTAAGCCCCCTCCTTTACACAATGCCCTGAATACCTCCGCTTCTACTGCCGCATCTGCAGGAGAAAGATGCAATTCTATTTCCGAAAATGGTCCGCTTTTTTGCATAAAGGAACAAAGATACATCCTGGTGATATGTGCATAAAAAGGAAATAACTTATGCTGCTCACAAGCTTCATTTACAGTGGGTTTTGGCACTTATTTTGTTTTTTTGCTGCTTAATATTCATTCAATGAGCAGTATTTCCGAACTGCAACGCCTCGTTCCGCAGGTACGCAGAGACATCGTTCGCATGGTACATGCAGTGCAATCGGGCCATCCGGGTGGTTCTTTGGGTTGCACCGAATTTTTTGTAGCCATGTTTTTTAACATCATGGACCATCAACCCAATCCTTTTCAGCCGGAAGGAAAAGGTGAAGATGTCTTCATCTTAAGCAATGGTCATATTTCTCCTGTTTATTACAGCGCTCTTGCAAGAAGCGGATATTTTCCGGTGGCGGAATTAAGCACTTTCAGAAAGTTGAATTCAAGATTACAGGGTCATCCTGCTACTGAAGAAGGTTTACCAGGCATTCGGATTGCTTCGGGATCATTGGGTCAGGGGCTTTCTGTGGCCACCGGCATTGCTCTTTCTAAGAAACTCGCAAAAGACGATAAAAATGTTTTTGTTCTCTGTGGGGACGGCGAATTGCAAGAGGGGCAAAATTGGGAAGCCATCATGTTTGCTGCCCACAACAAAGTAGATAACCTCATCGCAGTGGTCGATTTTAATGGGCAGCAAATTGATGGTTCCACGAAAGATGTAATGGGAATGACTGAATACAAATCAAAATTTGAATCCTTTGGATGGACCACCTTGCAGATGGAAGGAAATGATTTGGAAAGCATTCTGTTTACCATGAAGGAAGCCAAAGCATTAAGTGGAAAGGGCAAACCTGTTTTCGTGATTATGAAAACTGAAATGGGTCATGGGGTCGATTTTATGATGGGCTCACACCAATGGCATGGAATTGCTCCGAATAATGAACAATTGGCTGAAGCACTTGCTCAAAACGAAGAAACAATTGGCGACTATTGAATAATAAAGCAGCAGTATATCAGGTTTATCATATCATGAAACACAAGTGGATATGGCTGCTTTTGTTGGGTGCTTTTGCCGCGTCACCGTCTTTTGCTCAGTATAAAAAGCCTAAAACAAGAATCTTATTTTTACTGGATGCCTCAGGTAGCATGTATGCGCGCATGGGGTCTGACAACCGCATCAATACTGCCAAAAGGCTACTTAGTCAGATGGTGGATAGCCTTCGGCAGTTTGAGGAAGTAGAACTGGCTTTGCGCGTTTATGGTCACAATACGCCAAAAGAACAACGCAATTGTGAAGACACAAGACTGGAGGTCCCTTTCAGTTGGAAAAACCATGATTTCATCATAGAAGAGATGCAAGCCATTCGGCCAAAAGGCACTACGCTGATTGCCTATAGTTTGCAACAGGCGGCATATGACTTTCCAATCGATCGGGAGGTGAGAAACATCATCATCCTGATAACCGATGGTATTGAAGAATGTGATGGCGATCCATGCGCCGTATCGATGGCTCTTCAAGAGCAGGGGGTTGCTTTGAAACCTTTCATCATTGGCGTCGGGCTGGATGCACAATTCAGGAGTGAGTTTGATTGCGTGGGCCGTTACTTTGAAGCCAATACCGAACAACAATTTCAAGAAGTATTAGGAGTGGTAATCACGCAGGCGCTTAACAATACCACGGCCCAAGTAAATCTGCTCGATGATTTCGGTCAAGCCCTGGAAACAGATGTCAACATGACTTTTTACGATCACCATCGAAAAACGATGGAGTACAATTTCATGCACACCCTGAATAACCGTGGCGTGCCAGATACAATGTACATCGATCCTGGAATGAGCTATGATATTGTGGTTCATACCTTGCCTCCGGTAAAAAAGGAGAATATTGAAATAAAAGCCGGTAAGCACAACATTATTCCAATTGAAAGCGGCAGAGGAAATCTTCGACTGGAAATTGATGGTGTTACCAATTACAATCGCCTCATTGGCTTGGTTAAAGACCCATCGAACAATCAGATCATTCATCATCAGGACTTTAATACTGAACAGAAGTATCTCACCGGTTCATACGACATTGAAATTCTCAGTACACCCAGAATTATTCAGAAAGGACTGAAAATCAGTCAGGATAAAATAACCACCCTTAAAATACCACAACCAGGAAAACTAAACCTCATCACGCGCATTGCATTCGTGGGAGGAATTTATCGCTTGCGAGAAAATAAAATGGAATGGGTATGCGACATACAGGCTGCTCAGGGACGGCAATTAATCGTCATTCAACCGGGCAATTATTACCTCATAACGAGAAACAGCCTGGACAAGGATATCTTGAAAACCAAAGAACAAAAATTCGAAATAAAATCAGGGGAAGTAACCCAAATAGCCCTTTATTGATCTATGAAAACCTTTAACGTAACAGAAAAGAAAGACACCCGATCCGGTTTCGGGGCAGGTCTGCTCGAGCTTGGTCGTAGCAATGACAAAGTGGTAGCACTTTGTGCTGATCTTACCGGCTCACTGAAGATGGATGCCTTTGAGAAAGAATTCCCGGAGCGCTTCTTTCAGGCGGGTATTGCCGAAGCAAATATGATTGGTATGGCGGCGGGATTGGCCACCGGCGGCATGATTCCCTTTACCGGCACGTTTGCCAACTTCTCTACAGGTAGGGTTTATGATCAAATTCGGCAGAGTGTGGCCTATTCAAATAAGAATGTAAAGGTTTGCGCTTCGCATGCTGGACTTACCTTAGGAGAGGACGGAGCCACGCATCAAATTCTAGAAGACTTAGGCCTCATGAAAATGCTCCCGAACTTCACCGTAATCAACCCCTGTGATTACAACCAAACCAAAGCAGCCACCATTGCCATTGCAAATCATGAGGGCCCAGTGTATCTTCGATTTGGCCGCCCAAAATGGCCCGTATTTACCGATCCCGACCAGCAATTTATCATTGGAAAAGCATGGCAGATCGATGAAGGTAGTGATGTGAGTATTTTTTGTACCGGTCATTTGGTATGGAAAGCCATAGAAGCTGCTCAGATACTGGCTGAAAAAGGCATATATGTTGATTTGATTAATATCCATACCATCAAACCACTCGATACAGAAGCAGTGCTAAAATCAGTAGCCAAAACCCGTTGTGCGGTAACCGCAGAAGAACATCAAATTGCTGGTGGTTTGGGCGAAAGTATTGCATCGCTGTTGGGGCGAAATCAGCCCACACCCATTGAAATGGTGGGCGTAAACGATCATTTTGGAGAAAGCGGAACGCCCGATGAATTGTTGATCAAATACGGTCTCGATGCCACAAACATTGTTGAAGCCGCCCAAAAAGTTATTGCCCGTAAAAATGCTTGATTAGGCGAATTTTGCCTAACCAATTGCCTTGAGTTTTCACCTCAAAGTATCACTTTCCAACCAGGTGCCGGCAAAAATGCCCAAACCTCCATTGACATTGCTGTGCACCACTATGCCATCATTGAATAGGTTCGCTGGGTCGTCTATCTGTTCTTTGAAGGCCGCCAAACTAACAAAATAGCGGTAATAATCTTCACTCAATACGCGAAGCTGTATGAGGTATTTCTCATCAGGATTATTAAACACCAATCCCGCAGGTGGCACGGCCACAAACTCCTTTAGCTGTCCGTTAAATAGTTGGTCACTTACAACAAACCCACCATCTGCTGTGCTCACGGTCTCCGGAGCATTTAAACTGGGGTCATCGGTATTGAAATCAAATGGCAACCACTCTCCCAGCGTTACACTGAAGTAATAGAAGTTGAGTTTATAGTAATTGTTTTCATTGGCTCGATCTCGGAAAGACACCTTTAAAAGGTCACTGGTATTTCCATTGTTATCCGTTCCACCATCAATGATGTATGTGGCATTTTTTTCTTGCAAAGTTGACGGGATTTGGGCGTTGGATGTTACCGAAATAAGTCCGGGGTAGGAAGCCCGAACGGTATAACTAACTCCTGCCGCTGGAATCTCAGTGCTGATGTAACGTTTAAAAAAGCCATCGTAGATGAGGGGGATTTCCTGATTGCCCTTCAACAAAACAATGTTCACCCCTTCCAGTACTTCTGCTTCTTTATTCACATAAGCTGAAGCCGAACTCGATGCTTCAATGCTAATGGGTTGTTGATTGTTCAACTCAGCATTCAAAACCAGCTTCTCTTCAAATTCAGGCAAATCAGCAAAGGGTATCTCCCGGTCACAGGCGCTGATTGTGATTAAAGCGATGAGGCTCAGGTATATTTTCAATTGCTTCATGTCAAAATTCCCATTTATAGTTTATCCCCGGTATAAAAACAAATGTGCTTCTCGAAAATGCGGTAAAAACTGAACCATTGGCAGTAACCGTTCTATTGGCATAGACCGTGTTGGGATTTTGATTGAACAAAATATTGTAAACCGAAAAACTTGCTTTGTGTCGGATATCAGGAGTGATGTAACCAAAATCCCTGATCCAAGAAACGTCCAATCGAAAGTAATTGGGGGCGCGATAGTTGTTCACAGAACCGAAATCCAATATCTCATCGCCATTCAGATCTCGGTATTTGGCCACAGGCAAGGTAAAAGGCAGACCCGATCCAAAGGTCAAATTAAAGGCGGTAGAATTGCGATAGGTATTCTTGGCTATCCCACTGAATTTGAACATATGCCTTCGATCGAAATTGAACGGAAACATTACATTGTTGTTGATTACTGAAAATTGTCTGTTTGCATAGCTGTATGTATAGCTTGCCCATCCCTTAAATGCACCAAAGTTCTTTTGCAATAAAATTTCTGCTCCGTATGCCTGGCCGTCGCCCACATCTACTTCCGTTCTCCAATCTACATCCACATCGGTGAAATCGCTGTTAAAAATGGGCTGTACCAAATTTCTCATGTCTTTATAGTAAAAGTCGAGATTTAAAAGGGCATCCTTTTTCAACTGATGACTCCAATTAAAGGATACCTGATCGCATCGCTGGGGTTCAATTTCTCCATCGGCAGGCACCCAAATCAGGGTAGGTTCATTGGTTCCACGGTTGTTGAGTAGATTTACAAATTGATGCATGCGGCCAGCCGAAAGCTTCATTGCGTTGGCATCATTGATCCGATAATTCAGCAATAGACGTGGTTCGGGGAAAATTTTCCGATAATCTTCAATGCCATAAGAAACCATACGGAAGCCAACATTCATTTTAAAATTGCCGCTTAACCGGTATTCATCTTCAATATATGCAGCAATTTCTCGGGCCTGTACCCAGTTCACAAAGCCTCTTTCCTCATCCACATCTCCGCTGCCCTGAACATTCCGACTAAAAACCTGTAAATAACCGGGGCGAAAGGCATGAACGTCAGCATTCAACCCAAATCTGAGCCAGTGATTATTTCTGCCTTTGTACTCAAAATCTGTCTTAAAAATGAGGTCCCTAATCCCGTTCATGTATTCGAAGCTTGATTTGGCTTTTGGCTGATTTCCTGTAAGATAAATGGTTTCGAGCGAAATATCATTGTCAACACGGTAGTTGGAGGTCATAAACGCAATGGACGAAAACAGCTTCGGACTATAAATATGCGTCCACCGCAAAGCACCACTATTACTGGCCCATTTGATTCGCAAATCAAGTACTTGCTCGCTGTAACCGGAACTATCTTCGAAGCTGCCTGCGGTGCCCAAAATATCCCTGCTGTTGTAGTAGCTAAAATAGAGCTTGTCGTATTTACTCAATTGGTGGCTTAGCTTGAAAATGAGGTCGTGATAATTGAGTCGCAGATTGAGATCGGGATTGCTGAATATTGGAGCAAGCAATACATCCAGATAAGTTCTTCGGGCCGAAAGTGCGAAGGTGGTCGTGCTGTCTTTAATGGGGCCGTTTACGTGAACATTGGCCGTAATGGGGCTGAAGGTCACGCTTCCATCTGTCTCTCGGATATTTCCCTCTTTGGGTGCAATGTCGATAACCGAGGAGAGCCGACCACCAAAACGAGCCGGAATGCCGCCTTTCATCACCTGCACGCTGTTCATTCCGGCGGGATTCAGGGTGCTCCACAATCCAAACATATGGTTGGTGTTATACACCGGCATGTCATCCACCAGTATCAGGTTTTGATCAGCCGAGCCTCCCCTTACAAACATATTGCTGAAGCCCTCTGAACCCATTTCAATACCGGGCAGGGTTTGCAAAGCCTTTACCAAATCCGGCTCACTAAACAAGTAGGGCAGATCAGAAGAAAGATGAAGTGGTAGATCTATTTTGCCATTGATCACACTGCTCAGATCGTTTTGCGATTTTCTAACATTGGCGGCATCATCGGGATTGCCAAAAAGATTTTCAAGTTGAACATTGTAAAGCAGGTCCTCATCAATGTACAAGCTGTCAATTCGTTGCGCGTAATTGCCGTATTCGAAATAAATCACCACATCCTGTGGAGGCAGAGAAATGGAATAGTAACCGTAGTGGTTGGTGAATGCTTCAACCCTCCAGCTGGGTATGCTCACCCTGGCCCCCACCAGCGCTTCGCCCGTGCTCATATCGGTGATGTAGCCGCTCATATTAAACGCGTATTGTGCACGAAGTGAAAAAGTGCTAATAATCAGTAGAATAAGTATAGAGAGTTGACGACGAGCCATTGTTCAAAAATAAAACAAAAGCAAGGCTTGATCGATTGGCAATTTTTCTTTGTCACATTCAATTGAAGTCCTATTTTTGCACTCCCAAAACGGTTCCGTAGCTCAACTGGATAGAGTGTCTGACTACGGATCAGAAGGTTGAGGGTTCGAATCCTTCCGGAACCGCTTGATAAAAGCCCCTGATTCAGGGGCTTTTTTTTACAATAAGCTGAAACATTGAGCTGTTATAGGCAGCAGTCCTTGGTATGTGGAAGCTATCGATCTAGATATGTTTTCATTTAGAAAATTCTATCATTGAATCATGAAGCCTTCTGTTTCGCATTTAATAAACGATCTGAGCTTGGAATACAGCAGCCATGCGGATGAGGAGAAGGCCCGGCAGATGTCGGCCTATATGAAAAACCTCTTCCCTTTCTATGGTCTGCAAAACAAGGATCGTAAAGCCCTGAGCAAGGCTTGGCTTAAAGAGGCGAGAACACTAGAACGACAAGATTTATGGAACCTGATCGTTCAACTTTGGGAGGCAGATGCAAGGGAAATGCAGTACACCGCATTGGATTTAATGCCAATGATTCAAAAACATCCCGAAGCGGACGATTTGCCGAAGATAGAATGGCTGGTATTGAACAAGAGCTGGTGGGATACAGTTGATGCCCTTGCGGGTAGAAGCATGGGGGCTTGGTTTACTGCCTTCCCTGATCAGATAGAAACCACCATCAATCGCTGGTGCGATTCAGGGGAATTATGGCTGATTCGTTCTGCACTTTTGTTCCAGTTGTTTTACAAAGACAAGACCAATACCAAACTGCTGTTAAATCTTTGTACCCGCTTTGCATCAGAAAAAGAGTTCTTCATCAGAAAAGGCATTGGATGGGCTTTGCGGCAATACGCAAAAACCGATGCCGATTTGGTCTGCAATTATGTGAAGAAACATCCCGAATTAAGTGGTCTCAGCAAACGCGAGGCATTGAAAAACCTTCCTGATTGTCAGCTATGAGATTCCCTTGTTCAGAATGAGCTGCCTTGCTTCAGAAATACCACATATCCTCCTGCTCTGAAAATTTCCTTCAATACTGCATGCTCCGATAATTCAGGAGCTTTTCTTTGAACACACATGAAGTATACATTTTTTTGAATGGGATGTCCGATGAGCCATTCCACTTCTGCGTCGGCCAGTCGCTTTCTGCTGTCGCCCGTAAGCACTTCTGATGACTGAAATCCATTCCGTCTTTTCCAGTCTTCTCTGAACAGCTTTAGCTCATCCTGCTCGCTCAAAGGTGTGGTAGAAGTATAAAACAAATGAGCATAGGTCTTGTAACGATACGGAATCCAATAGGCATCTTCATTTGCATGACTCTTCATGAATTGAATAAGCGGGTATTGGGTGTGTCTTTCAACAGCCGGCACATATACATGCATGATTAAAAGCCAAAGCATGGGCAATGCGGCCAAAGTAGGCATCAGGCGTTTCCCTGATTTCCAGCGCACAAAGAACAACAGGAGAGCTATCAGGAGCAAAAGGCCCAGCAAGGCCATTTGGCTTTGCCAAACGCCAGGCACCGCCAATTGCGCTTTGGTGAATTCATCTTTAATTGAACTGCTCAGCTGATTTCTCCAGAGGTTGTTCGACATTATCAACGCTATGCCTGCTATGGCAAGCGACAATGCAATGGAAATGAACAAAAAAAGTGATCTGCTCACAAACCCCACCGGTTTATTCAAACTACGCGCTGCCAGATAGCTCAAAGGAAAAAAGCATAAACTGGAGTAATGAACAATTTTGGTGGTGACCATTGAGAAAACCACAAGAACCACCCAAAACAGGATTCTCATCCAGCGATCAAAGGCTTTAGGATCACTGCTGCGAAAAAGAGCCGGAAGAGCGATTACCGAGGCAGGAAAGGCTCCGAACAGGAGAACCATTGAATGATAATACCAGGGTTGACCGTGAGAAGCCACAGGTTGGGTGAGAAGTTCGAGCTGGTACTGTATGAAGGTTTTCAGAAACCAGGCACCTCTGTTCATCATTTCTGGCGTGAGCCATAGCAGTGGAACCAGTAGCATGGCCCCGGCCAAAACAGCCAGGTGTTTGTAATTGAACCAGCTTTTGAATCGAATACTTATCCAGTAAACCAAACCCGTTAATCCGCTGAGTAAAATGGCCACCGGTCCCTTGGTAATGAATGCCATGCCAAGCATGAATCCACTCAAGGCAAAGAAACGCATCCGATGGATTTCCTGTGCAGAAGCGCGATACAGGAAGTACACAGCCAGAAAAATCCAGAGGTTAAACCAGGGATCAATAATGCCGCTTTTGAAATAGAAGAAGGGCGTTAGAGAAGCCAGATACATCAGAGGCCAAAGCAGCGGTTGTTTCAGCAAGGCGTGTTTTCGGCCAATCAACAACAAGATCTGCATGCTAATCATACCGGCTAGGGCGTTTGGAAAGCGCGCAGCAAATTCAGGATCAGCGAATACTTTCATACTGAGCGCCTGCAGCCAGAAAAAGAAAGGTGGTTTTTCCCAAAATGGCTCAAAATCGACCTGCACCGTTAAATAATTGCCGGTTAGAAGCATTTCACGTGCCGATTCCGCAAAGTTGATCTCATCCCAATCAAATAGATGCACCTCACCCAGCCAAGGTAGAAGCAATAGCAAGGAAAAGAGTGCGAGAAGCACGTGTTCCAGAACTACTCGATTTCTATTCAATAGAGGCCCCATTTTTTGTTCCACCATTCAGAATAAGCACCAAGTCGATTTGCAAGCCAAACGGCCCACATGGCAAAGCATATTCCTATCACACTTCCGGCTGCTACATCTTCCAAAAAATGTTGAGCCAGATAAATTCTTGAAAAACCTACCAAAACTGCACTGATCAAAAAGAACAGTTTCCAGCCCGCATTTCGCAGGATAAATGCCCAGTATGCAAAAAACAAAAACCCGGCAGACGTATGCCCGGAAGGAAAGCTGTATTTGCGGTTTAGTTTGATTCCATCCACCACGTGCAATGCAGAGGTTTTCAGAACCTCTACAGGTCTATAACAATCTGAAAATACCCATCTTTTTAAAAATTGAACGAGTACAACCACTATTGCAATCGCCACCAAATATGCCAACAATTCTTTCCTTGGACGAAAAATGAGCAAGAACACGCCTAAAGTGATCCCGGCCCACTCTTCTCCCCCAGCTGTGGCAAATCGAAAAAACTGATCCATTGCAGGAAAATGTAAGGCGTTTAACTCCAAAACCAGCCATCCTTTTGGATAAGAAAGCATCAGAATCACCGCACCCAATAAAAAAAGAAGGTAGGGCAGGAAAAACCATCGATGTTTGTATATAAAAGCTTTCAAAAGTTCTATTCAGGGCGACAAAGTTGATGATTATTTGGGAAATTATCGTTTATTTGAGGCCTAATCCCATAGCCATGGCGCAAAAGGAAAAGATAGTAATGGAGTTTCTGATCAATTCGTCTCCGCAGGTGCTTTTTGATCACATCAGCAGTCCTTCCGGACTTTCAAAATGGTTTGCAGACGATGTAAACATCAATCGAAGTAAATACACCTTTTTTTGGGATGGTGATTCCAACGAAGCTGAGTTGCTGAAAAAAGTAAATGGCAAATTCATTCGGTTCAAATGGCTCGATGGAGAAGAGGAAGAGTATTTTGAGATGGCAGTAACCAAAGATGAACTCACCGGAGACATCGCATTGGTCGTGACGGACTATGCTGAACCGGATGACATGGAAGAAACCGAAATGCTCTGGGAAAGTCAGGTTCATGATTTGAAAAGCGTGCTGGGCGTTAATTGATTCGGGTGCTGCTCAGTAATACAGATTTCATCACCGGTAAAGAAATAGTGGAAGTGTTGGGGGTTGTGCGCGGAAGCACGGTTAGGGCCAGAAATATCGCCAGAGATTTTTTTGCAGGAATAAAAAACATTGTGGGTGGAGAAATTTCAGCCTACACCCGCCTAATGACCGATGCCAGAGAACAGGCGCTGCAAAGAATGCAAGAAGATGCGCGAGCATTGGGTGCTGATGCCGTAATCAATGTTCGCTTTGAGACTTCCAACATTCTTCAGGGAGCATCAGAAATCCTTGCTTATGGAACTGCTGTCAAACTTGCCTAAGCACCTAATAATAAAGGCTTGCATTGTCTTTAATCACCCCATTCACCCAGGCGTTCTATTGCGGTAAGTCCTGATAAAAAATAATGTACAGAGAAAAAAGAAGCGCACGAAAAATGCACTCATGCACTTCATCGCATGATGCCTGCGCGGTCGAGTGCCCTGCGATATCTTCTCGCGTAAAAACCGTGCTCCATCAGTGTTTTTGAAAAATGGTGATACCCACTTAAATCATCTTTTGCACAGAAAAACATGTAGTCATGCACTTCTGCAGATAAAACAGCTTCGATGGCCTTCTTTGAGGGCGTAAATATGGGGCCCGGAGGCAAGCCAAGATATCTGTAGGTGTTGTAGGGGCTGTCAATTTCCTTATCGCTGTTTAAAATTCGCTGACGCCCCGATTCTTTAACCAGGAACTGAATGGTGGGATCAGCCCCAAGCAACCAGTTGTTGCGCAAGCGATTGAGATAAACTCCTGCAATTCTTGGCATCTCTTCATTGAAACGCACCTCGCCTTCTACAATGCTGGCCAAAATGATCACTTCTTCAGGACTCAGGCCAATCTTTTGGGCCGCATTCCGCCGTTGATCGGTCCAGTAAGCAGTGTATTCCTTCATGAATCGATTCCAAACATCCCGTTCTGTTCCGGCCCACCTAAATTCGTATGTATCACATAAGAAATAACAAAGGATACGTTCTTGCCCAATCCCTGATGAATCAATCAGCCATTGCTGTAAATCTGCTGAGTCTACTTCCAGTTTTTGACCGAGATACCCGATTACATCATCCAGGCCCAAACGGCCAGCCAGGGTTACCTTCACTCCTACCCTTTTCCCCGATCGAAATTTTCTTATTAAATCGAGCATGCTGCTCTTTGGAGAAAGTTGATATTTACCCGGATAGATTCTGCCTGAGGGATTCAGTCTTTTCCAGGCCAGAGCAAAAATTTCTTTTCGTTCTATGAGGCCTTTTTCCAACAGGAATTGTGGCAACTCTTTGGCTTCGAGCTTCGTTGGGAGATAAAGCTCGCAAGCTTGCTGAGCACATCTTTCTTTCTTTAGTAACAATTGTCCGCCGCCCCATGCAAAGACAATCGCAATTGGAACGCCCAACCACAACAACCACTTGATCGATTTTTGAATGCTGCTCATAGGGCTCAAAGATAGTCCTGCTGCTTTTTTTTTCTGAATGCGTAAGTTTGCCCTATGGCTGAAGAAATACTGAAGATTGCACTGATTGGATATGGAAAAATGGGGAGAGCAATTGAAAAGATTGCCATCAGCCGAGGTCATGAGATTTGTGCACGCCTTGAAACGCAGCCCTCTAGTGCAGAAGAAATGAACGGTGCCCATGTGGCCATAGAGTTCAGCGTTCCGGCAGCAGCCGTATCAAATATTGAGGCTTGTTTTAAACTCAATGTACCCGTGGTGGTTGGCACCACAGGTTGGTACGATCAATACGATCGCCTTGCTAAAATCGCTAAAAAAGAGCAAAAGGGATTATTTACTGCCACCAATTTTAGTTTGGGAGTAAATTTGTTTTTCCGCATCAACCGAATCATGGCGTCATGGATGAATAAGTACCCCGATTATCAAACCAGCATGGAAGAAATTCATCACATTCATAAATTGGATGCACCCAGTGGAACAGCCATCACGCTTGCCGAACATCTCCTGGCAGAATTGGACCAGATCAAAAAATGGAAACTGACTGAAAATGAAGAGGATACTTGCTCTGCGAATGAACTTCCAATTTATTCAAGCCGGGAAGGAGAAGTACCAGGGACACATATTGTGCGTTATGAAGGACCCGCAGATCTGATTGAACTGAAACACGAGGCCAAGAATCGTGAAGGCTTTGCTTTAGGGGCCGTGATGGCCGCAGAATTCATGAAAGGTAAAAGTGGAGTATACGGTATGAATGACCTACTCGGATTTTAAAAATATATCACAAAAATATGAAAATCAACCCATTGCGCTCATTTAAAGCGTTCAAACTGAGCGCCAAAATCATCATTGTGTTATGGAGTGCGCTAACACTGCTGTTATTCATCATGCTCGTATTTGGGGCAAAGGCTCCATTTTTCGGAGCGCTTCTTTTTTGTCTTTTCTGGGAGGCCATGATTTGGGTATATTTCATTTATCGCTACGAATACCGAGAGAAACACCGATACGGCGAATGGGTGGATGCCATTTTATTTGCGGTGATCGCTGCCACGGCCATACGGAGCATGCTTATAGAGGCCTATCAAATTCCCACCTCCTCGATGGAAAAATCCCTTTTGGTGGGCGACTTTCTGTTCGTGAGCAAAGTGCATTATGGCACCCGTTTGCCGATGACTGCCATTGCATTTCCATTTGCACATCACACCATGCCCTTGATTAAGACCAAGGCTTACAGCGAATTGATTAAATTTCCTTATTACCGCATTCCGGGACTTCAAAAAGTGAAGAATAACGATGTGGTGGTATTCAACTGGCCAGCAGAGATGGAAGGTCGACCGGTTGATAAAAAAGAAAACTACATCAAACGCTGTATAGGTATAGCAGGCGACACATTGGAGGTGAGAAGTGGAGATATTTACATCAACAGCAAGCCAATTCAAGACCCTCCAAATAGGCAATACAGCTATGAGTTTCTCACCAATGGAACCGGCTTTAATGATCGTATTTTGAGCGAGTTGAATGTAACCGATGTAGAACCCATTGGATACGGAGAAGGTTACATCATGCAACTGACCGATGAGAACTACGCCAAGCTCAGTACTTTCAGCAATGTAAGCAGTTCTGACACCATCATTGCTGCAAGGCGATTTTATCCGGAGATTTTTCCAAATCATCGATCGTTTAACTGGAGTCGAGATTTCTTTGGACCGATCTACATTCCGAAAAAGGATGATCAAATCAAACTCGACACGCTTAACTACTATTTATATGAACGTGCCATACGCGAATACGAAAACAACCCGGGCTTTGAGCGCAGAGGCAATCAATTTTACATGGATGGAGAAGAGATTACCCATTACACCTTCAAAATGAACTACTATTTCATGATGGGTGATAACCGGCATTACAGTTCTGATTCTCGTTTCTGGGGCTTCGTGCCGGAAGATCACATTGTTGGAAAAGCCTTGTTTGTATGGTTAAGCATCGATAAAGGCAAAGGCGTGCGCTGGAATAGAATTTTCAAAGGAATCAAATAGTGCGCATTGTTTTCTTCGGAACTCCTGAATTCAGTGTACCCAGTTTAAGGGCCTTGCATGAAGATGCTGAATTTGATGTGGTTGCAGTTGTTACCGCTGCAGATAAACCCGCAGGCAGGGGGCGAAAAATTCGAGAAAGTGAGGTGAAACAGTTTGCCACGCAAGCTGGTATTCCGGTACTTCAGCCTGAGAAACTGAAAGACCCCCAATTCCTTGAGCAGCTTTTTTCGCTAGAGGCTGAACTGTTTGTGGTCATTGCATTCCGCATGTTACCGGAGGTGGTGTGGAATCATCCGCCCCTTGGCACCATTAACCTGCACGCTTCGTATTTACCAGACTATCGTGGAGCTGCGCCCATCAATTGGGTGATCATCAATGGAGAAACCCATACCGGACTAAGTACCTTCCGTTTGCAACATGAAATAGATACCGGGAATCTGCTCTTGCGCAAACGAATTCCGTTGGCACCTAACGAGACCGCAGGAAGCCTCCATGATCGACTGAGCCTTGCCGGTGCTCCCTTAATTTTAGAAACCTTGAGGGGCATTCAATCAGGAGAACTCAAAGAAACCATCCAAGATGAGCGCGAATTTGTGCACATGGCACCGAAACTGAATCGGGAAGTTGCACATATTCACTGGAACAGGAATGCGAAAAGCATCCAACAACTGATCAGAGGCCTATCTCCTTTTCCGGCAGCATTTTGTAAATTGGGCGGTAGGATATTAAAAATATATCAGGCAGAAATTGGAAGCTCGTGTAAAGGAGCACATCCCGGCTCCATTCAAAGTGACCAAAAAAATTACTTTCAAGTGGCAACCAATGATTTCTGGCTAAAACTAACTGAAATACAGGCAGAAGGAAAAAATAAAATGCCTGTAAATGCATGGCTGGCCGGACTAAGAGAAGTACCCGAGCAAATGGACAGCTAACTTTTAATTGATGCATTTATAATTTTGCATCATGAAAAAGACGCTAAACATATATTTTATCTTTCTACTTATGTTCATTGGTTTGCTACCGGCAAATGGCCAAACAGATAAAAAAAATGAAATCGGGCTCTCTCTAATTTCCGTTTCCATTCCTTCCAGAAACTACGAAGTTGTGGTGGGTGACTTATGGAATTTCAACGTGGTCAACCAACTTTCTTACCGCAGACATTTTAAAGATTTGAGTTTTCGTGCTCATCTCGGGTTGGAGGAGTTTGAGCGCTCCGGCCGGCAACTCGATAATAATTTTTTTGAATCAGAAGCGGCCATTGTCACCCAAGCCATTCAACTAGATTTGGGAATCGAATTGCCATTCAAGCGCGATCAAAATTTATCACCCTATCTGTTTGGCGACCTTCATACCCGCATTATGCAGTACAGTGGAAAACCTAAAGAAAACAGCAGGATTGATGCCGAAGGAGGTCAAATTGGATTAATGACCGGAGGCGGATTAACCTATCAAGTAGGAGAACATATTCGCATCCGAGGCGAATGCATTTTAGGGCTGCGTTACAATCAAGTGGTAAATGAGTACAGGAGCTTACCCAGCACATTGTTTACCCTCACCATAACTGAATTTTCGGTATTTGCCAGCCCGCTCAATCGACTCAGTATTAACTATGCCTTCTGATTTATATTTGGGCATGTAGCTCCGTAAGCACACGATCGGCTTGCCCGATGTACTTCAAAACGAATAACACATATCGGATATCCACCCCAATGGAGCGGCTGTAACTTTCATTCCACGCAAAGTCATTGATGGTGGCGGTGAAAGCGCGATCAAAGTTGACACCAATAAGTTCACCTTTGCTGTTCATGATCGGGCTTCCGGAGTTTCCACCAGTGGTATCCATATTGTACAACATGCCAACCACAACATCACCATTCTTATCGATTCTCAAATTATCAGGCGCTTGGGTATTTTTCAAAATGGATCGATATTCTTCAGAGAGTGCATAATCACCTTCATCCGTAGCTTTCTCAAGAATGCCTTTCACCGTGGTAAAGGGTTTATTGTACACGGCGTCTTCAGGATAAAAACCCTTGATGTACCCATAGGTGAAACGCAAGGTACTATTGGCATCCGGAACAAATGTCCCTTGGTAGTACGCCTGTTTTAGATCAGCCAAATCGGGCAGCAGTGCATTGATGCGATTGTTGCGGTCTCGGGCTTCCTGAGAGAGGTCCAAGTACCACACAAAAAGGTCATAAGCCAGCTCCTGAACCTTATCTTTTTTGCCCATGAATTTCCATGCATCCTTTTCAACCAGCGCACGTATTTTTTCAGCGTTCAGGTAATTGCTTTTATCAAATTTAGAAACGAACCAGCGATCCAAATCGGCTTTATTTGACAAGTGGTGTTTGCTGAGGATATCATTGGCTTTTGCATCATTGAGCTCCATCAATGCCCCTAAGAGCCAATGGGCAAATTCATGATCAATTTCCGGGCTAAAAACCTTGTAATTGGTTTTAAATGACTCTATGTATCGAGACGATTCTTGCGCATTCCAGCTCGTCTTTCCGAATCCTGCCTTCTCCGCTTCGTTCATGCCATGCTTAGTAATTGCACCAGCATACATGACCCCGCTCGATCGAAATAATTGTCCGAGAATTAATTCTTTTCTCGCATTGGCCAGTTGCTTTTGATAAAGTGCATCCATTTCTGCAAAAAGAGTGGAATAGCGCCCCAACAGTTCAGGGTCTTTCGACATAAACTTTTGCAATTGCTTTTGCTCAGCAAACTTATCCTCCAGGATTGTGGTTCGTCTTAACCCCTGCATTTTCCCGTTAAAGTTCTTGGTTACGTTGGCATAACTCTTAATGG
>CAZYJD010000003.1:60477-67167 GCA_964647785.1 uncultured Chitinophagaceae bacterium
CGCAGGGCAAGCGTTTCATTGTTTTCACCGGCTTCCTCCAATGTTGCAATTTTGAAATCAAACCAATCGGCGATGAAAGGCAACAAATGCTCATTTTGGTATTGCAGATATTGTGCGGGCTGATGGCGATAGGTGCGGCCGGGATATCCCAAAATAAAGGCAAAATCATTTTCCTTCACACCGTCAGTATCTATCTTCAAAAACTTTTTAGGAACATAAGGCTTTCCATCTTCATAAGCACGAACAAAAGAAAAATCGGCGTTGTGCCTTGGCCACACCCAGTTATCTGATTCACCGCCAAACTCACCGATGGTTCTCGGAGGCACATAAACAAGGCGGATGTCCTTAAGCGTTTTGTATCGAAAGAGGGTGTAATATTTGCCTACGAACATTTCTGAAATTTCTATTTCCATATCGTGATTGGCATTGCGCTCGGCTTGCTCAATGGAGTCGATGTGCCCATTGATTATTTTTTCACGCTCGGCCGGAGGGGTTCCAGCTTCAATGCCTTTCAATACGGCCTCAGAAACATCGAGATAACTTTGGGTGATGCGCACCGTAAGGCCTGTTTTAATCTCCTGCCCTTCATTGGCGGCATAGAATCCTTTTTCCAAATAGTTCTGCTCGGCTGTGCTCACAGAAGCTACGGAACCAAAAACACAATGATGATTGGTGATAATCAACCCCTGATCACTCACAAACGAACCTGTACAGCCACCGAGGCGCACCAAAGCATCTATTAAACTCACTCCATTGGGGTTGTATAGCTCTTCGAATGGAATCTCCAATCCTGCAGCCTTCAGATCGAGGGTTTTCAACAAACTAAGCGGATACATTCCCTCTTCTTTTTTGTCAGGTGTTTTGGCCTGAAGCAAAAATGGGAACACAAATAAGATGGCCCATGCGGCGGCTATGTGATACAATGTTGGTTTATTTTTCATGCTGTTAACTATTCAAATCAATTCTATATGCGAGCAATGGATCGGCAATTTTACGATCGTTGCTTAGTCGGGGTACTTTATTTTGGCCGCCCAGCTTGCCTTGTGATTTCATGTATTGAATGAAGGCATCGCCTTGGAGCGGACTAATTTTAAGTGGTCGAAGTACTTTTCCACTGATCAGGTCGCGGTAATAGATATTTTTCTCCTGCAACCTTTCATCCGTGCGTTTTTCAAGCTCGGCAAGATTATCAGGCAATACATCAAAAGCCACCAGCCATTCGTGATATGGCAGCCCCTCGGAAGGATTTACCTGAGGTGCAACCGTAAACTCAGCCACGGGTATGCCCAATTCTGCAGCTGCGCCCATTAAAGCATACTCCACTTCTTCGCCTATCACATGTTCTCCGAATGCCGAAATGTAATGTTTGATGCGGCCGGAAACGACAATTTTATAGGGGTCGAGCGATGTGAATCGCACCGTATCGCCAATCAAATAGCCCCAAAGTCCGGCATTGGTATGCATTACCAATGCGTAATTCTTTTCCAATTCTACTTCAGATATATCAAGCCGAGAAGGATTGGATTCATGAAGCTCAGAAGTAGGAATGAACTCGTAGAATATCCCTTCATTCAACAGCAACAACATACCCTCTTCGTTTTGTTTATCTTGATAGGCTATGAAACCTTCTGAGGCCGGATAAAGCTCAATGCTATCCATTCTTTTGCCAATCGATGCCTCCAATTTCTGACGATAAGGCTCAAAATTCACCCCACCGTATACAAATACGCTGAAATTAGGAAAGATATCTGACACCCGTTGTCCGCCGGTTTTTTCGCTGAGCTGATCAAAATACATTTGCACCCAGGGTGGTATGCCACTGATCAGGGTCATGTCTTCATGAAGGGTTTCATCGGCAATTTTTTTCACCTTTTCTTCCCAATCTTCCATGCAATTGGTTTCCCAGCTTGGCATTTGGTTTCTTCTCAAATAAGCTGGCACATGGTGGTTTACAATTCCTGAAAGTCTGCCGGTATGTATCCCTGACTTTTTCTCCAAAATAGGGCTACCCGACAGAAAGATGAGCTTGCCATTCAGAAATGAGCTGTTGCCCGTATCGGCAATATAATTCAACAATGCATTGCGGGCCGATCGAATGTGATTCGGAATTGAATCTTTGGTAATGGGAATGTACTTGGCGCCACTGGTGGTTCCACTGGTTTTTGCCAAGTAGATGGGCTTTCCGGGCCAGCAGATGTTTTCTTCTCCAGCAGCCACCTGGTCCAACCATGGCCGCAGCGCTTCATAATCCCGCACCGGAACCTTTGCCTTAAATTGATGGTAGTCTTCTGCACCTGTAATGCCATGATCTTTGCCAAAGCGTGTTTTGGCCAATGCTCTTACAAGTTTCCTGAGAACTTTCTTTTGGGTATCGACCGGTTTGGAAGCCCATGCATTGGTTTGCCGGCGAATAATTGCTGCCAGTGGTCGTGCGAGTATGGATTGAAGACCCATCGCGCAAAAATAGCAAACTGTGATTGCTTGTCTTCATTCTAGCACATCATGTACGCATGGCTTTGGGTATTCCAGTGAATGATTGATCAAGTCATTGAATGCAGCGGGCAAAGAATGTTGCTTTCCTGTTTTGTATTTGAATGATTGAAATGGCTTACAGGTTGTTTCTTGTATTTAACCAACCACGGCGTTTGGGGTGCAAAAAACTATAGGCCTTCCTTCTCCAGCTTTTCCAACAATTCTGAGGGCGATATCCGGTCATTTTTCAGCCGAAAGCGGGGCCCGATTAAATATCCTCTCGGGGCTTCCTCCATGAAGTAATCTCTCGCAATGGCTCCGGTAGAAAAGCCAATTGGCCATTTAACTTTGTCGTACCAGTAGATAATCCGAACCTGTTTAGGATCATCACCGTGGTTCAATGCCAGTACCTGCAATTGATTTCCATATTTCTCCACGAGTATTCTCATGGCAGATGTATCGGCGGCATTGATGCTCTCCTTGTCCCAAAACCACAGATAAACCCAATTCCTTTTCCAAGTTTTTAGGTTCTGCTTTTCATTCAACACATCCAGATAACTGAATACAGGCACCTTCTTTCCAGCTTCGAGGCGATTGCTCAGGCGTGCATCTGGATTTTCTGCAATCTCAATAAAATTTCCATTGCTTTCTAACGCGCGCAGTTGGTATTTCTTCCCATTCCATTCGAAGGTGGTCTTCTGTAAATCGGGAACCAAGTCAAAATAGCCGTCGATGCCAATCGGCTCTCCTATGGCTCCAACATATATCTGATCCGTACAACTTTCATTGTAAATTCCGTCCACGTTGTGATCTTTCAATGCGATCAGAAAGCTGTCATTGCCATTGCGATAGATGCCTGAACGCGTGTTGTAACGCTGCTCCCTGTACGAATGGATGACATCAGTAAACACCTTATTACCGCTGTGTTTTTTATAATGCTCTCGTACCAAACGCATGTATGCCTCATTTTCACCGTACTTAAACCGACTCACTTTAACGCGGTAAACAGCCTCGGGAATTTGAAGGTTCCGTAAGCTGAAAGTGGTTTCAAAATCGCGATTCGTCAGAGAGTCCGGTGGACCATCGTCTCTAAAATCCAGATTATTGTTGCGATCAATGTAGAAATAAACGGTGCGATGCGAACGCCTGTAGTTTCCAATGAGAACCAATATGTAGCCCTGATTGAGTGCATTATCGGCACCTGAAAAATAGAGAAAGGTATAACCGGTATCACGGAAAGCCGACAAATCAGGCAATCCTTTTATGAGCAGGTGAGGCTGGTTTTTGGGCACTTCCACCCCAAATCGCGTATAAGGCTCAATGCTGTCGTTCTGCCATTGGTATACCGGAAGAATGGATTGAGATCTTCTAAATTGTTCGTCGCCTGCATCTTCAGTCAGATCAATGCGATGCACGGACTGCGCAAACAAAAAGTTCCCCGCCACTGCGGGGAACCAACAACAAACTATGAACAAAAAAATGCGCACAGGATTATCTCCTGTTTAGATATACACTTACGTAATAAAGCAAAGTGGCCAATGAACCAATGGCGGCAACCACATAGGTTAGTGCTGCCCATTTCAAGGCGTCTTTGCTCATGCCGAATTCCGACTCATTCACCACCCTGTTTTCACGAATCCATACAAGTGCTCTTCGGCTTGCATCAAATTCAACAGGAAGGGTAATGAAGCTAAAGATGGTGGTGGATGCAAAAAGTACGATACCTAGGAGCAATAATTGCGGAAATTGCTGCACGGTAAATATTCCTGCCAAAAGAATCCATTGCATCCATTGGGAAGCAAAGCTCACAAATGGAACGAGTTTGCTTCGCATGCTGAGCCAACTGTAAGCTCTTGCATGTTGAACAGCATGCCCGCATTCATGAGCGGCTACTGCCGCAGCTGCAGCGTTGCGCTCGTAATAAACCGCCTCGCTGAGGTTCACCGTTTTTTCTACCGGGTTGTAATGATCGGTAAGTCTTCCTTGAACGGAAATAACCTGCACATCATAAATACCATTATCTCTCAGCATTTTTTCAGCAATCTCCTTACCACTCAAATTACTGCTGAGCGAAGTTTGGCTGTACTTTTTAAACTTACTTTTTAGACGATTGCTCACCACCAGGCTCACAATCATGATCAGCGCACCGATCAAATAAATACCTAACATATATATCTGCTTTTAACGAACGACTCTATAGCAACTTACATGCCAATTGTCATTTTGTCATCAGTCTAACGGCAAGCACGATGATGGCAATTAAAAACATGAGAATACTGATTCGGTTAATTCCATGCATCATCCTCAAATTGATGTTGCTTTTGTCGTGACTTTGCTTTCCGAAGCTGAGATAGGACCATATTTTTTTCCAGATCATGATTTCATTAACGTTTTATTCTTCAACTTGGTTCAGACAAATCCCTTCCGATATCCTTTCGGAAATATTTCCCTTCAAACTGTAATTTTTCCGCCATGCCGTAACTACCATTCAATGCATCGTGCATGGATGGGGCTATATAAGTGCAAGCAATTACGCGACCACCGGCAGTGTAGAGCTTCCCATTTTTCTGGGTGGTCCCTGCCTGAAAGTAGATGCCGCCATTCGGCGCTGAAGGCAATTCTATTTCCTTTCCCTTTTCATAGGACTCCGGATACCCCTCACTTACGGTAAAGACTGTTGTACAGAAATCATCCGAACGTTTCGGATTCCACTGACTTAGCTGCTTATTACGGGCTTTTTCGAGCAAATCACTCAATGCCCCACCTATTCGAGGAAACACCACCTCTGTTTCCGGATCTCCCATGCGCACATTGTACTCAATCACATAAGGATCGCCAGATACGTTCATCAGCCCGAAAAAGATAAAACCTCGATAATCAATGCCATCCTTCTTCAATCCACTGATGGTGGGTTCTATGATCTGGCTTTTCACTTTTCCCATCAGAACCTCATCTGCAAAAGGCACGGGCGAAACAGCGCCCATTCCACCGGTATTTAAGCCGGTATCACCTTCGCCAATTCGTTTGTAATCTTTTGCTTCCGGCAGCAATACGTGATGTTCTCCATCGGTAACCACAAATACAGAAAACTCAATGCCACTTAAAAACTCTTCGATCACCACTTTGGACGATGCATCACCAAATTTTCTGTTAATGAGCATATGCTCCAACTCCGTTTCCGCCTCATCGAGGGTGGGACAAATCACCACGCCCTTGCCGGCAGCCAATCCATCGGCTTTCAATACATAGGGTGGTTCAAGCACCGGCAACCAGCTCATGGCATCTCCGATCTCGTCTTCAGAAAAGCTTTTATACATGGCGGTAGGAATATGATGCTTTTGCATAAACTCCTTTGCAAACTCTTTGCTTCCCTCGAGCCTTGCTCCGTGTTCATTGGGTCCGAACACGAAAATATGTTTCAGTTCATTGCGGCTTTCAAAGTAATCTCTAAGTCCATTCACCAATGGATCTTCATTGCCCGGCAGTACATGTGTGATGGCATGCTCGAGGCAAAATTGTGCCAGTTGGTCAAACGCTAGAGGAGATATCGATACATTTTGTGCACAGCTGTCCGTACCTCCATTACCGGGGGCAACAAATACGGCTTCTTTTCCCAATTCAGCCGATAATTTGGCAGCAAATACATGCTCTCGGCCGCCCGACCCAAGAATTAAAACTTTCATGAGGCAAAGGTAGGGTTCGAAGACGATAAGTGATGGCAAAGAATGGCATTCGAACGAGGAAAGTGGCGCGCTTATTAGAAGTCCGTTTTATAGAAAGATTTTATAAGGGAGAAAATCATTTTTAAACTCATCGAGCAGAGTATATTTTTGACATCAAAGAAATATTATGAAGAAATTATGGATCATAACCATGCTGGCATTGAGCTGGGCAGCATGCGGAGAAAAAGAAGAAATGGGTGACTCAACAGGAAACATCACTGACTCGGCCAAGGCTGGTTTATACGACAAAACCTGGTATCCAACCTCGTCAACCGGTGGAGTGAATTTCACTTTTATGAAAGATGGAGAATTCAGGGAAAACAAATCATTGATTGGCAGCTGGAGCTGGCAGAACAATGGCGACACCATGAATATCATTTCATGGGATAACCGTCGCTACAACCTTCTATTTGACGAAATTGGCACCAACCAAATTAAATGGCGTTCCAATCTGAATGGCGATAACTACGCAACCCAATTCACATACCGTGATACG
>CAZYJD010000004.1:0-64426 GCA_964647785.1 uncultured Chitinophagaceae bacterium
AATCAGATACTTATAAGCATACTTGAAACCAATTTCCGGACGAATTTTCCATTGATTGGGCCTTCTTTCACCCTTGTAAGAATGTTCCCGGTATGCTTGGAATCCAATGAGAGGTGAAACATCTTTACTTAAATAGGCATGATGAAATCCAAGAGGGGTTAATTGCCCGCTGAAGCCCAATTGCTTTGAACCATAGGCATTGTAGCTTAAGCCAATTGAATGGGTTCTGTGAATACTAAAAAGCGTTATCCCCGTTTGTAAATTGCCTTGTTCTTTTGATATTTCAAAGCCATCGAGCTTTACCCCGTAGAGCTGCCCAAAAGAATGGAGAGAGGATAGAGCAAGCCATGCAATAAATAGAATTTTGATTTGTTTTTTCATTTGGTCTGGTATTTAAGCTGTGTTGCAAAGAGGGCGAAATACCCTAGCGTCTTTTGTACTATGTGCGTAAGTCTCGTTTTGTGACTTTTTTTTTCATTTTTTTTTTCGAGGCCTACGGGCTGCGGTAACATTTCCACCTCCCTTTCAATATGCCTCATCGTTTGAACCAAAATGAATCCCCTCATGTGCCCACAATTCGGGCGCATGCCCCTTCGAAATAATTTGTACCTTTCAACCTTTGTACGCCCATCCCATGCATGCACCGAATTCTCAAGCCATTGGAAGCCCCTTTCAAGCATGGCCCGCAGACCGTTCAATGCACGGCCTTTTTGTGTAACATAAAAATGAGCAGATGAAACGAATACTTTTTCTCATAAGCCTGATACTTCTGGTCTTTTCAGGCTTTTCTCAAAGCAGGTACATTTCTGAAACCACCAAGAAAATTGTGTACACCAGAGATCGAGGGGTGTGCAAATGCTGTGGAAGCGCCCAAAATCTGGAGTACGATCATATCACCCCCTACTCATGTGGGGGAAATGGCCAGGTCTCTAACATTCAACTCTTGTGTCAAAGATGCAACCGGAGTAAATCCAACAGTTGTGTTTGTAAAATACACAACAGGGTGGTTGGAACCAATTGCTGCCAGGGACAAAGCAAGAAAAAAAGCACCTCACCGGCCACCCAATGCACCGGCACCACCCAAAAAGGGGCGCGTTGCAAGAACAGAACTAAAAATGCCAGTGGCCGTTGCCACCTACACTAACCCAATAGCAAAACAATGAGTACGATACTTTTCGCCATCGACAGCCATGCCCAGGAAGTAGTGGTATCTGCGTCTGCAAAAGGAAGCAAAGAAATCCTGTTCAAAGAACGCATCAGCATGCAGGAGCATGAATTGCTGTATCAGGCGGTGACTACCTTGACTTTGATTGCATCAGCAGAAGTTTTGGATGTGCGGCTGTATAAAGCGATGGACAAGGTTTGCCAGTCGATTTATGATGCCTATTGCCAGTTGAGATAGGCGAACATTGAATAATCTTCAAACAATCATGCCTTGAATGGGGTTTAGTGAGCTTAGTACTTTTACTCATGACGCATGTTTCACTTCCCTACCACCAGGTAGGCATTGGCCAAATTGGCTTTTACATTCCCCAATCGTATGTCGATATTCATGAACTGGCCCATGCCAGGGGCATTGTTCCGGAGAAACTCACCAAAGGGTTGGGCCTCAGGAACATGGCGGTTTGCACGGCAGAAGAAAGCATGGATGTACTCATTGCCAATGCGCTGGAAGATTTGTGGAGGCATGCGGCAAAGGCAGGCGAAGACATGGATGCCTTTCTGAAAACCGTAGACCGCATATACCTCGGCACCGAAAGCGCCATGGATGCGGCCAAGCCAACGGTTACCTATGCCCTCCATCGCCTGTCGACACGTCATGATTTTGATGCCTCGCACCTGGATGTGGTGGACCTCACCTTTGCTTGTGTGGGCGCAGTGGATGCCTTGCAAAATTGCATCGATTACGTGCGCCTGAACCCCGACCGAAAGTGCATCGTGCTGGCCGCAGATATTGCCAAATACGATTTGAACAGCGGTGGGGAATATACCCAAGGGGCCGGCGCCATGGCCTGCTTGATTGAAACCAATCCATCCTTGATTGATTACGCCTCCACCCTCGGGGTGGACACCAAAGCCGATTTCGATTTTTACAAACCTTATTTGAAGTTCAGCAAAAACGGGCTTGCCGAAGAACTCACTTCCCTTTTGTCGCTTTCAGCAGAAGCCCGCGAAAAATTGAACGCTTGGCTGCAGCCGGGTGAATCGCCCAAGGATGGCAAAGGCAACGAAGGCGCCATTGGGGGCTTGCGAGATATCCCGGGTGATTATTTCCCTGTTCTAAGGAAAGAACCCGTTTACAATGGCGCTTACTCCAATGCCTGTTACCGCGATCGGATGGATGGGGCCTTGGGCAGGTTTTTGGATAAAAGCGGCGCCGATTTGCAGCAATTTGATGGCTGGGTATTTCACCTGCCGTTCTGCTATCAGGGCAGAAAAATAGCGGTGAACTTTTGGTACGATCGCATGCTGAAAGCACAGCCCGATCTGTTGCAGCAAATGCCTGACCTAAGTGAAGCGCCCGAAACCGATTCAAAAGAATTTGGGCTTTGGTTGAAAGGCCTGTCAAAAACCGAGGCCTACCAAAACTTTGTGGAGGAGAAAATTGCCCCGGGTGAGTGGCTCTCGGCCGAGTTGGGCAATATGTACACCGCCTCCATTTTCTTTTCCCTCATGAGCTTTGTTGCACAGTCTGAGTCCGAATCGATGGAAATTCTTCAAATGGCGTACGGATCAGGATCGAAATCGAAAGTGATGGCCGCCCGTTGTACCGCCAAGGCCGAACTGCGCCAAGCGCTGCGACAAAGGTTTCAAAAAGCGCTGGATGAGCGAGTGAAACTGAGCATTGAAGACTACGAGCGCATCCACAAGGCTTTCTAGCCGTCTTATCTTTTTGCATTCGCAAGTGGTGCCTGTTTCGTGGCATTGCTTTTGCCTATGTTTGCAAGTGCGCATGATGAGAATTCTGTTACTGCTGCCCTGGCTTGCTTTGCTTCAGGCATTTCAGCTTTATGGCCAATCGTCTTCTCCGGTTTATCAAATGAACATTCCGGCCGAATGGCCGCAATCCCTCGCCGCTTCTGCCAACATCACCCAAGCCTTGTTTGAACAATTGGCGGATGACATTGTGGACAAAGCCAAATCGGCCGATGTGCTTGGCGAAGGAGAAGGCCATATCGTCATTCCCCGCTCATCGGCAGAACTGCTCAACGGCCCATCGCGAATTACGGAGGTGGCCTTTAGCAATGCCGGCGCCTATTTCATGGTGCAGGCTTCTTTCCCCAATAAACGCGATGCTTTTTGTTACTTGTTCAATACCAATAGCGGTGCTTGTGAGCAGGTGTTGAAGGACGTGCGACAGTGGGCCTTCAGCAACGATGACCGCTTTTTGCTGGTTACGCATGCCCACAAATGGTCGGTGTACCAATTGCCCGATGGCCGCGAAATTTTTAGAAGGCCCTACGCCCAGGAATATTACAGCAATGGCTATGTGGATCAACAAATCATTCCCTTGGGAAACGAGCGCTTCCTCATCAGAGAGTCGAACGACGAAATGGGGAACCATGCCTACCTCTATAACTTGCAACAAAATGCCATTCAGCACCATTTTGATTTTGGGGAAGAACGCCCCCACAACATCATGCTGAAAGGTCCTTATTTGGCGCTGACCACCACAGAAAATATTGCCAGGGATGGCCGTTTGCTTTTGTATGACCTGGACGAAAACAAAGAAAAAATCCATCTCAAAGAGGCCCTGTTCTTAGCTTGGGCACAGCATTCCGATAAGTTTTTGTTTCACGATCTCAAAAGCCGTGAGATTTTTGAATTCGATCTTGAAAAAAAGAAAAAAACCAAGCGCATTGAGGCGCAATACGTTGGCAAGGTGTCGTACCTCCACAATGATTCCATGATTTTGGTCGACCCCCAAGCGTATTCATTCGATGAGGGGAGAATCAAAATTTACGATGCCCAAAATGGCAAACGCCTGCGCGAAATAGCGGGTTCATCTTCCGAATTTGTGGAGCTGCATGCCGAGTATTTTGTGATAAAACGTTTTTCTGCCGGCGAGTATGTGCCTGCATTGCTGCGAACGCAAGACTTCAAGGAGGTGATGGCCATGGAAAGAAAAGACAAGATGCACCTAAGCAAAAGCGGTCGCTACCTCACCCTGGAGCAGGACAAGAGCAATTTGTATAGCTACAACCGCTTTTCCATCATCGATCTCAAAACCTCCAGGCAGCTGCTGAAGTTCAGCGACAGGATTGTGCCCCATGCCTTTGAAGAAGAAAAGGGCATCATCATTCACATCCGCGATGGGGTGCTGCATTTTTATCGGCCGGGCGAACAAGAGGCTGCCCTCATGCTGGCCGTGAATGATGAAGGCTGGCTGTGTTTCGATCGGGCTGGTCGTTACGATTGTTCGCGCTCCTTTGCCGATCGCATCTACTTCAGTTGCACGGCTTATGATTACAACAGCCAGGCTTGGCCGGTTTCGCGCTACAACCGGCAAATGCACCAAGCGGCCTTGTGGGAGAAAGTTTGGCATCCGCAGGGCAAAGCGCTGAACGCCCCTGAAATGAAAGCTTGCCAGCACCGGGAGATCACCTCCATGGGCACCCATCTTAGCAAAAGCGACGATCTCTTCCTTTGGGCATCGCTAGAGCAGCACGAAATGGCTTCGGTAAACTTTGTGGTTGATTCGGAAGAAGGCATCATCGATTTTGGCAACTTTTCAGGCAAACCGGTTACGGTGCACAAATCGGAGATCTTGTTTCAATGCGATGTGTGGAATGAAAGCAACAGTGCCTTGCTGTTTTCTTATTATGCCGATCATTTCGGCGGCTATCTGGCTTTGGCCCCCGATGGCTATTTTTCGCAATCGGCCAATTTCAAGGGCCGTGTGGCTTTATCCATCGAAGGGGAAATTTACGATATGCTGCAGCTGTTCGACCGCTTTTACCGGCCCGATATCATCGAGGGGATGTTGGTGAATACAGAATTTTCCAACCGACCCAAGAACAACATCACAAGGGGGGTGCAAACGCCGCCTCGGATCGAATTGCTTTTACTGGACAACGGAAACGATAGAGGAGCCAAAGTGGGTGCATTGAAAGGCAATGGCCCCCTTGCCCTGCAACTGAAGGCCCTCAATGAAGGGGGCGGAATCAAAGCTTTGCGCTTGCAGAACAACGGCAAATTGATCTGGGAGTTTACCGCTTCCGATGAAGATGCCGACAGCCTTGTACACAGCTTAACCATCGCCCCACTCCCGGGCAAAAACTACCTGGAACTCATTGGCTTGAGCAGCGATGGCACCGAATCGAAGCCCATCCACCTCATTTATGAAAACGCGGGACAGGAGGCATTGCGCAAACCCGCACTTCACGTCCTTTCCATAGGCATCAATGCGTACCAGAACAAAAATTATCAGCTGCAATACTGCGTAAACGACATGCGCGAATTCACCGATTCCCTTGCCGCCATTTCAGCGGCATTGTTCGAAAAAGTGGAGGTGAAAAGCCTGGAGGATGCAGACGCCACCCGCGAGAACATTTTGGCGGCGCTGGATGAAATTAGCCAAGCAGCCCGTCCGGAGGATGTGTTCGTGTTCTACTTTGCCGGTCATGGCATTGCCCTCGAAAAAAACCTTGGCAGCGAGTTTTACTTCATTGCCCACGAAGTAACCCAAATGACCGATCCGGAAAATTGTGCATTGCATGGCATTTCGGGTGTGGAGTTGCAGGAAAAGTTGCGATCCATCCCCGCCACCAAACAGATTTCTTTCATCGATGCGTGCAACTCCGGCGCACTGGCAGCGCAGTTTTCCTTACGGGGACCCAAAATCGAAAAAAGCATTGCCCAATTATCGCGCTCAACAGGATCGGCGGTTTACGCTTCCACCACCTCTGAGCAATATGCGGCTGAATACAAAGAGATTGGCCACGGCGTGTTCACCTATGTGCTGCTCGATGCACTCAGCGGTGCAACTTCATCGCAAAATTGCGAGGTGACAGCAGCCGGCCTCAAGCAACACATCGACGGCAGAATCCCCGAATTGATTGAACAGCTCAAAGGCAATCGGCAGTACCCCATCACCTTCCTTTTCGGACAGGATTTTCCCATTGGCCTGCGCTGCCGGGAATGATTCTGCAAAAAAAAAGGGAACCCAATCAGTCCCCCTTTTTATTAAGCTTTTTCAGCCAAGGTGTGCACCCGGCCTTCATTTTCTTTCTTGAGCCACTCCATGAGCGGGGAGAAATAATCCACCATTGCTTTGGCGCTCATTTCGGTGTTGAGGTGTTTCTTCAGGTGATCGCGCCAGTCGCAATTGGCGCCGTCTTTCATCAGCGCTTGGAGAAAAGCGCCTGTTTCCTTGCTGCCGTAGTAATTGGTGGCATGCGGGTCTTGTTTCAGGATGTTTTTGGCGATGTGATCGTGAAACTGAAACAGCAGCACATTGCTTAGTGCGTAATCGTAGTATTGTGCAGCATCGTTGTTGATGTGGGTCTTGGAGGCGGCATCACAGAATTCTTCTCCGCGTTCGATGGGGGGCACAATGCCTTGGTATTTTTTCTTCAACTCCCACCAGCGCGCGTTGAAAGCCCCTTGGTCCAGTCCACCGGCATACAAATCGTATTCAAACTCGGTCATCACACCGGCGCCCCAAGGAATGAGCACAATGTAATCGAGGGCTTCTTTTAACATCAATTGGGTTTGGTCGAGCTCGGTGCCTTTGGGCATCAACCCAACGTGTTCGAGGAAAGGCTGCTGCATGCTGGCCATGCCAATGAGGGTGCCCATGGCTTCGTGATAAGCGCGGTTGGCTCCTCCGCGAAGAATGATGGGAACACTGTCGTTGGTGTAGGTCATGTAGTAATAGATATGCCCGAGTTCGTGCAGCACCGTGCCCCACCAACGCGTGTTGGGTTCCACACTCATGAGGGAGCGCACATCTTGGCCGTTGTCCATGTGCCATGCGCTGGCGTGGTTGTTTTTCTTGTAGGGCGCATTGGCCGGCAAGGGGTACAAACTGCTTTTTTCATAGAAACTGGCAGGCAATGCTGGAAAGCCCAGACTCATCCAGAATTTCTCCCCTTCTTTCACCACCCATTCGGCATCGTATTGGGCGAGGGAAGCATCGAGGTTGAACCCTTCGGCCTCCACCATGGCGCTCCATTCTTGTCCCCAGCGGTTGGGAAGCCAATGTGCGGGCAGATATTCCGGCACTTCCTGGCCGTATTTTTCAGCCAGTTCATAGCGTGCCCAGGTGTGAAGCTCGCGGTAGAGTGGCCACACATCTTGAATCATTTGGCGGGTAACCTGCATCATTTCATCAGAAGAATAGCCGTAATCGCTCACCTGATAGGCGAAGTAATCTTTGTAATCCAGCGCTTGTACGCTTTCGTTGCGCAGTTTTCTAAGCTCTGCCAAACCGCCTTTGAGCACCTTGCCCACGTCTTTGCTGGCTTCCCAGGCCTTGAGTCTCACTGCCAGATCGCTGCTGTTTTCGAGCAGTGAATCGATTTGGTTGGGGCTTACGCTTTGGCCATCCATTTGAAAGTCGAAGCCAAACAAGGCTTTGGTTTGGCTGTTCTCGGCCTTGATTTTTGCTTTGACGATATCGGCTACCGTTTGGGGGCTTCCGCCTGCGTTGTAAAGGATGGCTCTGAGTTGGCGCAACTGTACTTCACTGAGTTTGTCGCTGTGTTGCAGAAAATAGCGCGCTTTTTCAATGTTCTCGGCACTGCCGGTAAAGGCCACCATGGCTTCTTCGGCTTGTTGGGCTTCTTGCTCGGTGAGCGTATCGCCTTCGAGGATGTAGGTGTTCAGTTTCCACTGGGCTTCTGCGGCCGGAATGAGCAGTTGTTGGTACGCTTCATTGTAGGCTTGTAGAAAGGTATCGGCTTCTGCCGCAA
This sequence comes from uncultured Chitinophagaceae bacterium, assembly GCA_964647785.1. Lineage (GTDB taxonomy): Bacteria > Bacteroidota > Bacteroidia > NS11-12g > UBA9320 > CAZYJD01. The sequence continues at coordinate 7,917 of CAZYJD010000004.1, forward strand.
TGTTGTTCTCCGCCTCTTTCTTGGGCGTGCAGGCAGTATTTCCAATCAAGAAAGTTGCCAGCAACAAGTAAATGGTCTTTTTCATGGAGCGAATATATTGCTCATCGCATGAATAAGCTTACTTGAGAAAAAAGGGAAAGCCGAAATACATGCGCTGGTTGGACGACCAGCTAAAATACGAAAGGAATCATGCGCCAAGTGCGTTTCTGGTAGTCGTTGTAACCTTCGAACACATCGGCCAGCAATTGCTCTTCCCTGAATATTTTCATCAGCAATACCACCAGCAGCAAAGTGTAAACCAACGATCGGGCAAGGCTGAATTGATCGGCCAGTTGGGCGGCGTAAAAGAGCAAGAGCGATAAATACATGGGGTTGCGCAGCCAGCGGTAGGGGCCAGAGGTTACAAATTCTGCACTTTCTTTGGGTTCGGGGAAAATGCTCACATTGGGCAAACGCATGGCCAACAAGGCCCAGGCACCCAATACAAGCGCCGCGATTTGCACCGCCAGTAAATAGGGGGTTGCGGCGAAAATATTGCCATTCAGCAGCAGCCATGCCATGCTGAAGAATTGCAGATACACCAATATTTGGCTGTGTATTTTTAAGTTCATGAGGGATCGATTTGCAAAATTACGTAGACGATTTGGTTGTCTTGAAGCGCTGTTTCTATTTGGAGAGCGCCCTCTTTTTCCTGCGGTTGAAACCCGACAGGCAGGGCTGGTCCGAGCAAATTTTTCCAACGCAAGACATAACTTTTCTCGCGCCTTGAGTTGAGGTATTGTTTGATTTTGTTGCAGTCGAGCTCTTTTGCACTCACAATGGCGGCCAGCGCTTCCATGCCTGCTTTGCGCAGGCTGTCCGGCAACGGGAAGCGCCGGATGCCCTGAATGCCAAAATAAGGCGAGTGTTTGGGGCTATAAGGAAAAAGCAAGGTGTTCGCGCCATCGTTTTTCACCCCATAAAGGTAGAGGTAGCAAGGGATTTCATTGGCAATTTCAAGTTGAATGGGGCTGTCTTGCTCCGGTTTGCTTCGGGTGCTGAACACGGCTTCATCCATTTGGTTAAGGGGGTAAGTTGCTCCGCTTTGGGCGTTAATGAGCGATAGGCGGGCATTCACTTTTCGGCTTCCGTCGGGCAATGCTTCCTCCATCAGGAATACACTGTAGGCTTCCTTGTTGAAATGCAAAAAATCGCGGTAGCGAATCCAGGCTTTGCCTTGTTGCCCCCATTGGGTGCCCCATGAATTGAGCACTTGCAAAGCACCCCCTTCCAGTGTGTCATCATAGGCGATGATACACATGGCATGACCAAAAAATCCTTCCATGGCAAGGTCTGAATTTCGGGGTGTCCACAAACGCATACCATTCATCGGCTCCAGGAAACTTCCGCCCACCATCATGCCAATCACCACCGGCCTGCCTTGTGAAATGTTTTGTTTGATGGCATCCAGATGGGTGCGATAATCATGGCCATCAAGTGTTAAGCGATGAAAACCAATGCGGTTGAATTGCCCCATTTTTTTGCGCAATGAGGGCGGGGGCATGCGCGAGCAATCATGTTCATCATAAGGGAAGTCGCGCATGGGCAGCACGCCATTCTGCTTCATGGCTTGCAGGCCTTTGAAAATGCTGGCGCTTTGGCAGTTCGGGGATGAAATCTGGTTGAAAAGGGAAGAAGGACTGAACGCAAGTGGTTGCGCCGGTTGATCGCAGGCAATGGCTTCGAGTATGGTTCTGGCGGCATAGGCCGATGCCCATCCAACACTTGAACCTTGCGTTCCCTGATCCTGGGCTTCTGGCGCGTAAGCTGCCAAGCTCGCTTGTGCCGGCAAGCGGTTAACAACGGCCTCCGTGCTGAGCGGTTCATACACCATGGCCCGATCATACTCCGCCGGTATCAGCTCACAACCGCTGCTAAAAGGCTGCTCGCGCAGGGCGTTGATTTTGGCCGGATTCATGTTGAACCAAGCTGCCAGCCCAAGCAACAAAAGGACAAGGATTCCGACGGTGATAAGTGTGTGGGCTTTTCGTGTGGGCATGTTTTTTGGAAATTCTCTCTTGGAGTTTTTCTGTATGGGTTGAGCGATTGTTTAAATCCTGCCCAAAGGTAGCACAAAAGAAGACGGGCTTGCTTGTAGATGCGCTGACGAAAATATGACAGAATTATTCGATGAACGGAAATTGTAAAATTTGGGTCAGAAGGATATTTGCAACTCATTTTTTAGAATCCATGAAGTACAAAATCATGATGCTCATCGCAGTGGCTGCGATGGCATGCAACAATGCCGGCGAAAACGCTGAAGAAACCACCAACACTGACACCACCATCGTAGCTGAAGAAGTAGCACCGGTTGAGGAAGCTGAAATGGCTGCTGACACTACTGCTGCTGATACCACAGTGGCTGAAGTTACTGAGTAATTCTCAGCGCAAGAAACAACAATGTAAGACGGTTCGAAAGGGCCGTCTTTTTTTTTGGTTTTAGCCCAGGGCTTTCAGGAAATGGTTGCGGTCAGTTTCCATGAATTCACCAAGCCCTAAACCTGCCAGTGATATCTTCCCGATGCGCACGCGAATGAGTCGCAGGGTGGGAAACCCAATGGCAGCCGTCATTCTTCGTATCTGCCGGTTTTTACCTTCGTTCAACACAATTTTTAGCCAGCAATCGGGGATGTGCTGCCGCTGTCGTATGGGTGGATCGCGCTCTGCCACTTTTGGGCGTGCTTCTTCAAAAATGCCGGCAAATTTCGCTCGTAGCACTTGTGGTTTCCCTTTGATATTCAATTGAATGCCACGGGTGAGTGCTTCGAGATCTTCCTTTTTTGGCATGCCCTCTACTTGCACCCAGTACTCCTTTTCCGTTCCTTTTTCTGAATAGGGCTTCATGAGCGATCTTTCAGAACTGAGCAACAACAAGCCTTCGCTGTCTTCATCGAGACGGCCCAGTGGATATACATCTGCCGGTACATCCAGGAAATGGGATAAGGTGGTTTTGCTAGTGCCTTCTGACGTGAATTGGCACAACACTTTATGGGGTTTGTGAAAGAGATAGTAGCGTTTCAAGCGCAACGAAGATAAAACGGCTGCATTGATTTAGTCAGCTGGTGCAATGATTTTCACCCATTTCAGACTGCCGGCATTGTACACTTGCGGCATTCCCTGTTCAGCGCTGCGATGCCGTCGGAATTGCTCATCGACATAAAATGAAATCGGCTCTTTGATTGTTATATGATCAAACCCCAGTGATCGGTACAATTTTCCACTTCCCCAGTCCAGATCGTGGTAGGTCATCAAATGTTGGGCACGACTCGTCACCATTGCATGGTGCAACAATCTGCTGAATCCTCCAACAACATTCCAGCCGGTGCGAGTAGCAAAGCGAATTATTTCGCAAGAGCGCAGCATGTTCTCCTGCCGCAAGACACGGGCTTTACTCAAACTGAGCAGGGCGTAAACCTCATCCGCATGGAGCAGTGCAAGGTGGTAGTGGCCGCCGGCATAAGCTGCGGGATGATGCTGTTCGAGAAAGCTGCGGGCGGCTTGCTTATCGATGCGTTCAACGCTTAGCGAACGGGCAAAGATCCTTTTATTCTTTCCCAGCATGCTGCGAAATCGCTCTTTCATGAGGTGGTTTTGTCCTTTCCATCGGTCTTCCCACAAATGGATGAGTTCCAACTTGCGTTCCATGGCTTGTAAGCTCATTTGCGTTAAATGATCAGGATCAACCAAAAGCGGGGGTGCGGGCAGGTGCACCATCAGCCCTTGTGCCGGTATTTCAATAATGGGGTAGGGGACTGCATTTATTTTTTTGCAATGCAGGGCTAAATCGTTCTGCAGAAACAGTTGTACCTCATCTCTCCATTCCATGGTATTCAGAGAAATTGTTCATGAGGCGTGTTGTTTGGGTTGCAAGCCTGGGCTTGTTCGCTTGGGGAGAAAGAAGGGGGCTTTCTGGCAATCAACCTTGCAGGGCGAATTCCATCATGCTGTCGAACAGCAATTTGCCATCGGTGTTCAACAAATCGGCTGAAGCGGCTCGCTCGGGGTGTGGCATCATGCCAAACACGTTTCTTCCTTCATTGCAAATGCCGGCGATGTTGTTCAATGATCCGTTGGGATTGGCCGCATCATTCACTTTTCCATTGGCATCGCAATAGCGGAAAAGCACTTGCTCATTCTTCTCGAGTTGTGCAATGGTGGCTTCATCGGCATAATACCGGCCTTCTGCATGCGCAATGGGAATTTTATAAGCCTTGCCTTTTTCGTAATGGCGCGTAATGGCGGTTTGGTTGTTCGCTACGCTCAGGTATACATTGTCGCAAATGAAGAGCTGACCGTTGTTTCTCAAAAGGGTTCCGGGCAACAATTGCGACTCGCACAAAATTTGGAACCCGTTGCAAATGCCCATGAGCTTGCCGCCTTTGCCGGCGAAATCTGAAATGGGCCCCATGATGGGTGAGAGCTTTGCAATGGCTCCGCTGCGCAGGTAGTCACCATAGGAAAATCCACCCGGAAGAAACACAAAATCCAAAGCCGGGAGCTCGGTATCTTTGTGCCAGAGTTCAGTTACTTCTGCTCCTGCATTTCTCAGTACGTTGATCAGATCCTGATCGCAATTGGAGCCGGGGAATATTACCACACCGCATTTCATAGGCCAAATGTTTGTTGCAAAAATAAGCCCGCTGCGCTGTTTTCCGAGCCCGAATGTCAACAATCAGGCGAGTGTGTAAAACTCTGTTTTTTCGGTGGTATGGCTCAGAATAACGCCCGTACTGATGAGATTGACGAGTATTTTGGCTGCGCGGTGTCGGCTGATGTTTACCAGTTTTTTGAACTGCATGAGGGTGATGCGTTCATTTTGGCGCAGGTACTTCAGCAGGGCTTCTTCTTCTTTGCTGTATTGAATCATGGTGCCCTGCTCGCGGCCTTTTCTGCGCATCACATCGTACACCACCTTGCTGGCCAGCAGGCTTTTGTCGTTCACGCGCACATAGGCCCACCATTTTCCTTCTTCATCTTTGGCCAGGTAGGGTTTTTCTGCGCCTTCGGGAACAATGCATTCGATGATGATTTTTCCTCCGGCATCCCATTCCCTGATTTCTACGTCGATCTCCGGTTTACAGAAAAAGTGGGCTGCCAGATCGAGCATGTATTTTTCATCTTCCGATCGCACGCCTGCAATGCTGCGGTTGTCGCGCACGCCCACCAGCAGAATGCCCCCTTTGCTGTTGGCAAAGGCACTCATGGTCTTGGCAATTTTAGAAGCGCTGGATATGCTCTGCTTGTAATCCAGTTGTTGGTCTTCGCCTCTCGCCAGCAGCTGTTTGATGTGTTCATGCACGGCTTTTCGAATAACGTTTATTTTGATAACACTTTCGCAAGCCGGAAGTTGACAACTTATTCCGAAACGGCCCAATTACTTGCATCCGATAAAAATCAAAAATTCTATTTCAGGTCCTCAAATCAATAAAAAAGCATTGTATTAAATCATACATGATCCAAATTGTTGATTTTGGTAAGTTCTCATCAACGACCCTATCAGGAGAGCTTGATGGGGTTAAATATTTCAATCCATCAGGCTGCATTTTGGATGGATGCAGTTCAAGAAAATGAGTCTACGGGAGGCCATCGACCAATCAATTACGACTCATCATCGTACTTGCTCCAGTCGATCTTGTTCATGAAGTGTCGTTCCATGGAGGTCCATTCGGAAGGCGGTCGCCAGCGGCCCCGGCCGTAAGCATACCTCGCTTTTTTCCAGCTGCCGTATCGATCGTAATTCTTTCGGAGGTAATAGATGCCACAAACCAGGTAGTTGTATCGGGTTTTTCCGCCTTTCAGCCCCAGCTCTTTGTATAAAATCCAAAACGATCGGTCAATCACCTGCAGGTCGCCATCGCGCAGCAGAAAATCCAAATCGTGTATGTTTTGCCAGCGCGATTCATTCATGCCTATTTCATAAACCAGCTCCGGGGGCACGCCCATGCTCAATGCAATGGAGTCAGCAATTTCCAGGATGCTGGGTTTAAATTGAATGCAGCAAAGGGTGTCTTCCGTTTCGATCCGTCCTGAATCGATGGTTTTTACGGCGCAAAAACGGGTGCCTTCTCTGCCTTTCTCATCGAAAATTACTTCCTCCTGCACCACTTTCCACTCCACCGGAAACTGGGTGCGGGCATCTTTCAGCAAGAAGCAAAAGAAAACGATGAATAGGGCTGGCCGTTTCATGCATCGATGGTGGCAATCACTTTCAGCTCAATGGCGATGGGAGTGGGCAGCTTGTTGATTTCAACCGTGGTTCTGCAGGGCTCGTTGTCTTTGAAATACTCGGCATAAACGCGGTTGTAGGTTTTAAAGTCGTCGTCCATATTGGTGAGAAACACCGTTACATCCACAATTTGATCCCAACTGCTGCCGGCGTCCTCCAGTATGTATCGGATGTTGCGAAAAACGCTGTGACACTGGGCTTCGATATCATAGCTTAGTATTTTTCCCTGATCGTCCAGTTCAACACCGGGTATTTTTTTGGTTCCTCTTTCCCTGGGGCCAACGCCTGAAAGAAAAAGCAAATTGCCAAGCTTGCGCGCATGGGGATAAAGGCCCACCGGTTCGGGTGCGCGTTGGCTATCGTGTTTCAATGAATTACTCATGCCTCAAAAATAGCAGAAGCCTCAGAAAGTTATTTGTCTTCCACGCTGATCTCCATTTCAGGAGTTTTTTTAATCACGGTGCGATTTTTTTGAGGTGCTGCAGGCTTGCTGCCTTGTGCCGCAGGAGCGGTTGATGGGTGAGCCTGTGCGTTGGGCACTTGTGCCGGGCGTGCACTTCTGCTTTTGCCTCTTCTCACCGGAACAGGCTTGCTTAAACCGCTGGTCCATACCACGGCGCCATAACTTTCGTCATCCGATTCCTGATGCATCCCGGCGGCAATCAGGGTGCCATCTCGATAAAAGGCGACATCGCGCACATTCCGACCACCATCTTCAAAGCTTCTTATCAGATTTCCGGTGGCTATATCCCAAAGTTTTACCGTTCCATCGGTTGAGCCCGTGATAACATATTTGCAATCGGGACTGATATCCACGCAGGTTACTTTCCAGCTGTGGCCTTCCAGCTTTTTATGGATCTTTCCTTTTTGCAAATCCCACACAATGGCTGTTTTATCATTGCTGCCACTCACCAGGTATTTTCGGTCCAGGCTGTAAGCAACGGAGTTTACATAATCGGTATGCCCTTCAAATGTTTTGATTTGCACGCCTTTAATGGCATCGTATTGTTTGATCACCGGACTGTTGTCGGCAACAAAGAGCGAACGCCGATCCAGGCTCAAGGCCATGCCATTCACCGGTATGCCGTGCTTGATTTGCTTTTGTTCGCTTTTCTTGTTCCAGTCGTAAATGGAGATGAGGCCGGCATCTGAAGCAGAAAAGATGAAGCGCATGCCGGGATCAAAAAACAGACTGCTGATTCCACCCGTATGCAACATCAGTTCTTTCTCGGGCTTGAACCGATCGGTGCTGCTGTCGTAAGCATGTACAGAGATTTTGCGATCTTGTCCGCCACTGAGCAAATATTTGCCGTCTCTGCTAAAATTGAGTGCAGTAATGCTCCCCGAATGGGGAAAGAAGTGACTGTGATAATTAAAAGCACTATCGGTGTGATACACCATCACCGCTTCGTCCCAACCCGCAGACACCAAGTAATTGCCATCGGGACTAAAAGCGACCTGTTCAACCAAATCCCGGTGATCCAGCAAGCGAAGGCATTGAATGCGAAAACTGTCAGTATTTTGAATGCTGTCGGTCTGGCTGTAAGCGGTAGGCAGAATAAGAAGGGTGAAAATCAGCGTACTTAGGAATCTCATATTTCTCATAACCTGTTCTATCAAATATAAGGAAAATAAGATGCTCTGGCAAATGATCATTTGTATCGCATCCAACGCAGCAATTCGCGGTAACTTGCCTTTTTGCCATACATCAAAATGCCTGTTCGATAGATGCGCGACGCCAGCCAGATAACGAAAATGAAGAAGGCGGTAAGAATGGCCATTGACAGAAAAACTTGCCACAGAGGTGGTTCAAAAGGAATGCGCACCATCATGGCAATGGGGGAGGTGAGCGGAATGTAACTCAGCCAGGTAGAGAGGGTGCCGTTCGGATCTCGGATGATCACCGAAGTGCTGAGCACAATGGCAAACACCAGGGGAATGGTAATCGGAAACATGAACTGCTGGGTATCGGTTTCCGAATCAACTGCGGCACCTACTGCCGCAAAAAGGGCACTATAGGTGAGATAGCCCCCAATGAAATAGAACAGGAAGCCGCCAATGATCAGCGGAAAGTTCAGGTCGAGTACGGGGGCAATCAGTTTTTCGATAGCTCCCTGAGCAACAGGATTCTCAGCTCCCATCCCCGGACCCGCTTCCATGCCCAGATTCAGATTCAGACTGAGCATGAGGATGGAAATCAGCACTCCACTCAATATCACCCAAATCAGTATTTGCGTGAGGCCCACCATGGCGATTCCCAGTACTTTGCCCAGCATGAGCTGAAAGGGTTTAACCGTGCTCACAATCAGTTCCACAATGCGATTGGTTTTTTCTTCTATCACCCCGCGCATTACCTGCACCCCGTAAAGAAAGATGAAAATGTAAATGGCAAAACTCAGGGCCATACCCACCACGGTATAGAGTTCAATGCTGGCATTCTCGGCATTCCCGCTCTCATCTATTCGGAGGGCGTTGATGCTCACCCGGCTCTTTAAACTGTCGATGCGCTCTTTTGAAATGCCCATGCGCTCCATTTTCATTTCGCGGATGGCCAGTGCAAAGGCATCTTCCATCTGTTGCCGGTTTTGAAGACTCAGGTTGTTTTCTGATTCAAACTGAAAATCCGGAAGCGAACTGATATCATCAAATGCCGGAATAATCAGTTTCCCGAAATACTGCTCCTGATCCAGCAAGTTCAGATTGGAGGCCTCTTCATCAGACAGGTATTCGAACATCAGCTTGCCTTTTTCTTGCACCTGATCTTTGAACAATCCGCTTTGATCAATTACAGCGATGGTTTTTCCGTCATCGCCCAATTCCTGATTAACACTGATGTAGATGATGGCACCGTAAAAGGCAGCAATCAGCACCGGACCCAATAAGGTCATGATGATGAATGATTTTTTCTTAACCCTGCTCAGGTATTCGCGTTTGGTAACTAGCCAGGTGTTATTCATGGGGGTGGTTTTGAACAAGTTGAACAAAAATATCTTGCATGGAAGGAATCAGCTCGCGGAAAGAGCGAACGAAATATTTATCGCCCAGTTTCTGCATCAATTGCATGGCATCTTGTTCGCTTCCCGGCTCAAAAATCAGTTTCATATAGCCATCTTCCATCTGATGCTGTTCCAGTGCATCGGGCGTTTGCACCGACTCGTCCATTCTGACAATGGCTTCGTATCGGTGGGTGCGGAATTGTTCTTTTACTTCAGAAAGGCTCCCTTCGAGCTTTTTCTCAGCCTTAACAATGATGCCAATGTTATCGCAAAGTTCTTCCACACTTTCCATGCGATGGGTGCTGAATACAACGGTGCGTCCTTCCTTTTTAAGTCTGAGTATCTCTTCTTTGATTTGCTGTGTGTTCACGGGGTCGAAACCACTGAAAGGCTCATCGAGTATGATCAGCTGAGGTTCGTGCAACACAGTGATCACAAACTGAACCTTCTGCTGCATCCCTTTCGACAGTTCTTCAATTTTTTTGTTTTCCCAGCCCTGCATGCCAAATCGATCGATCCATTCAGCAGCGCGTTTGCGGGCATCCGCAGTGGTGAATCCGCGCAATTCGGCAAAGTAGATCATCTGCTCCAGCACCTTCATTTTCTTGTACAATCCTCGTTCTTCAGGAAGGTATCCAATGTTCTTCAGGTGTTTTGACCCCAATTCTTCACCGCCCAGGGTCATTTTGCCTTCATCGGCAGCGGTTATTTGGTTGATGATGCGGATCAGGGAGGTTTTACCTGCACCGTTCGGCCCCAATAAGCCAAAGATTTTCCCCTCGGGGATCTCAAAACTCACATTGTTCAGTGCGGTGTGACCCGCGTAATGTTTGCTAATGTGTTGTATGCTCAGGAAACTCATGGTGATCAAGATGAAGGTCAAACTTCGTTCACTCCTCGCAAAAGATTGCACATCATCGATGAACGAATCTTTATTTTTGAACAAATGAAATGGAAGTCTGGATTTTTGGTGCTGCTGGTTTTGTTCGGTTTTTGGTCGTGTGAAGATCGCGATGCGTGGCGGATGACGGAAGAAGAAGTGGTGGAGTTGAGCACTTCATACGGAACAATCTACATCTGGTTGTACAAGGAAACCCCTTTGCACCGGGAGAATTTTTTAAAACTGGCCCATTCCGGTTTTTATGACAGCACCGAATTTCACCATGTTTTCCAATCGTATTACATGCAAGGGGGAGACCCCAATTCAAAAGACAGCATCCGCAGCAACGACGGAGAAGGTGGTCCTCCATGGGATTTGGACGAAGAGATTGATAGTTCCCGCTTTAGGCATGTGTACGGGGCCATTGGTGCATACCGGCTGGATGATGCCGTGAATCCCAGGAGAAATTCGCACGGCTCGCAGTTTTACATCGTATGCGATCCTGCAGGAGCCCACTTCCTCGATGGCAAAAACACCGTATTTGGCAGGGTGCTGGGAAGCATGGCCATGGCCGATAGCATTAGGAAAACACCTTTAGTGGGAGAACAGCCCATCGAACGCATTCCTATGAAAATAAAGGTGGTACGCTGGAGAAGGCACTGGCTGGAAGATTATGCCGGAGTAACTTTTTAATGATCCAATGGAAGTGAGTTATAAATCCATACGAGAGTGGGCGGATGATGATCGCCCCAGAGAGAAATTTCTCGCCAAAGGAAAAGAAAGTTTGAGCAATGCCGAATTGCTGGCCATCATGCTCGGTACAGGGCACAAACAGAAAAGTGCGGTTGACCTGGGCCGTGATGTTCTTCAATTGGCCAACAATGAACTCGATCGTTTGGCCGAGCTTGATGCAGCAGCCCTTTGCCGTTTGCCGGGCATGGGAAATGCCAAGGCCGTGACCGTGCTCGCTGCTATTGAATTGGGAAGAAGGTGCAAGCAGGGCAAAATTCAAAGGCGGGTGATCCAATCGGCACGCGATGCCTATGAGTACCTCGCACCAATCATGGAAGACCTCTCATTTGAAGAGTTTAGAATTTTATTGCTCGACAATGGCAATGGCATCATACGCGATGTGAAAATCAGTGATGGAGGTTCCAGCGGCACCCTGACCGATCCGAGGAAAATATTCAGCCTTGCCCTGCAGGAAAATGCCAAGAGAATCATTCTTTGCCACAACCATCCTTCAGGGGCCCGCTATCCCAGTCAGGCCGATATCAATATCACCAAAAAACTCAGCGAGGGCGGGAAACTGCTGGAAATTGCCATACTCGATCACATCATCATTGGTCGGGGAGGCTACTACAGCTTCGCCGATGAAGGAAAGCTTTAAAACAACTTCAACTCCTTGTACAATTCGAAAGGATTGAGCCGGTTGAGATCCAAACGGAATGTGATGCGCTCGCCAAAGGTGTCGATGCCATTGATCAATTGAATCCGCTCGATGCCTGCACTGCGCACCAAAGGAAAATAAACCTCCAGGCGTTCATCCCAAATGCTGATGAGAAAGCCCCCATTGAAGAAAAATGGCTCCTCGTAAAAGTTCTGCATATCGTTCCAGCTTGCGGCATCGGCATACAACTGAAGCGGAATCTTGCCGGGCAGGGTGCTGCGCAGATTGATGGACCACATCCACTGATCAGCATTGCCCGGATTGCCTCTAAATTTCGCAAAGTCTTCCATGTACAACACCTGCCGGCCCCATAATCCATCGCGCATGCCCCTGCCGGGGGTGGAATGTTCAAATAAGTAATCGTAGGTGCCATTGTTCATTCCGGCCCTGAACTGGTAAAGGCCATCTGCTGTTTGAACAGGCATCCATCCTGCAAAAAGGCGTGTTTGCAATCCCTTGTTCTTTTCCTTGTAGCTGAAGGTGTAGCGCATGTGTCCGCTCAGTTTTACAAAATCGTCGTTTTTTACTTTGCCAACCTCCATATTGATTCGGGCATCCCATGGGTTTTGCAGGCGACTGTTTTTCCAAATGTGCTCCAGATTGAAGATTTCAGCGCCAGCGCGAACCCCCGTAAATGCATCGCTCATATTGCTGATTTTAGCAAACTGAGTGTTGCGATAATTGAATACAGTGTGTTGGGTAAGGCTGCTTCTGATTCCGGCTCCGCGGTATCGCAAAATGAGCTGAGGGTGCAGCATGCTGTATTGCTGCCGGTCGTTGAACTGCCGGAATGCAAAAGATGAAGCATTCAGGTGTATTTCGGCGCGTTTGATGCCTGAACGCCTGAAAGCTTGATACCAGCTCAGTTTGCCATAGCCATTCAGGTTTTGGGTATGAAAGCTGTAAAGGGGCATGAGACGGTATTGCCAGCGCTGCTGAGGTACACCGCGGTTGTGAAGCAATAGACCGGCCATATTTCGATTCGTAGCGTTCCAAGCGTAAATGGGCAACCAGTAAATTTGCGTGCGTTCATTCCGTTTGAGGAATACCAATGGGGTCAATTTCAGGGGCTCCACTTTTTTCAGCAGGCCTTTGGTTTTGATTTGATTGTTAGACAGGCGGTAATCGAGCCATTTATGCTGGTCGTTCAACTCAATCCGTAATTTTTTATTGGGCAGGCTGCTCAGCAAACTGATGTTTTGTTCTTTTTCACCTGAGCTTTCAAACCATTGGCGAAGCAGCAATTTTTTTCCGTCGTAAATGCTCAAGCTGAATGGAGCTTCTGAGGCCGTGCGGTTTCCTATTTTCAGTTGAATGTTCGCGCTGCTGTCATCTGTTCGCTGTAAATCCAATTCTTTAATGGAGTAATCATAGGCTTCATAGGTGGCAATCCACTCCTTGAAAAACCAGGAGAGATCTTTCCCGCTTCGGGTTTCAAATGCTTTTTGCATATCGCCCGGCAGGGGGTGTTTAAAGCGCCATTGCCTGAAATAATGCTGCATGCACTGACGAAACACATCTTCTCCAAGGTAATCCTGCAGAATTTCGAACAGCCATGCTCCTTTGCCATAAATGTACGTGCCGTAGTGGTTCCAGCTGAACTCCTCGGAAGGATCGCCTATGGCCTGTCCTTCGAGAAGCACATCTTTGTCAGCTGCCATGATTTTCGTGGCCAGGGCCGTTAAACCATCGCCGGATCCTCCTTCGCGCATTTGGTTCAGACATTGATTTTCTACAAAACTGTTGATGCTTTCATCCATCCATGCGTAGCGGCGTTCATTCGTGCCGAGCATTCCCTGAAACCAATTGTGCCCCACCTCATGAACAATAACCTCATCATTCATCACATCACAGACGGTGATCATGGGGTACTCCATTCCCCCACCCGCTTTCAGTGCCCCTTTCACAACAGTGCAATGGGGATAGGGGTATTTGCCCACTTCCCGGCTGTAGTATTGCAGGGCCGAGGCGATGCTTTCGGTGAAGTTGATTTTCCTCGGTTCATCACAACCGAACACCCAGGTTTCAATGCTGTCGCCATCCGCATCATAGGTAACATCGCGTACCAGGTTGTAATTGCATGAAGCAAACCAGGCAAAGTCGTGCACATTTTCCTGTTCAAAAACCACCGTTTTGTATTTTTTGGAAGGTGGAATCAGTTCATCAGGCTTCTGAAGGGGATGTTGCATTCGATCTTGGCGGTATGCCATTTCTTCAGCACTCAACAATTTGCCGGTAGCCGCAACCAGCATGTTCTCAGGCAACTCCAGTTCTACGCGGTAGTGGCCAAAGTCGGCATAGAATTCTCCCTGATCAAGATAAGGCATGGCGTGCCAGCCGTTGGTATCATAAACCGCGGCTTTTGGGAACCACTGGGTCATTTGCCAGGTACCTTTGCCATAACCCATACGCGAGAAAACATCGGGCACCCTTAGCCTGAATGAAGTTATTAAACGCAGTTTTTCTCCCGGCAGGAGGGGGCCGGCCAGGCTGAGTTCAGTGATTTCGCCTTCCTCCAGCTCCACCACTGAGGTGATCCAGTTCTTATTCATTTCCCAATTGGTGCTGTCGAGATAACCTCTTTGCTCTTTGGTCGCATATTGAAATTCGGTTTTACCGTTTTCTAAAATTTGCTTTGCAAAGGCGGTTTTGGTGCTTCGGTATGCATTGGGCCATTGATGGATGTACAGCTTGTAAAGGGTGTCGGGCGAGTGGTTGATGTATTCCATTTGGAGTTGCGCCCTGAGCATCCTTTCTGATGGAAACAGCTTTGCTTTGATGTGATAATTCACTTCCTGTTGCCAGCTTGCCTGACGGATGGATTGTGCCAGTACAGGCTGAAAACATAGCATGCAGAAAGCCAGACAAATAAGGTACCTTTGCAAAAGGTAGCTGGATAACTTGTGGGAAAACCGATTGTTCATATTGATCTTCAATAATAATGGAATGAAAGGGGATTCTTAAGTTTGAGAAGCATAACATCTGCGAATGGAAGAAGAAGATTTTTTGGACAATGATATGAGTGCTTCTGCCCGGCGTTTTGAAGAGATGTTCGAGGCCGGTGGGGAGATTTATATGGACTCGGAAGAGCTCGAAGATCTGTCGGAGTATTACATGAACCGCAGGGATTTTCGGATGGCCTTGCGCGTGATACAATCGGGCATTGATAAATTTCCCTTTGAAAGCGTGTTCAAGTTGCTGAAGGCAGAAGTGCTGTTTACTACAGCCAATTTCAGGCCTGCACTGGAGATTCTGGATGACATACTCCTGTATGAACCCCTGAATACCGAGGCGCTTCAAATCAAGGCAGATGTGTTGATGTCTCTGGGCTACTATAGCGAGGCCAAAGCCTGCTTGCAGACTTGTTTGCCTTTTGCAGAAGATACCGCTGCCGTCAAAGCATCCCTTTATCGCTGCCTGTTGCTTTCAGAACAGGAGGACGAAAATGAATCGCTGAATTTCGCCAAGCAAATTTTTGACACCGATGCCAGGGAGCATGAATTGATCTTCAATGAATTTACTTTTTTGTTCAGCAATCCTGAGTTGGAAGGTAAATCCATGGTGTTTTATGAGTGGTACACCAATGAATACCCAGAGAAGGCTGCCGGCTGGATGGGTTTGGCAAGGGCTGCTTCCAATATGGGCGACCACCTGAAGTGCATCACAGCCTGCGATTATGCCACCGTGCTCGACCGTGAAGAGAGCGCGGCTTACTTTCTGCGCGCGCAATCTTGCATCGAGCTCAATAATTTCGAACAGGCCATAGAAGATTTGCTGGCGGTGATTGAGCGCGATGGCGAAGATGACTTTTTGTATTGCCGCCTGGCAGCCTGTTATCTCGAACAGGAAGAATTGGCTGAGGCGCGTAAGGCCTACCGCAAAGCCCTAAAGATTGATGCTGAATCACATGAGGCATGGTATGGTCTTTCGATCTGTTACAAACAGGAAGACAAATTTAAAGAAGCCCTGCATTACATCAACAAGGCCATTAGCCTAGAGCCCGACATGCCCGATTACCAGATGGATAAGGCAGAAATACTCATTGGCATGGGCCAATTTGAAGATGCATTGGAGATCTATCAATTGCTCACGGAAGAATCGCCGGCTGATGAAGAGGTGTGGCTGAACATGGCAACGGTTTATGCCGAAACCGATCACTATGCCGAAGCCCTCGGCTGCCTTTATGAGGCACTGGAATATTGCCCCGAAACAGCGGCCATTTGCTACCGTTTGGCATCCTACCATTTCATCATGGGCGATAGCCTCGAAGGCATTGAGTACTTGGAGAAAGCACTGGGACAAAAGTTTGACGATCACTTTCTGCTATTTTTGCACGCGCCGGAGCTCCAAAACGTTGGAACCATCTGGGAAATCATAGATGTATACAGAAACGAGAACAGCCAAACATGAATTTTGAACTGAGCAATCTTCCCGAAAGAACTTCCAAGCCACGCAACAGTGGCATCACCATGGTCATGGACAAGGGCTTGAGCCTGAGAGAAGTGGAAGACTTTCTTTCCGTAAGCGCAGACTATACCGATATTGTAAAACTGGGATTCGGCACCTCTTTTGTCACCCCAAAACTCGAGGAAAAATTAAGCCTTTACCGCTCTGCAGGTATTCCTGTTTATTTTGGAGGAACCCTCTTTGAAGCTTTTATCATCAGAAATCAATTTGAAGATTATCTGCGTTTGCTCGATCGATATTCTCTAACCCATGCAGAAGTTTCTGATGGCTCCATTGAGATTCATGAGGATGAAAAATGCGAGTACATTCGACGCCTTGCCCAGCAAGTAACGGTGTTGTCGGAAGTGGGCTCGAAGGATGCAGAAAAAATCATCCCGCCTTATAAGTGGATTGCCATGATGGAGGCTGAAATACAAGCAGGTGTATGGAAGGTGATTGCCGAAGCCAGAGAGAGTGGCACTGTAGGTATTTTCCGCGGCACCGGCGAGGTGCGTTCGGGATTGGTGGAGGAAATTCTCACCCGCATACCTCAGGAAACCATTTTATGGGAAGCCCCTCAAAAAAGTCAGCAGGTTTGGTTCATTAAATTGTACGGCACCAATGTGAACCTCGGTAACATTGCCCCCAGAGAGGTGATTCCACTGGAAACACTTCGTGTGGGCCTCCGCGGAGACAGTTTCCATTTCTTTCTCTGATCAGGTTTTTAGCCTGCGAACGATATTTAATTCAAGGGGGATGGTTTCGTCGCTCTGCTCTCTTTTTGAAACCAAGTAGTAAATGATGTAGGTTTGGTTGTTGGTCACATCAAACTCGTACATGAAACTATCGTCAGAACTTTCGGTATGGTATTCAACCACTGGCTTCATCTGCAGGTCCAAAATTCTTAGGTCAATTTTGGCTCCTTTCAAGCCATGGTTCAGGTTGATCACGTAATCATAGCCTTTTTCAATGGGGAACTCAAACTGATACAGTTGTCCGTCAAGAGCCGCGAGCTTTTGATTTTTTACATACGTCCACTGCACATTTGGATTGATTTCTTTGATCTGTGCATTCACCCCCAAGGGCAAAAACAGAACAAGGGCCACGAAAATCCTAAAAAAGTTTACTTGCATAGTCATAGAACGTTTCAGTTGCAGTCTTGTTGTTAACCTTCATCCGATTTGAACACATTGCGGTAAACCCATTTTTTCCCCCAGTTATCCAATTCTTCGGCGGTCCATAATTCGGGATAGAAAATACGTTTCTGGAATCGGGGCGGCAGGTATTTCTGCCAATTCGTACCACCGGTAGCTGCAATATCTTCCGGGTCGCGTGCCAGGTAGCGAACAGCTGTTTTGTAATGGGCAAGGGGCCAGTTCACATTCACGTTTAAATCAAGTGCCTGTAGTGCCTGTTCAATTTCGGCGTCTTTTTGCCCCAATTGTTGGTACTTATCCCAAAGGGTTTTCCCTTGCAAATCTTTGGCTGTTTCCAGAAAAGAGGTGTTGTATTTCTGCTCAAACATCTCCAAGGTGAGCGTTTTTTTGCCGCTGGCCAATTCGGTGGCTCCGGCTTGCCAATAGATGTAGTTGAACATCTCTGCGATGTCTGATGACGCATCGAATTGATGGCGGTGATCTTTGTCCACCAAACGGATAAACGGGGTGGCATAGATCTCCACAATGCGGTATTGGGCACTTTGAAACCCACTGGCGGGAAGCAGGGCCATGCGGAATTGGAGAAATTGCTCGGGTTCCATCCCTTCCGACATGATGTCGAAACTCTGCGTAAGGGCATCGAAATACCGGTTGATGCGCAGAATCCTCATTTTTAGCTCCGCTGCATCCACTGCCCGATCGGTGCAGATTTGCTTTTGTTCATGCAAGATCATGCGGAAGTAAAGCTCCGTAATCTGATGGTAGATGATGAAGATGAGTTCATCCGGGAAAGCGGTCTTCGGTTTCTGCAAGGTAAGCAGGGTGTCGAGGTGAATGTAATCCCAGTAAGGGGTGTATTCCGTGTACAGCAATCCTTCGAGATAGGAGCTCAAATCCTGGCCCGAAAGCGCGTATTTGTCTTTCAGTTTTTCTACCAGTTCTGCGATTTCGGGTTGTAGTATTTGCTTGTTCATGCGTTAAAACGGACTTTGAAATTGTTCGAAGGAGGGATAATTGAGGTCTTTGGCTGAGAGTAGAGGGTTATCAAAACCCCAGTCAATTCCCAATGCTGGGTCGTTCCACATCAGTCCGCCTTCAGAAGCTTTGTTGTACACCTCGGTGCATTTGTACAAAAAGAGGGTGTTGTCTTCCAGGGTCACAAAGCCATGGGCAAATCCCGGAGGCACCCATAACATTCGAAAATTTTCCTCGCTGAGTTCAATGCTGAAGTGTTTGCCGTAAGAGGGTGAAGCTTTTCGGATGTCTACAATCACATCCAGCACACGCCCGCTCACCACCCGCACCAGCTTGCCTTGCGCATGGGGAGGCGATTGAAAATGTAGGCCGCGCAACACCCCTTTAGAAGATTTACTCTGATTGTCTTGCCTGAAACGGATGGGCAGCGAAGCCAGCGAAAAGGCAATTTCATTGTAACTTTCGTAAAAATATCCCCTTGAATCACCAAACACCTGAGGTTCAATGATCAAAGGGCCTTCGATATGGGGGAGCTTCTCGATCTTCACTGCACTAAATTTTCAGAGCTGACAAATTTGGTAAAACTTTGCAGAATCTGTGAATTAAAGGAGGATGATAATTCCCCGATTTTCCCAACCTCCTTGCTAATTTTGACGAGATTAATGAATAAACAAAGCGCATATCTTGCCGAACTGAACCATGCTCAGCAACAGGCAGTGGTAAATACAGAAGGGCCTGTGATGATTATTGCCGGTGCTGGTTCCGGCAAAACAAGGGTGCTTACCTACCGCATTGCCTACCTGATGGAAAATGGGGTGGATCCCTTCAATATTCTCGCCCTCACTTTCACCAACAAAGCCGCCAAAGAAATGCGGGAGCGGATTGAAAAAGTGGTGGGCTCAGAGGCGAGGAACTTATGGATGGGTACTTTCCACTCGGTCTTTGCGCGCATTCTGAGGGCTGAAGCAGATAAACTGGGCTATCCCACCAATTTCACCATCTACGATACCGACGATAGCAAGAGTCTGATCAAGGCCATTGTAAAAGAGTTCAACCTCGATGATAAGGTGTACAAGCCGGGGGTGATCCTTTCGCGAATTTCCAGCGCTAAAAACAATCTCATTACAGCAGCGGCCTATGAAAGCGCTTCTGAACTTACTTCTTATGATGCCTCAACCGGTCGGCCACACATCAGCGATATTTTTAAGGCCTATTCGGAAAGGTGTTTCCGTGCCGGGGCCATGGATTTCGATGACATATTACTCAATACCTACAAGCTCCTCAATAAATTCCCCGATGTGCTCAACCGCTACCAACATCGCTTTCGATACCTGATGGTGGATGAGTATCAAGATACCAACCACTGCCAGTACATGATCATCAAACGTCTGGCAGCAGTGCATGAAAATATTTGTGTGGTGGGCGATGATGCCCAAAGCATCTATTCGTTCCGTGGGGCAAACATTCGCAACATTCTGTCATTTGAACAGGATTATCCCGATTTAAAGGTATTTAAGCTGGAACAAAACTACCGCTCAACCAAAGTGATTGTTGAAGCGGCAGGAAGCGTCATCAGCCGTAATAAAGAACAGCTCGATAAAAAAGTATGGACCCAGAATGATGAAGGGGAGAAAATAAATCTCATGCGCGCTGTGACCGATAACGAAGAGGGAAAGCTCATAGCTCAAAGCATCTTTGAAGAGAAGATGAAGAACCAGCTTCACAACAGTGCATTCGCCATTTTATATCGCACCAATGCGCAGTCGCGAAGCCTTGAAGAAGCCCTGAGAAAGCAAAACATTCCCTACCGAATTTACGGGGGCACCTCTTTCTATCAGCGCAAAGAAATCAGGGATATGATTGCCTATTTGCGCCTCATCATCAACCCGCAAGATGAAGAAGCACTCAAGCGAATCATCAATTACCCCACCAGGGGCATCGGCAACACCACCCTTGATCGGCTCATTCTGCTGGCCAATCAATTCAAGTGCAGCGTGTGGGATATCATAGAAAACGCGCATGCCCATGCCGAGCTGAAAACAGCCGTTAAAAAGCTGCAAAATTTTGCCACGATGATGAATAGTTTCAGGGCTTTGGCGGAACAGAACAACGCCTATGAGGTGGCCATGCATGTGGCAAGACAAACCACCCTTTTGAAAACACTCAATGAAGACAAAACAGTTGAAGGCATCAGCAGATATGAAAACCTGGTAGAATTGCTGAACGGGGTAAAAGAATTCGTAGAGGACGATGAGAGCGAGCTGGAGAAATCGCTATCGAATTACCTGCAAGATATTGCCTTGCTTACCGATGCCGACCGGCAGGACGACGATACGGATAAAGTAAGCCTGATGACCGTGCATGCGGCAAAGGGGCTTGAGTTTCCACATGTCTATATCACCGGCCTTGAAGAAAATCTTTTCCCTTCACAAATGAGCCTGGGAGATCGTTCACAGCTGGAAGAAGAAAGACGTTTGTTTTATGTGGCCATTACACGTGCTGAGAAGAAACTGAACCTCTCCTTCGCCACCAGCAGGTTTCGTTTTGGCACCCTTTTGCCTTGCGAGGCGAGTCGTTTCATCGAAGAGATCGACCCCTCTTACCTAAAAATGGACCCTCGAATGTTAAAGTCGCAGAGCCGTTCTCCACTCGAACAAAGAAACCATGGAGGCAATCGCTCGGGCCTTCGGTGGTCGGGTCCTCAGCAACGCAGCTCAAACAGCGATAGCTACAAAAAGAGCTACACCCCACAAAGGCCAAAGCCAGCAGCCATCCCCGATTTTAAACCCGAAGCGGTGAGCGATTTAGAGGTTGGGCAAAAAATAGAACACCAACGCTTCGGTAAAGGAGTGGTTACGGCAGTAGAGGGTCTGCCCGAAAACCGCAAGGCCAGTGTGAATTTTGAGCAATTTGGCGATAAAATGTTGGTGCTTAAGTTTGCAAAGCTGCGCCTGATACCATGATGCATGAAGCCTGAAGAACTCACCCGCAAACTGGGCAAAAGACTGGAAGTTACCAGCTCGTGGCATGTGTACGCTTATTCAGCGCTCACGGGCTTACTGGTTGGGGTGGCAGCCATTGGTTTCAGTTATGTACTCGATCTGGTAATTGACTGGGTGCGAAGCCAGCACCAGCAAAAAGTGGTGTTCGAACAGAGCTTCCAACAGAGCTTTAGCAAGGTGTTTTATCAAGATTTTTGGATGCGCCCACGGGTGTGGTTGCTATTGCTCTTGCCAACATTAGGGGGCTTGCTCGCAGGCATCGCCGCCAATTTCCTGGCCAAGGAAACCCTGGGCATTGGCATGGATTATCTCATCAACAGTTTTCACCGGCGCGATGGCCATTTGAGAAGACGGTATCCGGTGGTGCGCACCATTGCCACCTTGTTTACCATTGGCACCGGCGGAAGTGCCGGTCGCGAAGGCCCAATCTCTCAAATTGGGGCGGGACTGGGCGTGATTATCGCAGATGTATTCAAAGCCGGAAGCCGCGCAAGGCGAACCCTTTTATTGGCAGGGGCAAGCGCAGGACTGGGGGCAGTGTTTAAGGCACCTCTGGGTGGCGCACTCACAACGGTGGAAATGGTGTACAAAGAAGATATAGAAAGTGAAGCCGTTATTCCATGTTTCATTTCTTCGGTGGTGGCATTTTTGATTTACACCGGCTATTCGGGTACAGAGAAACTCTACCATGTGGGGCGCGTGGCCTTTTTGCATGTGGAGGAGTTGCTGTTTTACATTTTACTGGGCTTGCTGTGTTTTGCCTATGGCTACCTTTTGATCAAGGGCTATCAGGATACCCGCAACCTCATTCGAAGATTTCATGTGCCCGGTTGGATTAAGCCCGCTTTTGGTGGACTGCTGGTGGGGGTAATTTCGCTGTTCTTCTTTGAAATCACTGGCATTGGAGAGGATTATATTCAATTGATTTTTGAAGGCAATTTGCCCGGCTATTTTGGCGCCGAAGCATGGCAAGTGGCGCTCGCTTTTTTACTCATCGCACTCATTAAGGTGATTGCAACCACCCTAACATTGGGCACAGGTGGCTCGGGCGGTGTTTTTGGACCCTCCTTGTTTATCGGTGGCATGTTGGGTGCTGCAGTGGGCACCTTGGCACAATACGTTTATCCCGAATCTGAAATTTTTGTTTCATCCTACATCATGGTGGGCATGGGGGCTTTTTATGCTGGCTTGGCCAGTGCCAGTTTGGCCGGAATCATTATGATCTGTGAAATCACCGGGAATTACCTGCTCTTGCCTCCGCTTATTTTGGCAACAGTTTTTACGAGAATACTCTCCAACAGAAAGTCATTACTGAAAAGCAAAGAAAAGAATCGTTTTACCACGCCTGCTCATCGGGCCGACAGGTTGCAGGCCGATCACGCCTGAAATTGCTCGCGAATAACCGACCACAATTTCCGCTTCAGGGCACTGCTTCGGTCGTTTTCAACTTCGCGCAATGAGTGGCTAAAGAGCAGCTTGATTTCGTTTCTTTGAATGATTTGATAGCGATCTCCTTGCAGCCCAAAATCAGAAGGCGCATAGCCCCAGATGATCAGTCCGCCGGCTTTTTGTTCAAGGGCATATTGAATCAAGGCTTCCAGTTCGGGTTTGAGCATTTCAGTTTCAGCCGTTCCACTGCGCAGCCTGCCAATGGCTTGAAGTATCTTTTCATAAAAACGCTGCTCGTTTCTATCCGTACTCTGATGAAATACACTCGCCAATTTGAGAGGGGCATTTTCCTTGTCGGGCGCAGTTGCAGGCTGTTTCTTCTCAGGCGCTTTCGCAGCTACCTCTGTTTGCACTTCAAAGGGGAAATATATCTCCTCTTCGTAAAACAATTCAAAAGGATCGGCAATACTTTCTTCGGTCATTCGTGAACTAGGTCTTAGGCTCTTAAATTTGCAGCATCATTTATCTGGGGGTCTCTCTTGATGCTCAGAAAAGTTCAAAAATATACATATGGCAGAAATTCAGATTACCAAAAAGCAGATATCAGGCATAGGAGCTGTTGATTTCAGTAACATCCCTTTTGGGAAGGTATTTGCCGATCACCTGTTCATCGTTGATTATGAAGATGGGAAATGGTGCAATGCGCGCATTCAGCCTTATGGCCCTCTATCGCTTTCGCCTTCACTCTCGTGCATGCATTATGGCCAAGCCATTTTCGAGGGGATGAAGGCGCAGAAATCGCCCAATGGTGAAATACTGCTCTATCGCCCTGAGGAGAATTGGAAACGCCTGAACCGCTCTGCCCAGCGAATGTGCATGCCAGAATTGCCGCTTGAGTATTTTAGGGAAGGCTTGAAAAAACTACTTGAACTGGATGCCGATTGGGTGCCTGCTGATCCGGAAGGGGCTTTGTACATACGTCCGTTCATGATTGGTACGGATGACTACCTGGGCGTGAAGCCTTCTTCACGTTACAGCTTCATGATTTACAGTTGTCCGGTTGGGGCCTATTACAGTGAACCGCTTCGCATTCGCGTGGAAACCAAATTTGTACGAGCGGCAAAAGGTGGTGTAGGGGCTGCCAAAGCTGCCGGCAATTATGCAGCAGCGATGTACCCGGCAAGTTTAGCACAAGAGAAAGGGTATCATCAGTTGCTGTGGACCGATGCCCTCGAGCATCGCTACATTGAAGAGTTGGGTACGTCGAACTTTTTTGCGTTGATTGGCAATGAATTGATTACCCCTGCCCTTGATGGAACCATACTGGAGGGGATTACCCGTGAAAGCATCATTGAATTGGCGCGCGCTAAAGGCATTGCCGTTCAGGAACGCCCACTGGAAGTTGCTGAGCTTTTAAAAGCAGCAGAACAATCTCAACTGAAGGAGGCCTTCGCTACTGGAACTGCCGCCACCATCGCTCCAATCGCACTTATTAGCATTGGCGATAAAGATATTGAGCTGCCCACTGGTGAAGGAACACGCAGCCATGAACTGGGAAACCTGCTGAAAAAGATTAAAACCGGTGCAATGAGCGATGACTTTGGTTGGACCATCGAGGCTGGTTCGTGGAACTGATGCCCCGATTTACCAAGTGTGATCAATGATGATGCGCCAGCCCTCTTCTGGGAAGTATTTCCAAATCAATGAGAAGTAGCCCGAACGAAAGCTATCTTGTTGGTGCACCACCCACTGCCCCGTGGTATGATACAATTGGTTGCCCAGTGCCCGGTACTCGTCCGTCTTAAACTCAAGTCGCCCCATGGCTTCCTTATTTGGGAATGCTCTTTGGTAATTTTCTAAAACACGATCCCAACCTCGGTTTACTCCTTTGATTGTGATGAATTGCAAGCGGTCGCTATTCCAGTAGTATTTCATGAAGCCTTCGATGTCTCCTTCATTCCAACTGTTTAGTTGCTGTTTGAAACAAGCTGCAATGGCTGCGCTGTCAGCGGCGTTATTGGGCTGATCAGAACTGTGCGATTTGTTGCGGGTGCAGGCCGCTGAAAACATAATCATCACTGCCAAACTTAAAATAGCGTTTAATTTCATGTCCCGAATATAAGAGCGGGTTCCATAAGTTTAACAATTCCTTATGATGGAACTTTTTTCCCAAAATAGGAAATTGTAAAAATCATGAATTCCCTAAGTCGCTAAAATACAAGCGATTAATAAACGTTCTTTCTTGGCATGATTACTGATATGAAGATGGCGTACCTCAGGGTACATTTTCATCATAAGTAGTAGTTTAGTATTTTATCTTTGAGTTTTGAATCCCGGGGTAGTAGCCGGGATTCATTTTTTTTAGGGGAATTCGATCAAAGGTGCGTTTTTTGAATAAGCGAAATCAATTATCCCGCCTACTGATGAAACCAACATTTCTAAGTTTTTTGCTCATCCTTGGCTCACTGAGCTTAATTGCCCAAGATTTTCGCACCTATCATTTCGATGTGTATTTCGATTCAGGCAAAGATGCAATAGACATGGATGCGGCCTCCAGCATCCGGCAGAAGATCATTGAACTGGGAAGCAGCAACATTCGCGAGGTTTATCTTTCAGGTCATGCCGATTCCGATTCGGATGATGACTTCAACAAGGCCCTCAGTCGCCGGCGTGCTGAGCACACCCGCAATTATCTGATGTCGCAAGGCGTACCTGAACGCATGATTCAAATGAAGTCTTTTGGTGAAAGCATGCCCGTTTCTGATGACAAGCGCCTCAATAGAAGGGTGCAAATTACTTTTCTGTATGCCAATGAACTACCTGCATCGAACGGACGCAATGTGGTGGTCATAGGCCGCGTGCAACACGGTCATACCGGTAAGAAAATGGGTGCCGATTACGCCATGGAGCAAGGGGGGCAAAATCTGTTCGGCCAGTGCAGTCGCAAGGGTGAATTTTCACTCAAACTAGGCGTGAGCGACAATGCTCGCGTCATTGTGAGTAGGAATGGTTTTCTCAGCGATGTGAAAGAAGTTGATCCGAATCAACTTCGCAGAGCAAGCGATACCTTGTTTCTGAATTTTAAACTCTATCCCGTTCAAGTGGTGGAGAAGATTACCTTTAAAAATATCTACTTTTATACCGATAAGGATGTGCTGAAACCTGAAAGCATGACCGATTTACAGCGATTGCTTGTCATGCTCAAAAGCAATCAGGAATTGTACATTCAGATACAGGGGCATGTAAATTTCCCCATGTACCGTGAATTAACCCCAAGCCTGAAAATATGGAATCACGATTTATCACATCGGCGGGCCAAAGCAGTTTATGATTACCTGATAAAAAATGGAGTTGATCCTAGTCGCCTCAGTTATATCGGCCTAAGTAACACCCGCATGGTGCATCCGTATCCCAACAATCAGGCTGAAGCCGACAAAAACAAGCGGGTGGAAATCTGGAAAATGAAGAAAATTTAATTGTAGAGCATCCAGCCAATACCAAATCGCAGCTGTCCTGGAAGATCAGGCATGAGATAAGAGCTGTATAAGGCCTGACCGCTGAAATCATTCAACCTTTCGTACATCACAAAAGCGCGTACCGTTCTTATTTGCATGTTGAGAAAGGCGTTGGCCCTGAGCTGCCAGTCCGATGCGGTGCCCTGGCCCAGCTGGTAGCGACGACTTACAGGATTGTAATAGTTCATGATGAATGGGCTGTGAACCCAAACATCAAGCCCACTCTCGGCCTTCAAATTTCCTTTAAACAAGCTAAAGGTAAAGGAAAGCGGAACCTTGGCCAATATGCCAGGCAAACCAATCAATGCAATATTTTGTGCTTGCAACAACAATTCCGGCTCGCTTCGGAACGCCCCTCGCTTAATTGTTAAGCGGTTGGTCCAGCTCACATATTGCCAGTTTGAGGTGCTTTGTTGTGGTAATGCATTGCTGCCGTAATAAACCATTCCCGCGGTATTTCTGAGTGCAATGCTGCTTCGCCATTTTTCGCCCTTCGATTGCCATGATAGTTGCAGCTGTAAGTGCTGTTCTTTGTTCCAGCTTTCGTTGAACCACAAATAATGATTGCTCACAAAATATCGTGAGAGAAAATCAGGTTCCCGTTGTTGCCATGAGGTGGCCAAAGCCAGCACTCCTTGCTCTCCGCTGTAACGCCCCTGTGCTGCCAGTTCTGCATCGCCTGAATTATAGCCTGTGAGGTATTGTTCCCATTTCAGGGCTGTTTGCCAATGGCTGCCTCGGCGCATATCCCATCCTAGCCGATAGGCGGTATTTTGGTACCTGGCATTGGTGTTTTGTGGCTGTGAAATGTCGTGATGCGCATGAAGCAAGCCCAAAAGCCAACGATGATCCTTATTGCTTTTAGTTATTTCAAGACGGTTTTTTGCATAGAAATGCCGGAGGGAGTCAAAGGTGGTGCTGCTAAAAAGTGAAGGGGGCAAAAAGGTGTCGGTGTTTCCGTATTCAAAACGATTCATATCGCGCCCCAAATCCAGCTGATGTTGAATGAATAGTTTTCGTCGCAAGCCCTGCTTGAAATGAATGGCATTGCGGTTAAATCGGTTTCCGGCATTGCTCAATTGGGCGAAATTATTGAACTCTCTCGTTCTGCCTGTGAGTTGTTCAAATCGAAGCGGGTCTGTGATGCCACCACTTTCCTGAAGGGTATTTCGGTCCAGCATAACATCTGCCAAAGCCACGTAATGGCTGTCAGCACTGATATAACTGCTGAACAATCGCGTGCTGAACAAAGAAGCCATGCGCGTTCGGTCTCGGTTGGGAAGGTTGTCGAAATACAAATTATTCCAGGCCGTGTGTCGGTAGTGCACTCCTGCATTCCAACCTGCACGGATGTTTTGGGTGTGCAGGGCTTCGAGGTAAAGCATGTTGGGCGGCCCTTGCGCATAGTTGAGATCGGTAACAGCCAGGGGCGTCTGGTAATATTTCCGTTCGCCATTGCCCGTCCACCAAATGTCTTGATGGTCATCGCAAAGAACAAAGCCGGAAGCGGGCTGCCGAACCTGGTCAAGCCGCAGAACAGGAGTGCCCGTTAAGCCTTGATCTTGCCAGCCGATACTTTTTTCAACCAGTGGAGAATATCGGTGGTACATATGGAAACTGCTATCATGCAATTTCCCACCATTGCTGTCAAGGGGCTGGAGGGCAAAAATATCTGCTGCAGAAAACTCGTACAAAAGGTTTCTCTTCAGGTGTTGCAAACTATCGGCTTGTCGCTGTTGTGCCCGCAAACTGATGCCAACACCCAGCGCAACCATGAGCAGAAAAGCCCGGTACATATTTGCAAATGCCTGATTCAATTGATAAATGCTGGGCAAATTACCTCTTTTTTCTGCAGACTTGCCGATACTAACTTTGTGCCATGGCCAAAGTACTGATTTATGGTGGCGGGATAGCGGGTTGTGTGCTGGCAATGAAGCTTCATGCGCAGAATGTTGAAGTGCATTTGGCCGATTTCCCATTTCAAAATGCAGCAAGTCGGGTGGCAGCAGGAATTTATAATCCCATCACCGGCAAACGATTTTCCCTGAGCTGGGCTGTTGCCGATTCGTGGCAGGCCATCTATGACTTTTATCCTTCTTTGGAGCAGACGTTGAATGCACGCTTTTTCCATCCCATGCCTCTGTTGCGTTTTTTACACGATCAATCACAACAAAACGATTGGATGGCGCGCTCTTCTGATGAGCGATTCACCCCCTTTTTAGCGGACCCGCCTATTCAAGAACACGCTTATTTTCAAGCACATGATTTTGGGTTTTTAGCCGTCAATCAAGCGGGATGGTTGAATACAACGGTCTTCATAGAGGCGGTTCATCACTTTTTTCAAGAACGTGGAAGGTTTTTTCCGCAGCAGCTCCATCCGGAACAGATACATTTTGCTTCGGGAAAAATTGGCTGGAATGAAAATACTTACGATGCAGTGGTGCAATGCTCAGGGGTACGCCCGTTTCAGGATCCATTTTGGCGTTGGCTGCCTTTCACCCCCATGCGGGGCGAGGTGCTGGATATTCATTCTGAGAATTTTCCCTCAGATGCCATTTTTGTCAAGCAGCATTTCATTGTACCCCTGTCTGAAAACACATTCAGAATTGGTTCGACTTATGACTGGCGAATAACAGATGAGGTGGTGACTGAAGAGGGCAAAAAGCGTTTGATGGATTTTGCATCTGAGATGACCGGTGGAGATTTTAAGATGCTCAACATCCGCGCAGGTGTTAGACCCGCCGTGAAGGATCGCCGACCGCTTGTTGGGCGACATCCTGAGCATCCAAACCTTTATCTATTCAATGGTTTTGGAAGCAAGGCAGTGAGCTTGGCCCCTTGGTTGGCCGATCAACTCATAGCTTATATCGAACAAGATGTCGCGCTACCAGCACAAGCCGATTTGCTTCGGTTTCTACACTGAATCATCTTTTACGGGCACCAATAGCACAGGAACGGAAGCCCGGTTTACCACCTGCTTGCTCACGCTGCCCATAAGAACGTCAAATATGCCTCCTGAACCGTGTTTCCCAATCACGACCAAGTCGCATTTTAAGTTGCGCGCTTTTTGAAGTATCATATCGGCCGGATCCCCCTGTAAAAGCAATGGTTCCGTTTCTATATTTCTATTTCTCAGCTGATTTGCTATCTGCTGCAAATGAACATGCTCCTCCCTAATCTCATCAGCGCGTCCTTTTCGAATGTACTTCGGACCACTTTGATAACCGATGAATTCAGGTTCTGTTTCTGTTACATGAATGAGCCAAATACGAGCCTGAAAGGCAGATGCATACAGCTCGGCTTTTTCGATTACTTTTTCCGAACCCCTCGAAAAATCTAATGGAACCAGAATGTTCTTGACCATGGAATGATTGGGTAAATCGGACGTAAAAATGACATTTTTATCCTATTTACACAATTTATCCACAAAAAAATATTTCAAGTTGCTGATCAGTTGGTCTGAAAGGTCAACAACGGAAAGCCAAGAAGTGCTTGCAGGCTCATCAAGATAAATGAAGCACTGTACAAGTAAACCGCCCACTGCAATCCCTGTTTTCGATAAGGGAGGGGCAAGAAGGCCAACAAGAGTGGGAAAAACAGTATGGCGTGGAGTCCCATGAAATGCATCACCCGCAAATCACCAGCCACAGTACTCCAGTTGAGAAAGGGCAAGCCCGGACCTCCATCATCAACCCCGATGGAATGTTTCTGCATGGCTGACATAGCGCCCCCGCCCAAGCATGCAAGCAAGGCCAGAATCAGTGCGGCAGAAATGCCTCGTTTTTTGGTATCATCCATATCGGGCTTGGTTTTTCTTATGTCGAGCAATAAGAAAAGCAGATAGAGGGTGTTCACAAAGATGGCAATGCTTAACAAGCTGAAGATGGCAATACTCCAAGGATTTGATGTGTTGAAATGAGATTGCTCTCCGCGGATGGCCTGAAAACTGATGAGTAAGTTCTGCACCCAAATTGCGGCCAAAAATACCCTTGCATAAGTCTGTTGCTTATTGGCATGGGCTTCCTTGATGTAATAGGGAATGCTGATGATGAAAAGTGATGAGCTGAACCAGAACTTGGCAGGCTTCAGCCACACATTGATGCCCATGAGTTCCCGACCATCAATATTCATCAGCACCATGCAGGTGATACCTTGCAAAAAGAACAGTGCCGCCGAGAGAATGATCAACGGAAAGGAACGGCGTGATCGCTCAAGATATGATAGAAGCCTTTTCAAGTTTACCCTGGAATAATCTTACGGAATAATAGGCCAATAGACCCAAGGGGCCTAACATGAAGGAGAGCAGTAGCACCAGCACCCTGGCGGCGACTGGCACTTTGTTTTTCATGCATTGTTGCAGCAGAAAACTTCCAACCAGCAGATCGAATGCCAGATAATGAGTCCAACCTGCAAGCAGTGCCTCTTCAGAATTAAACAATGACCGGAGCCCTTTCAGGCTTCCCATGCTTTGCAGGTCGATGCTGCTTCCACCGATAAAAATCAAATAAGCCAATGAAAGACCCAATGGAAAAATGGGATGCTTCAGAAGAAAAAGCGTAGGACGCCGAGCAGGAAAAAAAATCATCAAAAACCATTGTGGCAGAACAACAGCATTCACGATCATAAAGATCATATCATATTGCACGGCACAAATATGCCCATGAAGGCAGCGCGCAATGATGACCTAAATCAATCAACAAGCTGATTTAAGTCAAGAACCATTTTGATGATAATTGGTTATTTTTTAAGTGGAGAATATTCGATTCCCTGTGGTGTTTACCACGCTTGCACTTTTTGCGTATGCTTTGTTGGCTCAGATCAATGTTCCCATACAAATCATGTGGGCTTTCTTCATTGCAGGTCCCTTTCTTGTTGCCTGGATGGTTTATCGGGTACTGAAAGATGGGGTGCCGAGTAAAAGGGAATTTGATGAACACTTTTACGACGATCACGACTATCGCCGCAACATTGATTGAGGTGAATTAGAAGTTAGGGCTCATGCTGTACTTGCTGTAGAATTCGATGATGGCTTCTACTGCTTCATCTGCGGTGTCTACCAACTTGAATAGATACATATCTTCAGGGCTGATGTTGCTTTCTTTTTCAAGCAGTGTTTTCTCAATCCAATCAACCAGACCTGCCCAGAATTCTTTTCCCACCAGAATCACGGGGAATCGCGCGGTTTTCTTGGTTTGTACCAGGGTTAGGGCTTCAAACAGTTCGTCGAGGGTTCCAAATCCGCCGGGCAGCACGATAAAACCTTGCGCATATTTTACGAACATCACTTTGCGAACGAAGAAAAACTTGAAATCGATGCTTTTATCGCGATCGATGTAAGTGTTTGAACTTTGTTCAAAAGGCAAATTGATGTTGAGCCCCACGCTTTTGCCTCCTTCGTCTTTAGCGCCGCGGTTTCCCGCTTCCATGATTCCTGGTCCGCCGCCCGTAATGATGCCATATCCGGCTTTGCTTAGGCGGGCAGCTATCTCCCTTGCCATGTTGTAATAAGGGGTATTGGGCTGTGTTCTGGCCGAACCGAAAATGGAAACGCAGGGCCCAATGCGGGCAAGGCGATCGTAGCCTTCTACAAACTCGCTCATGACCTTAAAAATATTCCAGCTATCTGAGCTTTTGGTCTCCGGCCAGTTTTTGATTTCAAAGGCCTTTTTAATGCGTTGTTCTTCGTTTTTATTGGTCATGGGCGAATGATATCTTCCTCAACGTGCTTCTCTTGCGATTTGTTTTGCGAGAACAGCCAAATGGCAGTAAAAGTGATGATTCCGTTGATGGGCAACAACTCAAATCCAACCTGATATCCACCAAAAAGGCTTGGACTGAATTTCTGGATAAGGTAACTGAGAATGGGGGCTGCAATACAAATCCATGGCACTGCCCGGTCATTGATCTGGTGCGGCATGAGTATACCAAAGAAGAAGAGTCCTAACAAGGGGCCGTAAGTCAATCCCGCTGCCATGAACAACTCCTTGATCACGGCTCCATTATTGATTTCGCGGAACAACAGAATCACTCCATAAAGAAGAATGGCAAAGCCAATGTGCACCATGGTGCGTATCTTGGTATTGGTTGCTTTTTTACTGCCGAATTGTAAAAAGTCGACACAAAAACTGGTGGTCAAAGCCGTAAGTGCAGAGTCGGCACTTGAATAGGCTGCCGCAGTAAGGCCTACGATGAAAAACAACGCAATCAGTGGGCTGGCATGCTGCAATGCAATGAGCGGAAATAATTCATCGGTTTTTTCAGGAATCTCAATGCCATTACCTCTGGCGTAAGCGTACAGAAGAACGCCCAAAGAAAGAAAGATGATGTTTACGGTGATGAATAGAATCATCTGAAGCAAGATGTTTTTTTGGCTGTGTTTCAAAGTGTTAACACTCAGGTTTTTCTGCATCATATCCTGATCGAGTCCGGTCATACACAAGGCAATGAATCCACCGCCAATGAATTGTTTCCAGAAGTTGTTGGAGCTGTTGGCATCGAAATGAAACAATTTCGATTCCGGTTGTTCGCGAATGAATGCCGGTAGGTCTGCAATGCCAATGCCAAGTGATCCGGTGATGTACCATATGGTGGCAATCACGGCAGCCACTAAAAATAGGGTCTGAAGAACATCGGTATAAATGATGGTGCCGATGCCGCTTTTAAAGGTGTAGGTAAAAATAAGCAAAATGGTGAGGGCCACTGCCAGCCAATAGGGCAAGCCCAATGGACTAAAAATGGCAAGCTGCAGCACATTTGCCACCAAGAAGAGACGAAAGCTGGCGCCAATAACCCTTGAGAGCATGAAAAACGCCGCCCCGGTTTTATAACTCCAGAAGCCAAAACGGTGTTCAAGGTAGGTGTAAATGCTGGTGAGATTCATGCGGTAATACAAAGGGAGCAGCACCCCTGCAATGACTGCATAGCCCAACATATAGCCCAAAACGGTTTGCATGTAACCAAAGGCCGTACTGCCCACCCAGCCCGGGACTGAGATGAACGTAACACCGCTAAGCGATGCCCCTATCATGCCAATGGCTACTAGTGGCCAGGGTGCGTTTCTGTTACCCAGGTAAAAAGTGTCTGTATCCGATTTTCTTCCACGGAGATAAGATACCAGCAGCAGTAAACCGAAGTAAAGGGCGAGTACCAATATGATTTGGAAAGGACTCATAATATTGCGAAATATTAACTTTATTCCTGAGCTATGCACACCATTAGAAAAATAGTTATTCGCATTCTGTTTTTTCTCACCCCCTTCTTGGCATCAGGGCAAGCCTTCTTAAATTGGCCCGTTGAAGGTGAAATGAACCAGGATTATGTGGTGGTAAATTATGTAGACTGGGCGTTCAATGGAATTCAAGATCACAAATGTCTCAGCAAAACCTATGATGGCCATCAGGGAACAGATTTCACGCTCATGAGTTTCCCTGAGATGGACAGCGGACATTATGTTTTGGCCGCTGCATCAGGTCGTGTTACCTTCGTTCAGGATGGGCTCTTCGATCGGGAAAAGGAGTCAGTTGCTGCCAAAGGATTGGGGAACTATATTGCCATATGGCATCCCAATAAATACCATTCATATTACGGACATCTTAAATCCAACAGCCTTATGGTAGGTGTAGGAGATTCTGTGGAGGCGGGACAAAGAATTGCAATGATTGGGAGCAGCGGCAACAGCACGGATCCACATCTTCATTTTGAACTTTGGTATGATAGTCTTTTTGTGGTCGATCCGTTCAGAGGAAATTGCGGAAACCCACAAAGTTTGTGGATCAATGAAGTCGCATATGATAGTTCTTTTCATCTTTACGAACATGGTATGCTCAACAAGGTTCCTACGATCAATGAATTGAGAGAAAGGGAGTATCAAAAATTTTGTTGCCCCATCGTCTATCCTACAAATGAAGATGAGCCTCTGGTGTTATGGGCACAGATGTCAGGTTTGCGCAAAGGAGACCTGTTAACCATTCAGTGGTATGCCCCCAATGACAGCCTTTGGTTTGAATATGATTTTAATATGGAAAGGGATTGGTGGTATTACTACTTTTGGTCGTATATCAACAATGGTCAGATACCTACTGGTGAATGGACTGTTTTATTGAAAAGAAATGGTACAGAAATACTCTCACAAGACTTTTTAGTAGGCGGGCCTATGAATCTTGGGCCAGATTTGAGCATGGAGGCTTGTCCCGATTTAAAAGCAATCTTGCAAGAAAATTATTACTGGAAAGGAGAGCTGTCATGTTTTGATAGCCAAGGTAAAGAACTTGATCTTTCAAAAGGTCAAACCTTAAGCGAACTTCCTTCTGGCCTATATTACATCCACTTGAATCAGCTTCAAAACAGAAGAGCCTGTACCTATAAATGGTTGAAGATTGACTACTAACCGTAGTACTCCACGTAATTATTTCGGGTTTCGTAGAGTTTAATGCAGTGCAATTCGCAGCCGTGTTCACGAATGGGTGCATCCAGTTGTTTCCAGATGGCCACCACCAGGTTTTCAATGGAGGCCATTTGGCCCTTCATGAAATCTACATCCAAATTGATGTTGCGGTGGTCTAGCTTGTCAATCACCAGCACGTTGATCAGCTTTTTTAACTCCTTCAAATCCATCACAAAGCCAGTTTCTGGGCTGGGTTTGCCTTTCACCGTTACATACAAATCAAAATTGTGCCCATGCCAGTACTCATTGGCGCATTTGCCGAAAACTTCTTCGTTCTGCTCTTTGCTCCAATTGGGATTGTAGAGCTTATGGGCAGCATTGAAATGTTCTTTTCGGGTGATGTATAACAAACCGTTGGCGCTCATTTTTTTGAATCGCGCAAATATACCAATTGCCAAATCCAATTTCCTCTTTTCATTTGGCTGTATCTTTGATGCCGTTATGATGGTAATTACCGGAGCTGCAGGCTTCATTGGAAGTTGTTTGGCAGCGCATTTTGCTAAAAAAGGAGTAGAACTTTTGCTGGTCGACGATTTTGGAAATCCCGCCAAATGGAACAACCTGCAGGGGCTTGAAGACATAAAAAGAGCCGATCGAAAAGATTATATTCTCGATCCATTGGCCTATGGTGTCCCTGATTGGGTATTACACATCGGTGCCCGAACGGATACGGCAGAAATGAATGTGCAATTGTTCAATGAGCTCAATTTGGATTATTCAAAAGCCATTTGGACCTTCTGTACCGATCACGAAGTTCCGCTCATATACGCATCTTCTGCCGCAACTTACGGTTCAGGTGAGTTGGGCTTCAGCGATCGTCATGAGCTCATTCCGCAGTTGAAACCCCTCAACCCTTATGGGCAGAGCAAACAGGATATGGATGTTTGGGCGCTACAGCAGCCGGAACAACCACCCTTTTGGGCAGGACTGAAATTCTTTAATGTCTTTGGTCCCAACGAATACCATAAAGGGCGCATGTCTTCGGTTATTTTTCATACCTATCACCAAGTGCGTAAAAACGGCGACATGAAATTGTTTCGCTCCCATCATCCCGATTTCAAAGATGGCGAACAAAAGCGCGATTTCATCTACGTGCGCGATATCATTCGGCAAGTTGAATTGCTCATGACCGAGCGCCCGGAAAGTGGCATCTACAATGCAGGTACAGGAGAAGCAAGAACATTTCTTGATTTGGTGCGCGCGGTGTTTAACGCCTTGAATATTGAACCCCAAATCGATTTCATTGACACCCCCCTCGACATTCGGGATACATACCAGTACTTTACGGAGGCCGATATGTCGAAATGGAAGAAGATAAGCAATGAAGTTGTGCAATACTCCCTCGAAGAGGCAATCAATGAATATGTGAGTGAGTTTTTAATTCCTTTGAAATACTATCAGAATTCATCCCTTGTTTAGGTACAGATGGCATTGGATTTTTTGGGTGTTATCCGTTCTAACGGTCGCCCTGCAGATTCCGCTGAACGAAGCTGTTCAGCGAAAACAGACTCCCCTTAACCTTAAAAACCTGGCTCAGGAAGAACTGAGCGGATCGCGAAACAACTGGAAAAGCCTTGAAATAGCAGGTGATAGCATTGTTTCCTGGAACTCCAATCTTTTGATGCCGGATACCTCTGTGCACGCATCTTACTTTTTGCAACAAACCCCTACGCATTGGTATGTGGT
This sequence comes from uncultured Chitinophagaceae bacterium, assembly GCA_964647785.1. Taxonomy (GTDB): domain Bacteria; phylum Bacteroidota; class Bacteroidia; order NS11-12g; family UBA9320; genus CAZYJD01. The sequence continues at coordinate 44,121 of CAZYJD010000004.1, forward strand.
TGAGCGCTCGAAAGACGAGTACTTTTTCTCGCCTCTGCTGAAAAAAAATGAAGATCATTTTATCAGTACTTTGAACGGAGAACAATTTCACCTACGAATCCCTAAAGTGCTCCGAGAGCAAGATGTTTTGTTGTCTTCTGAAGCTGCTGAGGTGGAACTGCAATTGGTAAATCCAGGCAGCAATGCGGCCCTGTTTACTTTTTTTCTGATGATGGGCTTCTTGATCTTGGCACTCTTCCTTTATGGAAGAAAAACTTCAAGTGGTTCATGGTGGTTTCCCGCGCTGTACATCCCATCGGTATTGATGATTCGATGGCTTTTGTATGTGCGCAAAATTTTCAACCCCATTTTTGAATTGCATTTCTTCGATCCTGCGGTATATGCAAGCAATTTTCTGTTGCCTTCTTTTGGCGATTTAATGCTCCACATATTTGCCGCATTCATGGTGTTGCAGGCAAGTTCTTCTGCACTGAAGAAAGCCAACAAACAGGCGCCATTTGTTCTGGTATTGCTGGTCATGATTTTTACGGTAGATCTTTCGGTAGATCTGGTCAAGGGTTTGATACTCGATTCCAGCATTTCCTTTGAATTGCTCAACTTTTACAGCCTCGATGCCCTTAGTTTTTTGAGCATGATGTTGTCGCTTGCCTGCTTTGTGCTCTGCTTTTACTTCGGATATATCTTCACATCGGTTCGTCCGGGCCGATGGAGCCGGTGGTACGTATGGATCATCCTGATTGCGGTGCTCATTTTTTTCTGGCTGTTTCAGATTTACGACGGCAACAAGCAATGGGATGAGTTGCTGACTTCCACCCTCATTTTTGCAGCGCTTCTGGGGGCAGCCCAACTCGGTCACATGTCGGTCCGACTGAGATGGTCTCTGGCTTTAAGCATTTCCATTGTGGCGGCATCCTACCTGATTCAGCAGTTTCAGGAGCAGCACGAAAAAGAGCACCTGAAGATTTATGCTTCCAAGTTAACCTCCAGCAATGACTTGGAAAGTGAGTACATCCTCCGGCAAATTGAAAATTCGCTGGTGGAAGAATTTCTTGAACCCACCGATTATGAACAGTATGCACGCGATCGGGAGCGTTTTGAAAGCCGTTTGCGCCAGCTGTATTTCTCGGGATATCTCGATAAATACGATGTGCAGTTCTTCTCTTTCGATGCAGATGGAAACAACCTCAATGGCAATGAATTGTATGCCAGAGGGGTGCTCAATGAGGTCTATAATTTTGAGACTTACCCCTCCCTTGGCAACTATTTTTATCGCATCAAGCACCCTTCAGAATTGAATGGCTACATCGCAAAATTTGAGAATTGCGACCTGGAGGGCTCATTTGGTGAAACATTCATACTGTTGCAGCCCAAATTCATACAGCGGGCCTACTTTTATCCGCCATTTCTCGGAAATCGGGAAACAAATGGCCCATTTGATTTTGATCAGTATTCCTATGCCGTTTATTCTTCCGAAAAATTGGTGCGGCAAAAAGGCGATTATCCTTACCCTCTTCAGTTAAAAGCGGAGCGTTTCAATGGCCAATTTGAAGATCAGAACTGGCATCACTTTGTGTCGGTTGAAAATCCATGGACAGTGGTGGTGATCAGCAAGAATTTTGGCAAGTGGTATCAATTGTTTTCTTGGGTTTCTTTCATGTTTATGATGTTGCTGGTTTTGCTTGCAGCTTTGCTTGGAATCTGGTTGTTGTTGCGTTGGTTGATGCGATCGATACAACCACACAAGCAATGGTCTTTACCCGAAATCACCGGAAATCCAGATCTTTTAAGCAGTCGTATACGCCTGGCCATGGTGTTCATGGCGGTTGCAGGCTTGCTGCTTTCGGTGCTGTTTAACATCAACTTCTTGAATCGGCAGAATCAGCAAAGGGAAGAACTCTTGTTAACCAATAAGCTGCGTGATGTGGCACTTCAGATGCAAAACCGCTTTGATGTGAGTGGTAAAATGCCCAATCAGGAAGACTTATTGGTGGAGATCAATGAGATTGCTGAGGCGCAGAAAACCGACCTCAATGTATTCAACACCCAGGGCGCACTGCTCGCCAGCACCAAATCGCCTGTATACGAGCAGGCTTATTTGGCCCCCCTCATGAATGTTACTGCTCTGGAAAAACTTCAGAACGACAATTTGAGCCAATTCATTCACACGGAAGAAATTGGCGCCTATGCTTTCGTTGCTGCCTACATGCCGCTTTTTGATGGCAACCGACGGGTAATGGCCTACATCAATGTGCCTTTTTTCTCTGAAAGCAATGCACTTAAGCGCGAATTGTCAGGATTCATTGCGGCCATCCTCAATATTTATGTGTTGCTCATTCTGCTCTCTTTTGCTTTGGCCACTTTGATCAGTCGAAGAATTACTCAACCCTTGCTGTTGCTGAAATCAAAACTTTCTGCCATTCGTTTCGGACAGCCCAACGAGACCATTGAATGGAAGCAGCAAGATGAAATTGGTGAGCTTGTGCGTGAATACAATCACACGCTTATGAAACTGGAGGAAAGCGCAAATCTCTTGGCAAGAAGCGAAAGAGAAGGTGCATGGAAAGAGATGGCCAAGCAAGTGGCGCATGAAATCAAAAATCCGCTCACGCCCATGAAGCTCAACATCCAGCATCTTCAAAGGGCCTGGAAAGACGGTCACCCCAAACTTGATGAAATGTTCAACAAAGTGACCAGGGTTCTGATTGAGCAAATGGATAGCCTGAGCACGCTGGCCACTGAGTTTTCTTCTTTTGCCAAAATGCCTGCAGGAAATCCGGGAAAGTGCGATTTGAAAGCCCTCCTGCAGAAAAGCATTATCCTGTATGGCGAAACAGATCGACTGCAGATACACAGCGAATTGCCGAATGAAAAGGCAGAAATTTTTGCAGACCCTGAGCAGATGGGACGGGTATTTAGCAACATCATTAAAAATGCTATTCAGTCCATTCCGGAAGGCGATGAGGGGCGCATTATGGTGCGTTTGCAAAAAGACTCTTCCGGCTGGCTTGTTTCTATTTCCGACAATGGAAGTGGCATTTCACCTGACTTGCAATCGAAAATATTTGTGCCCAATTTCAGCACCAAAAACAGCGGCATGGGGCTGGGATTAGCCATCTGCAAGAAAATTGTCGACAACAGCCGGGGAGAAATCTGGTTCGAAACCAAAGAAGGAGAGGGTACAACCTTTTTTGTCAGACTCCCGAAGGGGTAGAGGTGAGACTTGTAGAGGTCATCCGCCTCAGGCGGAAGAGGTCAGAAGTCAGAAGTCAGAAGCCAGAATCACAATTCTTTGCCACTATTCACTAAAAACAATCAACTATTCACTCTTAAAAAGAAGCGTCAGCTTTTCCCATCTGTGACATCTAATAGAGGCAAGAAGCCAGAAGCGCAATTTATAGGGCACTACTCACTAAAAACAATCAACTATTCACTAAAAAGAAGCGTCAGCTTTTTCCTTCTGTGCCTTCTGTGTCTTCTGTGAGAAACAATAAAGCGTTGGCTTTTTACCTCTGTGCATCTGCGTAATCTGTGAGAAGTCAGAGGTCAGAAACCCAATTTATTTGCCACTATTCACTAAAAACTACCAACAATTCACTCTTTAATAATCAACTACCAACTCAAAAAACTATCTCGCAATAACCAGCTTGCGGCTTTGTCCCAAATAATTCACCAGGTACACGCCTTCTGCCAAATGGCCGATTTGTAAATGGACGAGTGCGTTTTCGGCGGAACCTTTTTCCATCAATAACTTGCCACTCATGTCGTAAAGTTTCAGCAGCTCACCGCCTTTGGTGGTGAAAATATGCAAGCTTTCCTGTGCAGGATTGGGGTACATATTAAATGCAGGCATGGCAATTTCAGGCGTGGATACGCTTCCCCCTTCAATGCCATCAATGTAGGCGTGGATGCCCTGACTGAGGTTATAATAGCTGCCACTGGCGCTTTTCTGAAGTCTCACAGCGCGCACCATATAATAGCTATTCTCGTCATAGGGCGTTGCATCTACATAACTGGTGTTGATCACCGGTTGATTGATGATGAGGTTGAAGGTGCTATCGGCCTTTTTGCCGCGGTACACATGGTATCCGATCACTTCCGGATCGGCCGATGCAGTCCATTCCAGCTTCACTTGTTTGCCGTTGTCCATCGGGCTAAGGATAAGGTTGGAAGGCGGTTCAACCACATGCAAACGGAGGGTAGGATCGCCCATCAAAGCGATATGTACCGTATTTCGGAAGTTCATGCCCAAATAATCTTTGTTTTGATCGGTATTGTTTTGGCTGAGCATGCAAACTTCCCCGATATTTCGCCCCAGCGCCATGGGGTGCATTTGCCAGAGGGGGCGACCACTCCAGGCATTGGTTAGCCCGAGTTTATCGCTGGCCAATGGGGCTCTTAGAAAGCTGTTCTCCACATCCCAATCGCCGAAATAGCTCCCAAACAAGAAATTGAACACTGCTCCGTTTCCAACCACTAGATCATCGGTGGTGCCAATGCCGTTGCAGGAACGGTAGCTGCCTGCCCCACAGCCATATGCCATGAGGAATGATGAATCTTTTAGGGTTTGGAGAAAATCGGTGGTGCGAATGTTTTCCGGACCAAACATGGCCGAGAATGAGGTCCATGCCGTGGTGGCAAAACCTTCTGCCATCCCTTTAAAATTATCATCGATCAACGATAGCTCATAGGTTGCTGTGAGGCCATGACGGTAATCGTGGCTTTTTTGAATGTATTGTCGCAACAATTCAATTTCCGACTTACTGAATTTCGACATATTGGCCAAATCAACGCGTCCTACCTGTATTTCTACTTTGCCGGGAATCTGATTTTGGTCGAACTTGCCATCTGCGGGGCGGTTTTTATTGGCTTCGCGATTGATGCCTGCTTCATTGGTAATATTGTCGGTCCAATTGCCATTCACCACGCCGTAATACACATCGGCTGCCCATGCACCATTGTGATCGGGTACGTGTGCATCGGGTGGGTAATAGGTCGAGGCGTTGAAGTTGCCGCTATAGGGCACGGGCAAATGGCCAAAAAGGTAGATGGCTTGCAGGCCGGCACCCAGACGATTGTGTAATTTCATGAGTTCTGTCTTCAAGGCAATGTGCGATGAATCTCGGTGGAAACGCATGCGGTGCACGGTCCACCCATCCCCTGAAAGATCTGATGCCAAAAGGTTGAGCTCATCGGCCAGTGAATCGCTGATACTCGATTCAGTTACCAGTGCAATGTTGCCCCGCCGATGTGGGGTGATGGTTTCATTGCCCGCCAGCAAATAGCCTACGGCCGTTACATTGGCTGTGTTGTTGGTGTTCGGATCCAATTTATTGGTGGTGCAAATCAGCCGGTATTCGTACTGCTTACCTTTTTCGGTGTTTTCGTCGGTCCAGCTGTTGATGCCTGCATTAAGGTTGGCGAGTGCATTGCCCCAGTCATTACCCGATAAGTAATCCCTGCGTTGAACCTGACAACCCGTATGATAGCTCTCATTCACCCAATGGAGGGTGATATGCCCATCTGTTGCATCGCTTTCAGCCCATGCTTCTACTGAACGGTAAAGGGCCCATTGTGAAAAGGATGGAATGCTTGACAGAATAAAAATTGCTGCGATTAATTTCCTCATGTGGTTCAAAAATCTATTGTATTAAAATGCGTTGAACAATGGTTTGATCATTGGTTTGTAAATGGAGTAAATAAATCCCCGACTCCCAGTCTGAACATTGAATCGTGCTTGTGTTGGATGCATTGTCAAGTTGGATCATTTTCTGACCTAGGGCATTGGAAATGCTCAGTACATGATTGCCTGTGGGATATTGGATGTGCAGACATTCCGTGGCAGGATTGGGATAAATCACCAATGCACCCTTGTCCCTTGGGTCGATAGAAGAAGATTGTTGAACGGTGATCATATTGCTTTTGGTAAGGCTTCCGTTCCCGGCCAAATTCCCTGCGCGCAAACGCACATCGTAGGTGCCAGCAGCATTGAATTTTATACTGGGATTCTGACTTCCGGCATTGGTGCCGTTCACAAACTCCCAACCCGTGTTCGGAGAGATGGCCCAATCCCAGTTGTTGGGGAATCTGCTACTTTCATCGCTGAAATTCACCACCTCACCGCTGGTTATACTCGTTTTATCTGCAGTGAAATCTACTTCAGGGGTTAAAAAGTTGCTCAAGTCGCGGTATTTATCGCGGTAGCGAATTTGGGTGGCCGTGAAACGACCATTGACAAGGGTGCCGGTCATCTCAAGGATGGGTATTTTCTCGCTGGTGCTGATCCATTTGTATTCCACACGTGAATTTGGAAACCCAAAGTTCAAAGCAGGTTGACTGATGGCAATGGAATCGTATTGATCAATGATGCTGCGAACCCGCAAACAGGAAATGTTGTCTCCATAAGGGGTGGTGATGGTGCCCCAGCCGTCCACAACGCTTGTGCGCGTGCCACTCTGGTAGTAGTTGCCAATAGGAAATAGCCCCAGACTGATTGGAACGCCAACCGAGAAGGTGGTGCGATGGCTGTCGTTGTAATTCATCGGAAGCACATAAACTTCATCCGGATCGCTGTGCTTACCGCTTTGTGGCAATGGGAAACTGCTGTAGCGAAAACCAATGCCCACATTGTCCCATCCCGAACTGGATTTGCGATAAAAATTATAAACATCGGTAATGGTTAGCTGGCCCTGCCCTAAGGTGTCGGCAATTTTTAAACCAATGGCATTGAACCCGAAGTTCAGAATGTAAGGTGTTTGCAAACTCGCCTTATATTCATACAAACCTTGTGACGTTGGGCTTAAATTGCTGAAATCCCATTGCTGGTTGGCCCCTCCGTTACCTGGATTGCCGGCGTTCAACAAATTTGCGTTGCTGTAGCGGATGGTATCGCCCGAAGAGGGCATGTGTTGTTGGGTGATGGTGATCTGCGCATTGCTCACCGGACTATATAAGCCGAATGTGACAAGCAGAAACATTACCTTTGATTTTATGAATGTGCTCATGGTTCTCACGAATATAAGGCGAATTGTATTGTTGTTCTCCTTCTTCATTTTCTTAACGCTTGGTTTCGTCAATGAATCATCTGCTCAGGAAGATGCGTGTTCAGCTTTGCTTAGTGAAATGGACGTCACAAATTATCGAATCAAACTAATGATTCAACCCGATTCTCAAACCATTGCCGGTTTTTGTGAAATACAACTGAATTGCGGCCCCATCGATACCCTGCACTTTGATCTTCTGACCTTGGAGGTGGATAGTGTGTATGCATCCTTTAACAATGGATCTTTGGTAAAAACGGCCTTCATTCAAAGGGATGCACAGGTGCTTTTTCCCAACATAACCGGAAAAAGCGCCGCCCGGGTAACCACCGTCATTTATTACAAGGGAAAGCCCGTAAAAGATGGCAGCTGGGGCGGGTTTTATTTCAGCGGCGATTATGCCTTTAATCTTGGGGTGGGCTTCGAAGCAGAGCCGCATAACTACGGACGGGTATGGTTTCCTTGCAAAGACAACTTTTGCGATCGGGCAAGCTATGATTTTGAAATCACCACGCCCGCAGATCTGAAAGCAGTATGCAACGGAAGCTTTGAGGGGTCAGATACTTCCGGAAATACCATCACTTGGCGATATCACATGAAGAAGGACATTCCTACCTATCTGGCCTCGGTGGCCGTTGGGCCCTATGTACAGGTACTCCCTCAGGATGATATGGGCTACGAGCTTCGTTTGCATGCACAGCCTTCCGATTCGCTCAACATGCTTCAATCTTTCATGCATTTGCCAAACGCTTTGCAAATTTTCGAAGAGCATTACGGGCCGCATCCTTTTGATATCGCCGGATACAGCCTCGTGCCCTTCAATGCCGGCGCCATGGAACACGCCACCAACATTGCCTATCCGCGCTACGCAGTGGCCGGAGGCGGTTTGGCCTATGAAACCCTCATGGCGCATGAACTGGCGCACCACTGGTGGGGCAACCACAAAACCACCGAAAGCGCGCCCCAAATGTGGCTCAATGAAGGTTGGGCTTCCTATTCTGAGTTCTTGTTTTTGGAGAAAATGTATGGAAGAGATGCATACGATAATGCGGTGGCTGCCAATCATAAGAACATCCTGCATTACGCCCATCTCCGCGATGGAGCGGCTCTGCCGGTAAGCGGGGTGGGCCACGACAATACCTACGGCATGCATGTGTACAAAAAAGGGGCTGATGTCATCCACGCCTTGCGTCATGTGATGGGAGATTCGGCTTTCTTCACCGCCATTGATAGCTTGATGCGAACTTCTGCAAGCACCATAAACACGGACGAATTGAAGCAGCATTTGGGTAAATTCCTTCCCGTAAAACCGGGGGTAGACTTGGTTAGTGATTTTTTCTCTGACCGCATCAATGGCACCGGTTTTGGCCACTTTTCAGTCTTTGAAACAAGTAAAGAGACCGACAGAAGTGGTTGGATCCTGGAAATCAAGATCAAACAAAGGGTGAAACTCCGAGATGCACTGTATCGCAATGTGCAGGTTCCTTTGCGGGTGCTGTTTGCAGACGGCAGTTTCAGCGAAAGGGAGATCGTACTTGTAAACGGCGACTTAAGTACATTTCGGTTCGTTTTTACCAAAGAACCCTTGCAGGTGTGGATAGACCCCGATCGCGAAATGAGCTTTGCCACCAGCGATTACACCTTGCATTTCAAAGACAGCAGCTGGGCCATTGCCAACCCTTCGGAAGACCAACAGTTCTTTGTGATTGAAAACCCTACTTCGGCAAGGGATGAAGTCCTCATGCGTGTGAATCATCACTGGGTATCACCCGATCATACATTCAACAAGAACAAAGGCATTGTTTTATCCCGTCAGCGATATTTTAGTCTGGAAGGGAAATGGACTGAAGCGAATAAATATACCTTGCGGTTTACCTACAACGGAACCACGCCTCAAGGCAATTTCGCTGCAGGCTGGTTGGATGACGATTTAATCAGGGGCACGGAAGATTCCCTGCTCATCATGTACCGCCCAAAGCAAACCGCAATTTGGCAAATCTGGGAAGATACGGAGTGGATCAGGGGAAGTTTATTCGATAAAAGAGGCATTGTTAGAATCAAAAACCTTGTTCCCGGAGAATACTGCCTCGCCATTCGTAAGCACGATTTTTTTGCATCACTCGCCGAAACTGTTTCGGGAGTGCCCGCTCTAAAGGCGTATCCAAATCCCGCTGATAAACAGTTGTACCTGCAATTTGAAAGCGCTGATGCCACGCGCATGCTGGAAATTACCGATGAGCTGGGGAGACTGTTTCAAAAACGACAGATTGATAAAAACACCTCGGTGCTCCAGCTCAATACATCCGATTGGGCCGCCGGGAAATACTACATTGGCCTCCAAAAGGGAACCGAGCTCTACGAACCCCGTCTGGTGATTATACGACATTGATTAGCCCCAAACGGGTCATGTCGATTCAAGGCTTGAATGCCTAAAAAAATCTTCTTCCTCAATGTTACCTGAGTTTGAAGCTTTAAGATGAGTTTTCAACAAAAGGCGCATTACTTTTCATTGTTCTTTCTAATCCCTTTCCATAAGCTTGAATGATAAACCACCTGCCTATGCCACGTAAGAAAAAAGAGAGAAAAATTTATGTGTTAGACACCTCTGTTATTCTTTACGATCATCACTCCTTTCGTTCATTCGAAGACAATGATATCGGCATACCCATCACCGTATTGGAGGAGCTGGACAATTTCAAAAAGGGCAACGACACCAAAAATTATGAAGCACGCGAATTCATTAGGCTGGTAGATAAAATGGCTGAAAATTTCACCCTCAACGACTGGATTCCCATTGAGGGTTCGAAAGGAGGGAAGCTGAAGTTTCTCATGCACAGAGGTGGAAATGTACAAACCGATGCCACAGAAGTGTTTGGCGATCAAAAGAACGACCACCGCATCCTCAATTCTGTTCTTCGCCTGGCAGAAGAAGAAAAAGGGGCCAAGGTTATTCTGGTTACCAAAGACATCAACCTTCGCCTGAAAGCCAAGGCATTAAATATTCCTGCAGAGGATTTTAAAACGGGTAAGATTCAGGATGTAAAAGAACTTTACACCGGCATTAAGCATCTGGAAGAAGTTGATGGAGAGGTAATCAAGAATTTTTACAAAGACGGCCATGTGGGGAAAATTGATTCCATTGAAAAACCCAAAGGCAATCACTTTTACATTTTCAAGAATGGTCGCACCAGTTCGCTTGCCTATTACAACCCTGTGGATGAGCGTTTCGAACGGGTTGAAAAAGAGTATGTATACGGCATTAAGCCGCGCAACGCAGAACAGGCCTTTGCCATTTCAGCCCTGATGAATGAAGAGATTAAACTGGTAACCCTGCAAGGGGTGGCCGGTACGGGTAAAACATTGCTTTCGCTGGCGGCCGCATTGGAACAAAAGAATAAATACAACCAGATCATTTTGGCCCGGCCCATTGTGCCCCTGAGCAATCGCGATATCGGTTATCTTCCGGGCGATGCCGGCGATAAAATTGGGCCCTACATGGAGCCGCTCTGGGATAACCTTTCGTACATCAAAAATCAATACGGGGAGAATGAGAAAAAGCGTAAGGAGATTGATAAAATGCTCGACGAAAAGCGCATCATCATCACCCCTCTTGCATTCATTCGCGGGAGAAGCTTCAGCAACATCATGTTCATCATCGATGAAGCGCAGAACCTCACGCCCCATGAGGTGAAAACCATCATTACCCGTGCGGGCGAAAACACCAAAATCATCTTCACCGGCGATATTTATCAAATTGACACCCCTTATCTCGATGAGCAAAGCAATGGATTGAGCTATATCATCGATCGACTCAAAGGGCATCCATTGTTTGCCCATGTAACCTTGCAAAAAGGCGAGCGCAGCGAACTGGCCAACTTGGCCAATGAAATGTTGTAAGAAGCCATGATTGATTAGGGCATGGGGCTGAAAGCATCAAAAGAATACGCCATTGTAGACCTCGAGACCACCGGTGGGGCAGGGGGCGGTCGGGTTACTGAAATTGCTGTTTTTGTGACCGATGGTACAACCTGTATTGAGCATTGGACCACATTGGTAAATCCGGGCATCCCGGTTCCTGCAAACATCACCTACCTAACTGGCATTACCGACGAAATGCTGGAAGATGCCCCTGCATTTGAAGAGGTGGCGCATCACCTTCGCGACCTGTTAAACCATCGTGTGTTTGTGGCACATAGCGTGGCCTTTGATTACGGGGTGCTTAAGTCAGAATATGCGCGTTTGGATATCCCTTTTAACCTGGCTCGTTTATGCACCGTTCGCCTGAGCCGTAAAATAATTCCCGGCATGCAGTCATATAGCCTCGGTAAGCTATCATCTGCTCTGGGCATTCAACTCACCGACCGCCACAGGGCCTATGGAGATGCCGAGGCCACCATGAAACTCTTTCATCTATTGCTGGCAAATGGGCCCCAGGTCATTGAAGATCAACTAAAAAGAAACCGTCGGGAATACACCCTCCCGCCTGATTTGCAGCGGGAGCTGATGATGGAACTGCCCGAGAAACCTGGCGTTTATTTTTTTCGCGATACAGTAGGCAAGGTCATTTACGTAGGAAAGGCAAAGAATTTATCCCAACGGGTTTGGAGCCATTTCAGGGAGTACAGCCCCGGAAAGCACCGAATGAAAGATCGCATTGCCGATGTCGATTTTCAGCTCAGTGGTTCTGAACTGCTCGCCGAACTGATGGAGTCGGTTGCCATCAGAAAGTATTTCCCCGAGTTCAATAAAGCACAGAAATACGATGGCAATCCCTATGGTTGGTGTCATTACCACGATCAAAAAGGGCGTTTAAGGATTGAAGTGGCGCGAAGAAAGAAGTACCTCGAATTAATAGGGGTGTTCCCCAACCGACTTTCAGCCATACAGGAACTGGAGTCTTTGGCACAACACCATGCTCTTTGTCGCCATCTGTTGGGTTTATCGAAACAGATGCCCTGCAGGCCCAATGCCTGCCCCTGGTGCGCAGATGAAGCCACCGCCCAACAACACAACGCCCTATTGAATCAGGCCTTGGCGCAGAGACAGTCTTCTTTCTATTCCGGCATCCACCCTTTGCCCGGAAGGCATGAAGATGAAAGGGCCTTTTTACTGATTCAATCCGGGGTGTATCGGGGGTACGGTTTTGTGCCCAATGACAAGTCCATTCAAAACGAACAGGAATTATGGCCTTTTTTACAGGAAGAAACACACAATGTAGAAACATGGCGCATTTTGAAAAAAGCTGGACTGCAAACAGCCATGCCCACTTGAGGGAAACCACCCATCCACATTCATTTACGTATGGTGAAAATGAGAAACTCACGATTTAGATACACCAGGGCCTTGAAAATCGGGGATACTGACTTTTCTTTTTGAGAGAAATACTTCAACAAATAGTTGTATTGACTCAAAGAAGTGAAAGTTCCTTTTAACTCAATGTAGTGCCAATACCATGAGAATGAAGATTTATAAATCTGATAAAAAGTATGTTAGAAGGGGCGGGTGGGAAGTCCGCCGTGGCGGATGCGACAAGCTCTTTTTGGAAACTTTTTGGAGCGGCAAAAAGTTTTGTGAAAAATGATTCTAAAAATAGACGTGCTCAAATTGACCACATTGCTCTTTTTAGGAAATTCCTCCTGAAAATTGATTTGGCGGAAGCCTAGGCATCCACATTCCTGAATTACAAACGCAAATCCTACTTTTGCGCCTATGCTCAGAACACACACTTGCGGAGAACTTCGCCTTGAAGATGTCGGAACAGAAGTAAGCCTATGCGGCTGGGTGCAGCGGCGTCGCGAATTTGGCCCCGTAACCTTTCTCGATCTGCGCGATCGTTATGGCATTACCCAAATCGTATTTGATCAGGCCCAAAATGCCGATTTACTTGCCGAAGCGCGCAATTTGGCCCGGGAATTCGTGATTCGCGTAACCGGAAAAGTATCTGAACGCAGCAACAAGAACCCAAAGTTGCCCACGGGCGATGTCGAGATCATTGCCACGCAACTCGAAATACTCAATCCATCCCTCACCCCGCCCTTTACCATTGAGGCGGAAACCGATGGAGGTGAGGAGCTTCGGATGCGTTATCGCTACCTCGATTTGCGCCGCGATCCAGTAAAAAACAACCTCTTGCTGCGGCATCGTGTGGCAAAAGAAGTGCGCAACTACCTCGACTCCCTGTCATTTACTGAAGTAGAAACGCCGGTCTTGATTAAATCAACCCCTGAAGGTGCACGCGATTTTGTGGTGCCCAGCAGAATGAATCCCGGCCAGTATTACGCCTTGCCGCAAAGCCCGCAAACTTTCAAGCAATTGCTCATGGTCAGTGGCTTCGACCGCTACTATCAAATTGTGAAATGCTTCCGCGATGAAGATCTCCGTGCCGATCGCCAACCTGAATTCACCCAAATCGACTGCGAAATGAGTTTTGTTGAGCAGGAAGATGTGCTGAATACCTTCGAAGGAATGATGCGCCATTTATTGAAAGAAGTAAATGGGGTGGAGGTGGAGGCCTTTCCGCGAATGAGTTTCGATGAGGCCATGCGCCTTTATGGCAATGACAAACCGGATATCCGCTTTGAGATGCTGCTGCAAGATGTCAGCGCCACGGTAAAAGGAAAGGGATTTAAGGTTTTTGACGATGCTGAACTGGTGCTCGCCATTGTGGCCGAAGGTGCTGCCGACTACACCCGCAAACAAATAGATGAACTCACCGATTGGGTGAAACGCCCGCAGATTGGTGCAAAAGGCTTGATCTATTGCCGTTGCAATGAGGATGGTTCTTTCAAATCATCGGTCGATAAATTTTTTCCGGAGGAAGAACTCAAAAGCTGGGCAGAAGCCACGGCTGCCAAGAATGGCGACCTCATTTTGGTGCTGAGTGGTTCGGCTGCAGAAGTAAGACGCCAAATGTCTGAACTGCGTCTTGAAATGGGCAAGCGATTGGGATTGCGAAACCCAGAGGTGTACAAACCACTTTGGGTGACTGATTTTCCTTTGGTTGAATGGGATGAAGACAGCAGCAGATGGCACGCCATGCACCACCCTTTTACCGCTCCAAAAGCTGAAGACAAACACCTGATGGACTCCGACCCTGCGGCCATTCGTGCCAATGCTTACGACATGGTGATCAATGGGGTGGAAATTGGCGGAGGCTCCGTTCGTATCCACAATAGAGATTTACAGCTGAAAATGCTCCGCCTCCTTGGTTTCAGCGATGAAGCTGCCCGTGAACAGTTTGGGTTTTTGATGGGAGCTTTTGAATACGGGGCCCCACCGCATGCAGGCATCGCCCTGGGTTTCGACCGCCTTTGTGCACTTCTGGGAGGGTCAGACAGCATTCGCGATTACATTGCGTTTCCCAAAAACAACATGGGCCGCGACACCATGATCGATGCACCTTCTGAAATAGATGCCGATCAGCTCAAAGAGATATTTGGCAACGAGTAATGCAGTCTGGTTAAAATCAATAAGGTCAAGGGCTACACTTTTTAAATATCGCCAGCATCTTGTTCGGGGAAATTAAACTGGTAAATCGGATCAATGCTGCTATTAGAATCCATACTACAAAGTGGTTTGATTAATCCGTCTTTTAATCCGTAAATCCAACCGTGTAAACTGGGTGCCTGGTACTTTTTCCATGCGCGTTGAATGATGCTCGTTTTCGACAGGTTCTGGACCTGCTCCATCACATTGAGCTCGCACAATAAATCCACCCGATCATCTTCATTGGGGATGGCTTTAAACTCATGCTCATGAAAGCGATAAATATCCTTGATGTTGCGCAGCCATTTGTTCATCAAGCCAAGGCTTTGATGTGAGAGCGATGCTTTTACGCCGCCACAACCGTAATGCCCGCATACAATGATATGCTTTACATGCAATTGTTCAACGGCGTATTGAAGCACGCTGAGCAAATTGAGGTCGGTGTTTACCACCAAATTGGCTATGTTGCGGTGAACGAACATCTCACCGGGATGGGTGTTGGTTATTTCATTGGCAGGCACCCTCGAATCACTGCATCCTATCCATAGAAAATCAGGGTTTTGCCCTTTCGACATGTCTTCAAAATACAGGTCGTCTTTTTCCTGATGATTCTTTGCCCATAATTTATTCTCCAGTAGGAGGCGTTGAAATGATTCCATGATATTTTTTGTGAAAACCTTTTAATTCCAATGTGATGTTCCGATCTGCCGATTGCCTGATAAACTCATTCAACTCCTGTAAAATATCTTTATCGATGAACTCGGCTTTGGATGCTTCAATTAATACAAAAGTGCCATCGGGTATTTGATGAAGGTAGTGACGAATAATGGGTTTGTTGAGAAAAGAAACATCCTTATTCAGTTTAAGCAGATAATTGTTCCCCTCTGAGGTGAGGTACACGGCTCTGCGAAAATTCGTGCGCAGAACGAAATACATTCCGGTAAGGGTTCCAATGCCTATGCCGATGAGCAAGTCACTGAACATGATGGCAATGATGGTTACCATAAAAGGCACAAATTGCTCCCACCCCATGCGATACATTTCTTTAAACAATTCTACTTTAACCAGTTTGTATCCAACCAAAAGTAGAATCACTGCCAAGGCTGCATTGGGTATTTTATTCAGCAGGTTCGGAAACAGCAGAAAGGCCAGCAATAGCAGCAAACCGTGTAAAAATGCCGACCACCGGGTTTTCCCTCCGGCTGTAACGTTTGCTGAACTTCGCACAATTACTGCAGTAAGCGGAAGACCGCCAATCAAACCAGAAACCATATTTCCGGTACCTTGTGCCAAAAGCTCTTTGTTGGGGGGCGAGATTCGTTTTTCAGGATCGATTCGATCCACTGCTTCAATGCTTAGCAAGGTTTCAATGCTTGCCACCAATGCAATGCTGAGGGCGAGTATCCAAATTTCTTTTTGAACCCAAATTACCGACCAATCAGGTGTTTGCAAGCTGGAAAGGAGCTGATCACCACTTTCAGTTACCGGCAGCTGCACCAAATGATCGCCTGCCAAGGTCCATCCCATGCCGTCCATGAAAGGCAATGCATTGACCATGATGCCTGTGGCAACCACCGCCAGTGGACCGGAAATGATTTTTGAAAACAAACTCTTTCGTATCAAAGGTATTTGCCAAATGGCTAAAATGAGCAAACACAGCAAGCTAATGATCACGGCGCCTGCAGCAGGATGTTCAAAGGCCTCAATCAATGTGCTGAATGTATTTTGTCCATCTTCTTCTACAAAGCTTTCGTCACCCTCAAAGTCTTTATCATAGCCCAATGCATGCGGAATCTGTTTCAAAATCAAAGTGAGTCCAATGGCCGCAAGCATGCCTTTGATCACTGCATTTGGGAAATACTTGGCCACAAATCCCAGCTTGAATATGCCGAAGATGATTTGCATAAAGCCGGCAATCACCACCGAAACCAAAAAAGCCTCATAACTGCCAACAGAAACAATACCGGCAGCAACAATAGCCGTTAAGCCCGCTGCAGGTCCGCTAACACTCAAGGCCGAACCTGATATTATGGTAACCACCATTCCGCCTATAATGCCACTGATGATGCCGGAAATAGCAGGAGCACCCGATGCCAAAGCAATGCCCAAACACAACGGGATTGCCACCAAAAAGACCACCACAGATGCGGGGAAGTCAGTACTTAAATGTCGGATGGTAGAGCGAATAATGTAGGTTTGTGTCCAAAGATAGAAACTTACTCCTTGGCAGTAATCATCTCCTGAGATTAATCGGTAAAATATTTAAGGCGCACCACTTCAAGGCGCTGCTCAAGCGCCTGTAAAACTTTGATCTCAAAATGATCGATATACAGCATGTCTCCCTCCTTGGGGATGCGTTCCTGATGGGCAATGATGTATCCGCCCAGAGTGTCATAGTCGCCTTCGGGTATTTTTAAATCGTAGGTTTCGTTGAGGTAGTCTACTTCAAGCCTGGTTGAAAACTCGTACTCATTTTCGCCGATTTTACTTTCAACGATGCCATCGTCGTCGTCGTGCTCATCCTCAATTTCTCCAAAGATTTCTTCTACGATGTCTTCAACGGTAACAATGCCGGCGGTACCCCCAAACTCATCAACCACCAATGCAATGCTCCGCTGTTTTTGTGTAAATTCATTGAGCAATTCACTCGCTTGCTTGGCTTCATTCGCAATGGGGATGGGCAGCAAAATCTCTTTGATGTTTTTGGGCTTTCTGTACAAATCAATGTGATGCACGTACCCAATGATGTTGTCGATGCTATCGCGGTACACCAAAATCTTGCTGTGCCGGGTTTCCATAAAGAGAACTTCCAATGCCTGTATGCTTTCCTGTATGTCAATGGCTCTGATCTCAGTGCGTGAAACCATGCAATCTCGCACCCGCAGATTCCCAAAATCCAGTGCGTTTTTTAATATCTCAGTATCAATTTCGGGGTCTTCTGCGTCGCTGTTTTGATGCTCTGTGATGTAGTGGTCGAGGTCCATTTTGCTGAAGGCAGGACTTTCTTCGGTGAAATGCTTGCGCGTGAACAGGAATAAGATCGAACGCGATAACCATAAGGTGAATTGAACCACCGGATAAAGCAGGAAATAAAAAATCTGAAAAGGATAAATCAACCAGCGCAGGATACCGGCAGGATTGATTCGGAAGATGGCTTTGGGAATGAACTCTGCAGAAATTAAAACGATCAGGGTTGATATCAGCGTAACCAGCAGAAACTTAACCAGCGTATTGTTGATGGGAAAGTCGAGTATGCGGCCCATGTAAACACTGAAAAGAACCAGTGCGAGATTGTTGCCCACCAATATGGTGCTGATAAAACGCGATGGACTCTTGAGGTAGTTGCTCAGCAAGCGCGCCCAATAAAAACCTTGCTGACTCTTGAGTTCTATGCGAAGTTTATTCACCGAAATGAAGGCTATTTCCATGCCGCTGAAGAAGGCGGAAAGAAGCAGCGTAACCAAAACAATAAGTAGGGCGTTGAGTATCATACAAGTCTCACAAAAATAAGTGATTGTATTTTCGATTAAGTTTTCAGGAACCGACTTGCATTTTTTGCTTAAAAATTTCTTAACGTTGAACTGAATTTAACCTTGAGGTTACAAAAAAATTATTCGCTCTAACATTTTTCATTAAAAACAAACCATGTATTCTATGAAAAGAATCTACTCCTTAATGCTCGCTATGGCCTTTGCTGCCCTGAGTTTCGGGCAGTACTACGTTATTCCGTGGCCCAATGCTGGAATGAACCCCGGTAATCTGAATCAAGATCTTGAATACCCTCCCGGTGGAGGAATCTCTGCTGGATGGTCAACCCTTACAACCGGTCCATCCACTGTTTGGACTGCGAACCAAAACATCCCTTTCACCTTTGATTTCAACGGTCAGGCAGTTACATCTTACAAGGTGTCTCCTGCAGGGGTGCTCACATTTAAAACAGATGCCACAGAAGCACCTACTTCTTCGAATGTAGCTTTGCCATCATCGGATATACCTGATATGAGTATTTGCGTTTGGGGTCTCGCCATCAATTCCGGAGACTACATCATTAGCAAGACTTTTGGTAGTGCGCCCAACCGTCAACACTGGGTGATGTTCAACAGTGCATCACAGGCGGGATTAAACAATGGCTGGGCTTATTGGAGCATTGTGCTTGAAGAAACCAGCAACAAAATTTACATCGTAGACCAACGTAACCTTTGTGTGCAGGGCACCCAGCAGTGCGCGGGTAAAACCACCCTCACTGCAGGCGTGCAGATCGATGGAAGCACGGCGGTAATGGTGCAGGGAAGTCCTTCATTGGCCAACCTTAGCGGCAATAGCGAAACCTCTGCCGACAACAGTTATTATGAGCTTATACCCGGTTCACAGCCTACCGATGATGTGGCTGCTGTGAGCGTGGATCTCGTTCCGAATCTCGTGCTCGCTGATGGTCCTTTCGATATCAAATTGGACGTGCGCAACCTCGGTTCTGATCCACTCACTTCGGTTAAAATGTATTATTCTGTGAATGGTGGTACTGCAGAGGAAGCTGATCTGAGCGGCCTCAATATTGCATCGCTTGCAAGCGGAACCCTCACGCATACGGTGCAATGGAGTCCTTCTACCGAGGGCCAATACAGCATTCGCGTATGGCTCGAAAGCCCCAATGGCAACACCGATGCCGATGCATCGAACAATGAAGTGACCATCACCACCAATGCATGGGAAAATGTGTTGGTGAGAAAACCCCTTTATGAGGTGTTCACCAGTTCAACCTGCGGCCCTTGTGCCCCTGGTAACGTGAATATGAACAATGTGCTCACCCCCTTCAATGGCGATCATGTGGTGGTTAAATACCAACAAAACTTCCCGGGAACAGGAGACCCCTACGCCACTGCAGAAACTGTGAACAGAAGAAGTTATTATGCCATCAACTCCATTCCACGCCTCGAGATTGATGGTCAGTGGGATAAGAATGCATCCTCACTTACCACAGGTATACACAACGATTTTAAAGCCATCCCGGCTTTTGTAGGCATCACCGCAACGGTTGACTATTGGGCTACTTCGGCTAAAATTGATGTGGAAATTGAACCATTGGCAGACTTTGCCGGAAACAATGTGTTGCAGGTGGTGATCATGGAAAAAACCACTTTCGCCAATGTGAAAAGCAATGGCGAAACACAATTCGAACATGTGGTGAAAAAAATGATCCCCAACCAGAATGGTACGGCCATTGGCCCTCTTACCAAAGGTCAGAAAAAAACCTTCAGCCTTTCAAACACATTCTATGGCGACTATCGCCTGCCATTGAATGGCCAGTCAGCTGAATACATCAACCACACCAACGAACACAGCGTAGAAGAATTCGATGATCTTTTAGTGGCTGTTTGGGTGCAAGCACCGGATAAGAAAGTACTTCAATCAGTTTATGCAGAGGAAATCATGTTGAGTACCCCTCAATTGAAAGGCCTTTCATCGAATGTGAATGTATATCCAAACCCTTCCAGCAATGTGATGAATGTTGATGTACGTTCTGCAGAAACCGCAGCCGTTCAGGTGCGATTGATCAACGTACTTGGTCAGGAGCTGAGAACAGCCTCAGGAAATATTGCAGGTGCCGGAGAGTTGAATCTATCATTTGATGTTTCAGCACTGCCTGCCGGGATGTATTTCGTAGAGATCAACTCAAACGGATCTACTACCACCAAACAAGTGAGTATCACACACTAGTCCCAAAGTAACCATAACTGATAGAACTGATAGCCGCGCCCAAGGGTGCGGCTATTTTTTTGCAGTGCA